>CAOZKB010000012.1 GCA_948571325.1 uncultured Candidatus Saccharibacteria bacterium | reverse complement strand
CTTGTTGCTTTTCTCACTTCACTGATTGTCCATTTTTGTTGCCAGCACCATACAAGCATATAGAGCGTTTTATAGGATAGTTTACTATGTCGGAAGAAGGTTTCTCCTTTGACGGAAAACTTCTTCCGACAATGTGGACACCATTCGTAACTATCACGGAACTTAAGTCTAGGCTTGCTGCATTCTGGACACTTATGATCTCCCCAGACCAACTTGAATAACCTTTTGTGGCAGTGATAATTGGATGGAATCTGAGTGATTGATGTTATACTTGTCATAGGAACAATCTCCTTTTGTAGTTATAGTTTGTATCACAACTACTATTCTACAGGATTGTTCCTTTTTGTTATAGTGAACCGTTATTTTTAAGACCTCTATTTCTATGAGGTAATTATTTTCTAGCTCCAACAAGAAGTCTCGACTAAGTGTCGAGACTTCTGTAGATGGAATGGCTATCTAGCCCTATTCTGCATCACAGCACTGTGAATCATCGCATTCGCAGTTGTAACCTTTGCCAACCAAACGGGTTGCAATATCGGAAACAAAGAATCCAATAATACCGCCAACAATTGGCATTACAACGTAGGCTGCCAAAGCCAAGCCAGCTAAGCCCGCTAGTTCGCCCATCCCGGCAGCTGAAGTTGGTAAGATTTGGAACATCAAAGCGATTGCTGGGTTAAACATACAGGCCAAAGTAAGACCAAAGTATGCTTGCGCAATTAGCAAACCAAAGAAGAATACTGCAGAAATAATTCCGGTAATCCCCAAAGAAAATGCTAAGACGTTTTTCTTAACGTAGCCAAGTAGGCGTGCAAAAGCAAAGCCCACGATAATGGCGCCCATAAACTCAAGCAAAGCAATTGCCCAGAAGTTTTCGCCAGCTACAGCATCCATGATTGGGAGCTCAACTACTGCCTCGCTACCAAGACGGAAAGCGTTCAAAGTAATCAAACCAAGCCAAGCGCCTAACACTTGTGCGAGCATATATAGTACGCCGCGAATTGCAGACATGCGACGAGTTGCCATCATACCGGCAGTGACTAATGGGTTAAGGTTTGCGCCAGATAGACCAGCAACCACGGTATAAACACCAGCTAAGGCAATAAACACTACGTAAACTTGTGTAGTTGTCTGCGCAACGCTTGCCAAGGTCAAAAGAATCATCGTGAGCAGCATCGTGCCAATCAATTCACCAATCAACGCACCCCAAACTTTTGGTGTCTTAAAAATGGTAAGAATATTCTCGCCTTGTTCGTATTTGCGCGTAAAAAAACCAGAAAACGGAGCATTCGACTTTGCTGTCTTGCTGGAGTTCTTTGTACTCTGAGAAACTAACTCGGTTTTGACTTCCTTGGTCTCCTTGTTAGTTTCAGGATTTGATGGTTTCGTTGAAGACTTCTTTGTAGTCTTCTCGGTCTTTTTCGGCTTCTGATTCGCCATTATAAACCTCCTTAAAACTAATATTTTATTCATTATATCACGAATGTGTTACAATTGTAAGAATGAAGTTAAGCATAGCAATATTAATTTAAGTTAATGAAAGTGAAAATATGGGTATTATGATGTCAAATGATGTAGAAAAAAACTCCGAACTCAACCGTCGTATTGATGCTGACCTGCGTGCTCGCACGCAGCAACAAACTCGCAATACGCCAGAGCGCGACGTAGCCGAAGAATATGTTGAAGGTACGAAAAAAACTGGTCGTTTTGCTTGGGTATGGATCGTTTTGATTGTGCTGGCAATTTTGTCGCTCATTTGCATTATCTTCATCTAATCTAGGTATCCAACAGTTATTCCGGCGAAGTGTGATATAATATATAATATGTCGGATGTAGAACAGCTAAAAAACGAACTAAAAAAACTCAATTCTGAGTATATTAAAATCCGGGAACTGCCGCCCGAAGCGCGCGGTGATTTCGGGCGTGAACTTAATGCTAAAAAACAGGATATCTTGCAGCGGCTTGCCAAAGCCGAAAGCGCCGCTGAAAGCGTAGAAATTAAGCCAATCGATATTTCTGCTCCTTGCGCACCCAATGAACCAATCCCAGAACTTCATCTAGGTACGCGTCATCCACTAATGACCGAACTTGACAAGGTGATTGGTATTTATGCTGGTATGGGTTTCAATGTTATGGAGTCAAACCAGCTTGACGATGAATTCCATATGTTTGAAGCGCTTAATTTCCCCCAAGATCATCCGGCACGTGATGGCTATGACACGTTTCGCACTGCCGAGGGGTTTATTCCGCCTGCGCATACTTCCACTATGCAACACCGCGCCTTAAAACAGTATCGTAAATCTCTTGAGCAAGGTGGTCAAATCGCTGTTGTCATCCCAGGTCGCGTCTTTCGTAACGAAGATGTTGATGCTACTCACGAACACACCTTTTATCAGTGCGAGGGTGTCTTTGTCTCGCGTGATGCCACCATGGGACAAATGTTTGGCGTGCTAAAACATTTCTTTGAATCTTATTACGGTCAAGCTATCCGCATTAAAACTCAGCCAGGCTATTTTCCGTTCACCGAGCCTTCCGCTGAACTTTTGATTGAAAAGCCCGCTTCTCTTGGTGGTAAGGGTGATGGCTGGCTAGAAATGCTTGGTTGCGGTATGATTCATCCTAATGTTCTCGAGGCGGCCGGTATCGACTCAACTCAATATCGCGGATTCGCTTGGGGAGGCGGTATTGATCGTCTCGTCTTGCTCAAATATCATCTCAACGATGTTCGCTACTTTGAATCTGGTAAACTCGACTTTTTGGAGGAGTTCTAATATGAAAATTTCACTCAATAAAATTAAACAATACGTCCAAATTCCGGAAGAAGTTTCGGATGAAGAGTTGATTGAGCTAATCGGCTCACGCTTGGTGGAAGTTGAGGAAGTAATTGATTGGACGCCAAGGTATCAAGGCGTCTATGTTGCGAAAGTTGTCAATTGCGAGCCTATTCCCGACACTCACCTCAGCGTTTGCTGGATTGATGCCGGTGTGCATAATGCCAGATTCAATCAGCTCGAAAATGGCCTCGTACAGGTTGTCTGTGGCGCACCTAACGTCCACGCTGGCATGTTGGCGGTCTGGATTACCCCTGGCGCCATCGTACCCGAGACTTATGGCAACGAAAATTTCAAACTTAGCGTACGTAAACTCCGCGGCTTTGAATCGAACGGTATGCTGGCTGGCGCCGATGAGCTAGGTTTCGATAATGAGCATAAAGCTATCGCTGAAATCGACCCTAAAGATGCTAAACCGGGTGATGCCTTAAGCGACGTTTTTGACCTGAATGATAAAATTCTCGACGTTGAGAATAAATCCCTTACGCACCGTCCAGATTGCTTCGGGTTGATTGGTTTTGCGCGCGAAGTCGCCGGAATTTTAGGTCAAAAATTCATCGAGCCTAGTCCCTTTGACGTGGTTGCAGACGCTGAATTGGCGGAGACAGGGAACAAGCCTAAAGAAAACACCAAATCCAAGGGTCTGTTTAGCAAGCTTAAACGCAGCAAATCCGTCGCTCCGAGTGGACTCACGGTAGAAATTCAAGACGGCGAACTCTGCCCAGAATACACCTGTGCCGTATTTGAATTGCCAAATAATCAATCCAGTAAATACCTGACCAAAGAAGCCGTTTTCTTGGCTAAGTCTGGTATGCGTGCGATTGACCCGCTGGTTGATTTGACTAATATTATTATGCTCGAAACTGGTCAGCCGCTGCACGCTTTCGACTATGATAAATTAGTTATCGTGGGTGGTACCGAGCAGCCTAAAATCATCGTTCGCGCCGCCGAACCAGGCGAGAAACTACAGCTATTAGACGGTAAAACTATCGAATGTCAAACTTCAGATATTTTAATCACCTCGAATGACGTCCCTATTGCGCTCGCCGGTGCTATGGGTGGTAAAAACACTGAAATCGACCCCAGTACGCAACGCGTTGTGCTTGAAAGCGCTACATTTTCACTCTACCATCTTCGTAAAACTCAGATGGCGCACGGTATTTTCTCAGAAGCAATTACCCGCTTCACTAAGGGGCAACCCGCTGCGATGACTTTGTCAGTACTTGAGGAAGCTCTAAAACGCCTTGCGATCGAACCTAGTGCCGAAATTGTCGAAGTCGCCCAAAAACCCGTTAGAAAGCGTATTACGGCGTCTGTACGCGATATTAATCAACTTTTGGGTACGGATTACGACCTCGAAACCATCCTTAAAACTTTACAAAATGTCGGCTTCGAAATTACCAAAATCACTTCAGCGGGCACTCAGAGTCATTCTCGCGTGATGGAGGTCCAAAACCGAGAAAACGGCGCTGCGGATTCTGATAGTGCTAAAAACGCCTCTTTGGAGGTCCTAGCCCCTGTTTGGCGCACCGATATTCATGTTAAGCAGGACATTATCGAGGAAGTTGGTCGCTTGCTAGGCTATGATAATATTGTATTAACGTTGCCAAAAAGAGAGTTTAGTGAGCCAGTAATTGACAAAATGATAGAATTAAAGCGCGAAGTACGTAGTAGCCTGTCAGATAAACTGGCCATGCATGAGCTTTTGACTTATTCTTTCGTCAGTAGTGATTTGCTCCGCAAAGTTGGTCAAAATCCGTCTGAAAGTTACGAAATTGTCAATTCAATTTCGCCAGAATTGCAATGCTTCCGCCAGCAAATCGCGCCAAGTCTCATCGACAAAATTCGTGAAAATGTTAAATCCGGGCACCGTGATTTTAGTCTATATGAAGTTAACCAAGTTACGCATAAAGCGCTCGGTCTAACTCAAGAAAACGTCCCGCTTATGCATACTGACTTGGGGATTGTCTCATTAAGCGATTTTTATCACCTGAAATTAGCCATTTTGACTTTGTTACGCCAAGAGCTAAAAGTTGATCTCGGTTATGCCCAAATGACGCTGAAATCCGCCAGCGCCGAGCGCTTCCCGTATTTTGAGCCGGCTCATTCTGCTGAAATCCTGGTTGGCGATGAAGTGATTGGTGCCTTTGGCGAATTGAAAGCTAGCGTTTTGCGCGCCTTCAAGTTGACTGCGCCAGTTAGTGCTTGTGAAATCGAGCTTGATAGTTTGCTGAAATGTGAACGGAAGATGCCTACTAGTCTCGAACTCTCTAAATTCCCGCCCGTTGAGCGCGATTTGACCTTTAAAGTTGCTGCTGATTCGCCGTTTTGGCGTAGTCTTAACCTGCTTGAACAAACCCTGGCTAATCAGGACGTAATTTATCAAGTCACTCCACTATCGGTCTATCAAGCCAAACCGGAAGACACCACGAAGAATCTTTCCTTCCATATCCGCTTCTCCAATCCCACAAAAACCCTAGATTCCCAAGACATTTCTGTTATAATGAAAAGAATTGCCGCAGAGGCCGCAACTATCGGCGCTGAGATCGTATAAAGGAGGAATATGAACGAAAAAGAACTAAAAACCAGCTTGACACAGCGAATCATTATTATCGTGGTGGCTGTTTTGTTGCTTGGCTCAACGGTCTTTGCTTATTTATTTATCGTCATGAGTGGTAGCTCGAGCAGTAATTCTGGCGCAGATGACGCTAAGTTAGCCGAGATTGAAGAAGCCTATAATGCTAAAGTTGCTGAAGCAGGCGAGCGCGCGGAGGCTTTGTCGGATAAATATTTTGATACTTTTGTAAAATATAAATCTAAGGTAAAAGCCTATAATAAAAATACAGCCAATTCCGAAGGGTTAAAAACGGTTGATTTGAAAGAAGGCGATGGTAAACAGCTTAAGGAAGAAGATTACGACTACTTCTCTTATTACATTGGTTGGTGCGCTGACGGTGAGATTTTTGATTCGTCGCTTAATGATGTTGATAATCCAACTGGCCTTTCTGCGCCACTTGAAGATACCAGTAATACTATTGCCGGCTGGCGTGAAGGGGTGGTTGGTATGAAACTTGGCGGTGTGCGCGAAATTACTATGAACGGTGATTTAGCCTATGGCGACACTCGCGAAATTTGCGGCGGTACCGGTTCTCCTTTGAAATTTATCGTCATGGCAGTTGAAACTGACGCTGAGTTAGCGAAGCTTTACGAAGATTTAAATAGTCTATATCTGCAATATAGTATGTTGTCTGGTGGCAGCGCAGCATATTAAATAGACGAAATGGATGGGTGCCGAATTTTAGGGGAGCAGTAAAAGTTATTATGGCAACAAGTTTTGATTAGTCTAGCAAACTTATATAGAAAGCAATTTGAGTTATCGATCAAATGACAGCAAGTTTTGACCTCGTAATCATTGGTGGTGGGCCTGCGGCCCTGAGTGCGGCTCTCTATGCCGGCCGTGCCGGCATAGCTGCGCAGATTTATGAGAGCCAAGCTGTGGGCGGCACTTTGAATCAAATTCCTCGGCTCGAAAATTACCCTGGTTTTCGGGGTTCTGGCGCCAGCCTGACCGAAATTATGAAATCCCAAGCCGTCCAGGCTGGCGCCAGCCTCGCCTACGGCGAGTGTACCGCTTTGCGGTACACCGCGGAGCCGGTCGCTCCAGGCGCGCCAGATACGCCTGAGGATATATCTACGCCTGTGCCCACCGCACCGTTTGAGTTGATTATCGACGGTGAGCCAGTTTTGGCTCGTACTGTTATTATCGCGACCGGCTCCGTGCCGCGCCGCCTCGACTTTGAGTTAAACATCCCAGTTTCATACTGTGCGCTTTGCGATGGTGCATTGGCCGCAGGGAAGCGCACAGTCGTCGTCGGCGGCGCTAACTCAGCCGCCCAAGAAGCGCTCTACCTGGCTAATCTGACCAGCAATTCGACACAAGTCACACTCATTTCTCATTCCGCGCTCAAGGCCGACGCAGAGTTGCAAAAGCGTCTACGCGCGCAGCCTAACGTTGAGATTGTTGAAAATACTGAGCCAACCGCCACTATGCTTAATCAATATGATTACTGTTTTGTCAATATCGGTCGCACGCCAGCAACACAATTTTTGCAAGAATTAGATTTACAAATCTCGCAAAAGAATCAGCCTCCTCATCAGTTACTCAACTCCGTTGGCTATCTGCTGGCGACGGGGTTGCAAACCGTGGTTCCGGGATTATTTGCAGCCGGTGATGTGCGTGCGGGCGCCGTCCGCCAAATCGTCACTGCATGTGCGGACGGCGCCCAAGCCGCTCTCCTTGCCACCGATTTCCTTCGTCAGATAATAAACTAAAACAAGCCAGACTAAACCTTCAAAAAACATAAGTCAATAATCAGGCCAAAGTCTTCAAAGTCATAAGCCGACATTTGCTAAAAATCACGAATACCCTTGAATTATCCGAAAAATCATGCAAAAAAGTTTACGTTCACGTCGCTATAAGCAGTAGCAATATCATTTTTATGCATTTTATGTAAAAATAGTATTGACATTTTTAAGCATGTGTGCTATAATGGAACCAGAAGGTGGATCCAGAGAGGAAATTCACCTTAGCATCTGATGGGCTTTGGGAAGCTCATCGTAAAACTGTCATACCCCAGGCGCAAAAAATGTACGCAGAACGTCGCGCCAAACGTGGGGGAATATAAATAAAAAGGAGGAAGAGTATGACAGCAGAAAAATTTTTTAGAACTTGTTTTTTGGTGGTAGCGGTGATCGGTTTGGCTCGCGCTTTGCATTACGGCGTGAAAAAATGGGTTCTTCACAAGTGGAGACCCAGATTAAATCGTTCCGCCAAGAAATACTGGCGCTGGGAGCGCCTGTTCTGGGTACTTGTATCCGCTGGTCTTGCCACGATCTGGATTTTTGCGGCAACCAGGGGCACTAATGTTGAGAATGGTCTTTGGCCATTCATGCTTGGTGCAGGCATGTTTGTGCTGGTAGCGGTAGTCTACGAGAAGCTCATGGAGGCTGCCCGCTGCAAAATGGCGGAATACACCCGCCGGCGTCTACCGGGCTACATCCGTCGCAACCGGCACGAAGCTTATCTTCGCCGGATGGAGAATTGCTCTGCTGCTCAGGCCAAAGCGGCCATTCTGGACGCTGGGCTCTGCACGACAGAAGACGCAGTGTCAGTCGTCATGGCGGTTGCTGACCAGAAACTTAGCGTCACCGGTATGCTCGCTGAGGGCGTGCGTCAATTTATGGAGCGCCCCAGCGAACCGGCGGAAATCGTGGAGATGCCGGTGGGTGTCCGCGAGCTGAAGCCAGAGCCAGAATCAGAGCCGGAGTCGGCAGCTGTCGCGGAGACGATCGTTCAGTCGGAGCGAGCTGAAGCACTTAAGGTTATCGTTCCATTCAAGGAACGCGAAAAGGTGCTTCAGTATCTGCCGGTGGGCGGATGCCGGCCGACGATGTAGCAAAAACAAATTGACTCTGGGCAGAGCCAATACCTCTGCCAATACCTCTTGAACTTTATTATTAAAAGTCCATCACTCGGTGGGCTTTTAAACTTTCTAGAATTGGTGATTAAGACGCAAACCCCTACTTCCTCCCTAAACCAAGCGCAAAATCCCTCCTTCCTCCCCTAAACCTGTTATAATTAACCTATGTATCAAACTTTTTACTTCTACGATCTGGAGACTTCGGGTCTAAATCCGCGGGCTGACCGTATTATGCAATTTGCCGGGCAGCGCACCGATTTATACCTGCGGCCAATCGGCGAACCGACTAACTTGTTGGTCGAGCTGGAGGAGGATACTTTGCCAAGCCCCAGTGCTATCATGGTGACGGGAATTACCCCACAGATGACGCGTCAAGACGGTATCTCAGAGCGCGAATTTTGCCGGTTTTTGATTGACGAAGTGGCGACGCCTGGGACGACAATTATGGGGTACAATTCGGTGCGTTTTGACGATGAATTCATCCGTAATACTTTGTGGCGGAATTTTTACGACGCTTACGAATGGCAATGGAAAGAGCGCCGTAGTCGTTGGGATTTGCTCGATGTAGTGCGAATGACGCGCGCGCTCCGGCCGGAAGGCATCGAATGGCCCGTTACTGAAGACGGTTATGCCACGAACCGCCTAGAGCTAATTACCAAATTGAATAATATTTCGCACGAAAATGCCCATGATGCCTTGGCGGATGTCGTGGCGTTGATTGATGTAACGAAATTAATCAAGCAAAAACAACCGCAACTTTTTAATTATCTCTTTGGTATGCGTATGAAACGTTCGGTCAAAAAACTTATCAATCTCAAAAAACCCGAACCGTTTGTCTATTCCTCTGGGCGTTATCCTAGTGAGTTTGAAAAAACCACTGTTGCCTATCCGTTTGCTGAAGCCAAAAATGGCAACGTGCTCGTCTTCGATTTGCGTTACAATCTGGACGAAATGTTGGCCGCGGCCGAGAATGGTACTTATGATGAAAAATTCGGCCACGGTCATCACACCGAGCGCCGCAAAGATTCTTTCCGTACCGGCTTCTTTCCCATTGTTAAAACTTTGCAATACAACCGTTGCCCAGCTGTAGCTCCGATTGGCGTATTAGATAAAAATGACGGTTGGCAACGTCTCGGGCTCACGCGCGAGCAGATTGAAAAAAATATCGAAATTCTCAGAGGTCATCCTGATTTTCCTGCTCGAATGCAAGCCGAGGAGCATTCCGAGTTTCCGCCCGCTAGCGATCCAGAATCCGGGCTTTATAGCGGCTTTATTCCGGAGGATGATTTAATTCTTTGCTCGGCGGTGCGCAATAATGGTGCTGAAGATTTGCGTGATTTTCGTCCGCATTTTAAAGATGAGCGTTTACCAGATCTACTGATGCACTACAAAGCAAAAAACTTCCCCAACACTCTTACTGAACAGGAAACGACTGATTGGGAAGCCTACCGCCGAACGCGCCTTGAACAACAATCGAAAAACTTCCTCAAGGAACTTGAAGACATCCACACCAAACTTGCCAAGGGCGAAACTTTTAACCATCGCCCCGCCAGCGAATGTGAATTTTTCGCCGAAGAATTGATGCTCTGGTACCAGAGTTTGCAGGGTGGGGATGAATAATATCAAGGACCTTACCTCTAATTGCAAAAATTTAAAATTTAAGGTATAATGTATAAGATTATGAACGATGACTATATCAAAATCCGTGGCGCGCGTCAGCACAACCTCAAAGATCTCGACGTGGATATTCCGCGCGACAAGCTAGTAGTGATCACTGGTTTGTCGGGTTCGGGAAAATCGAGTTTGGCTTTTGATACGATTTATGCGGAGGGGCAGCGGCGCTACGTGGAAAGTTTGTCGAGTTACGCGCGGATGTTTTTGGGCGTAATGGATAAGCCAGATGTGGATAGTATTACGGGGCTTTCGCCGGCGATTTCAATCGATCAGAAATCCACCAGTCGCAATCCCCGCTCAACTGTCGCTACTGTAACGGAGGTTTATGATTACTTGCGTTTGCTTTTCGCGCGCGTCGGCGTGCCGCACTGTCCAATTTGCCATCGCGAAGTGCATCGCCGCAGCGTGGAAGATATTGTTGATGAAGTGATGAAATTGCCGCTTGGCAGCAAATTAATGCTGCTGGCGCCCATCGTCAGTCAGAAAAAAGGTAGTTTTCAACATATTTCGGAACAATATCAAGCCAAAGGCTTTTCGCGCGTGCGAATTGATGGAATCATTTATGCACTCGATGAGTTCCCGGAGTTGAACAAAAATGACCGCCATGACATTGAAATTGTTGTTGACCGCTTCATCATGTCGCCCGATCTACTCAGTCGTATTTCCGGCTCCATTGAGCAAGCGCTTGATCTTGGACAGGGAATCATTAAACTGTTAAAAATCAACGACAATAGCACCACTATAGAATCGCATGATATTGATGAAACGGATATTTATACATTTTCTCAGCGCTACGCTTGTGAACTTCATCCCGAAGAGTTAATTCCGGAGCTAGAGCCGAGGCTATTTTCGTTCAACGCTCCGCAAGGCGCCTGTCCAACTTGTACTGGCTTAGGTACTCGTCTAGAAATCGACCCGAGTTTAGTGTTAAATCCTAATTTGACCATTGCTGAAGGCGGCATTCGGCCTTTTAATCGTGTGACACAAGAATCTTGGTGGCTTAAGCGCTTGGCCGTAGTGGGTGAGAGACACGGTTTTTCGGTGCATACACCAATCGGTCAGATTTCCGAGGAGAATATTCACAAAATCCTCTATGGTACCGGCGATGAGAAATACGAAGTCAGTGTTGCTGGACACGGTAAATGGGGTAATGGCGCGACTTATCAGTCTACTTATGAAGGTGTTATCCCCACGCTTGAGCGCCGTCATAAAGAAACTGAATCGGATTTTATCCGCAAGGACATTGAGCGCTTTATGCGGGTGCACGAATGTCAAACTTGCCACGGTGCCAGATTAAAACCAGCGGTGCTTGCCGTGACGGTGCATGGTTTGAATATTGTCGATATGTGTAACATGGACGTCGATGCCACTATTGAAGTATTAAAAAATGATTTGCAGTTTACCGATAATGAAGCGATGATTGCCGAGCCAATTCTCAAAGAAATCCGTGAACGTGTGCAATTTATGCAAGATGTTGGTCTTGGTTATCTCGAATTAGGACGCGCAGCGAATACTTTGTCTGGTGGGGAAGCGCAACGTATTCGTCTGGCGACACAGATTGGCTCAGGTTTGCAAGGAGTATTATACGTACTGGACGAGCCGAGTATTGGTTTACATCAACGTGATAATGATAAGCTAATCGCTACGCTTAAGCATCTGCGCGATTTAAAAAATACTGTATTGGTAGTTGAACACGACGAGGATACTATGCGTGAAGCGGATTTCATCGTCGATATTGGGCCGGGTGCGGGCAAAAATGGCGGGCGCCTCGTTGCCGCTGGTACCCCAGATGAAGTGGCCAAGAACGATAATTCCGTCACTGGTAGGTATCTGTCTGGTAAAGCGACCATTGCAGTGCCCAAAAAACGTCGTAAGCCCAAAGCCGGCAAAGAGCTAGTGGTGGTCGGCGCCCGTGAAAACAACTTGAAAAACATCGACGTGCATTTTCCGCTCGGTGTAATGACGGTGGTGTCTGGCGTTTCTGGCTCAGGTAAATCTACTTTGGTGAACGGGATTCTCGCGAACGAACTGCTAGCGCGGTTACACCGCGCCCAAACCGTGGCCGGCCTGCATGAACGCATTGACGGTATTGAGCATCTCAATAAGACAATCGTCATCGACCAAAGTCCCATCGGTCGCACCCCACGCAGTAACCCAGCAACCTACACTGGCGTATTTAACCAAATTCGTGAACTATTTGCCAAGCAGCCCGAGGCCGAACTGCGTGGCTACAAGGCGGGCCGGTTTAGTTTTAACGTCAAGGGCGGCCGCTGTGAGCATTGTCAGGGCGACGGCGTGAATAAAATCGAAATGCACTTCCTGCCAGATGTGTATGTTACTTGTCCAGTCTGCCATGGTAAACGTTATAATCGCGAAGCGCTCGATGTTAAATATAAGGGTAGAGATATTTCCGAAGTTCTAGGCATGACGATTGACGAGGCTGCCGAGTTTTTTGATAGCATTCCAAGCATTACTCCTAAACTTAAAACTTTGCAAGAAGTTGGGCTTGGCTATATTAAGCTTGGTCAACCTGCCACGACTTTTTCTGGCGGGGAAGCTCAGCGCATTAAATTGGCTACAGAATTAGCGCGACGTAGCACCGGCAAGACTCTCTATATTCTCGACGAGCCGACCACCGGCTTGCATACTGATGATGTAAAGCGTCTACTAGATATTTTGGGTAAATTAGTGGACGGTGGTAACTCAATGATTATCATCGAACATAATCTACATGTGATTAAATCTGCCGACTGGATCATCGATATGGGTCCAGAGGGTGGCCAAAAAGGCGGGCAAGTCTGCGCCGCCGGTACGCCCGAGCAACTGGCAAAGAAAGCCGACACGCCCACGGGTAAATATCTCAAAGATTTACTATAAAAAGCGGGCGCTGATTCTCGGCGCCCAGATTTTTCTTAACATTTCCTGTCGCAATATCTTGCTAACAAAATCTCGCGCTCACTTTCTGTGAAGACCTTATCAAGCAAAGCAGTTAGTTGCTCGTTAATTTTGGCGAAATCCTGCTTCGGCGACAGTAAATCTAAAAATCGCAGGTCACCCTGCACCACTTCTTGCAACAGTGTAATGCTGTTTCTCTAAAAGAACCAGTTTTAAAACTCCAAAAAATAAGGCTATCTCCAGCCTATAATTCCATTATAGCACACAATTCATAAAAAGTCAATAGAATTTCACAGAAATACCCAATTTTGTTCAAATGTTGTAAAAAATACAACAAAATCCCTATCAATTGACCTCGATTCAAAAACTAGACTTTACCGCAAAATCCTATTGTTTACTTTTGTTCGCTCCAGTATAATAAAAACATTAAGTCATTGTAAAACAAAAAAGGAGATTAGTCATGACTAAAACAATCAAAGCCCTAGCAGTTTTGGGTGTAGTCGCTGGACTCGGCGTTGCTGCTTTGCCAATCGCGGGTGCAAGCGCTGCTGAAATTATTGACGGTGAAGGCGGAGATACCAAAGACGGTGTTGTTACTGACGATACTACCTTTACACTTGATCTTGCCGATAAGCTAAGCATTACTGCCAGCACTAATGCTGTTGCTATCACCCCGGCAGAAGGCGTCACTTATGCTGGCTCATATCAAGCAGAACCAATGACTGTCAAGGTCTATACCCGTAATGCTAAAGGGTACAAATTAACCATCGTCGGTTCAGCTGGTTCGGAACAAAATAACGCCACCGTAAAGGACGCTTTAACAAACGAAAAAGGTAATACAATTGCTGCTGGGACCTTGGGTGATGCTGATACTGCTTCTTCGTGGGGCTACAAAGCTCAAACTACCATCCAGGGCGGTACAATTAGTGCTCTACCTGATACTTGGACGGCCGTCTCTACTACTGACACTCAAATTATGACAAGCGATAAGAATACGCTTGAAGGCGGCGATGTTGCCACTTTGACTTTTGGTGCTAAAATCGTTGATGGCCAGGCTGCTGGTACTTACAAAGGTAAAGTTACCTTCACCGCTACAAACCTGCCAGTTGCGCAGCCATAATTAGCCTGTAACAACTAACACTTAAAACCGCTCCATCTGGGGCGGTTTTCTTGTAGTAATAAACAATATTCGGTATAATGGTAAGAAATAAGGAGGTCAATGAAAAAAATATCAAAGCTTTTGATGGGTTTTGTCGCTGCCATATCACTCTTGGCAATACCCGCACTAAGCATCGCTCTTTCGTCTAGCTCGGCGTATGCGGTAGATGAGCGCCCGGCTTATCGTATGGACATCGCCCCAGGTCAGGACAACTTGAAGGACCTGAAACCTGGTGATATCCGCACTGGCAAATTCTCCGTCGAGAATACTGGTACGGAAGATTTTAGTTTTTCAGTTGATTTTACACCTTATAGCGTCGAAGGCGAAGATTACGACCCAAACTACGAAAAAGAAACTCAGTACAATGACATCGCAAAGTGGATGACCACTGATATTACCGAAGCGACTGTGAAATCTGGCGAAGAAGTCTTCATTAACTATACGATCAAAGTTCCCGCCGATGCGCACGGTGGCTTGCAAGCCGGCGTCATCATGGTTACTATGCAGAACGCCGACAATCAAGAATCTACGGGTTTTGAAGCAATTAAACGTTTAGGTTTTCTGGTTTTCGGTAACGTCGATGGTAATATTTCTAAAAATGCCAAGATTCTCGAGAATAATATTCCAGGAATCATCCTTAACCCCGATCTGCAAGTTTCGTCCTTAGTCGAAAATAATGGTAATGTTTACGGCGTAGCTAAATACAAAGTGCAAATTTTCCCGCTTTTTAGCGACGAAGAAGTTTACACCAACGAAGAAAAACCAGAGCAAAATGTAATCTTTCCAGAAACTAAGCGTTATAACGCCATTACATGGGAAGAAACTCCGTCGCTCGGCATTTATCGCGTGCGCCAGACGGTAAAATTATTTGATGAGGAAAGTATTGTTGAAAAACTCGTTTTCATTATCCCGCTTTGGCTAATTATTGTGATTCTGGCTATTATCTTCTTAGCCGTATTCTGGATTGTTTCACGCATCCACAGCCGCAAAGAAAAATAAACACAAAACCCAACCCCACTATAATACTCCAGCCAAGGCTGGAGTATTTCTATCTGAGGCGACGCCCGGAGCAACCTAAAGGGTTGAACTCCGTAGGAGTCCGAGTGGCGGAAATGTTTACATTTCTGCTTTAAGCTTCACTCGAGACTCTAAGTCCAAACGCTCCACCTCAAACGCAAGCTTCCTTTTTGCGAAAATTCTAAAAAATCTTGTAAAAAAGTCTTGACCCAGCCAAATCACTTATGTATAATAAAAAGTACAAAAGGTCATAAATAAAAACGAAAGGTAAAAATATGTCCAAAATGACAAAAACCATCGCTGCCTTGGGTGTGGTCGCTGGTCTTGGCGTTGCTGCAATGCCACTAAGTTCATATGCCCTCGAGGATACTGAAACAGTTAACCTCACTGTTGAGGTCGGTCAGTCAATTGAGATTACCGCTAAGGAAACTACCGTTGATCTTGGCGAAGCTACTAGCTCTAAAATGGCTGAAGGTGGCACTGTGATCACAGTTCATACCAACAACGAAGCCGGTTATAACGCTACGATTAAAGCTGATCAACCACGATTGCTCTCTGGCGATACAGATGCTATCCCATCCACTGGCGCAAGCGCTATTCCAGCGAATGGCACTTCCGCTTGGGGCTATAAGATTGGCTCGATTACCGACTACGTAGCCGCCAGTACCACTGCGCAGTCATTTGCCAACACATCTGCGGTTTCTGCCCAAGCAGGTGACACGTACGATCTCAATTTTGCCGTCTCCGTGGCGCCAAACCAAGCTGCTGGTACCTACACTGGTTCCGTCACCTTGACTGCTACTGCTAACTAATTAGGCTTTAGCTACCCAAAAACACCTCCACTCCGGGGGTGTTTTTTCGTAGTACTAATCTCTGTGAGAAAACCTCTTGCGCTTCTCTCTTCTCTGCTATATAATTAACATTAGATTGAAGTGAAGGAGGTAAATGAAAGTTCTAAGAACTTTTCGTAGAGTGTTTAGTGCACTTATTTTGTCAACAATATTAACGTTAAGCAGTTTTTGCGGAATGGCAGCGGCCGAAGAAGGCGATACTTATCGAATGCGTATCACGCCGGCCAAGGCTGAAATTGGTGAGCTTACACCGGGCAAAGCCTACTCTGGTGAGCTAAAAGTCCAAAATGCTGGTACTAAAGAATTTGATTATAAGGCAGTTGCCGCGTCGTATACTGTCAACACTGCCGACAATAAATATACGCCGGATTTTGAAACCGATAGTAATTACAGCTATATGGCCAAATGGCTAACGATTACGCCCGAAACCGGCACGGTTGCACCAGGCGAAGAGGCTATTGTCCATTATTCCATCAAAGTTCCTGCCGATGCCCCTTCTGGCGGTCAATACGCCGCAATTCTGATTCAGATGGTAAACTCTGATGCTGATTCCGAAAGTTCCAATGTTGAAGTTGCCAAACAAATCGGCTTCGTCATCTATTCACAGATCGAGGGGAACACAATCAAAAGTGCTAAGATTAGTGATAATAAAATTCCTACTATCTCATTCAACCCTACCATCACAGCTTCATCCGTAGTTGAAAATACAGGGAATGTACATGCCGAGGCTAATTATGTTTTGCAGGTCTTTGGGTTATTTGGCGACGAAGAGGTTTATACTAACGAGGAAAATCCAACTACCGCAACTGTACTCCCAGATACTAGTCGTTTTAATACTCAAATTTGGGAAGGAGCACCAACACTTGGTATTTTCCGAGTTAAGCAAACTGTATCGATTCTTGACCAAGAGTCTGTGACTGAAAAAATCGTTTTCCTTTGCCCAATTTGGTTCTTGTTTATCATTCTCTTGATCATCTTTGCGGCCGTATTTTGGATTGTTAACCGCGTGCGCACACGCAACAAATAGGAGAAAATCATGAAAAAAACTTTTATCAACTTATTCGCTGTCGCAGCTATGTTGCTAGGCGCCGTTCTGGCGCCTACTGCCGCCTACGCTGAGGGCGAAGAGGAGAATGCTACTCCAGCTAAGTGGATTCAGGTCTCTCCAGCTGCTATTACTGTAACTATGCAAGGAGGCGATGTTCTCGATGGTGATTCGCGTCGTTGTACTACTGGCTCGGAATATGGCTGTTATATTGAAGTAAAGAATATCGGCACAGAATCCTTCCGCTTTCGTATGTATGTTACGCCACATTCAGTCACCGGTGCAAACAATGAAGTCAGCTTCACCGATTCTGATTCGACTTATACGCAAATCGCTCGCTGGGTAACTTTTGATGATGGTAAGGGTAAATATGCCGAAGAGGTTTATTACGAACTCAAGCCGGACGAGTCTATTAAAATTCCGTTTCGAGTTACTGTGCCAGAGGACGTCCCCGGTGGAATGCAGCAGGCCGCAGTCTGGGCGGAAGTAGTTGGCGGTGGTAGTACTAGTGGTACCGGTATCAACACTGTAGCTCGTGCCGCAACCGTGATTGCTGGCCGTTCAATTGGTGATACTCGCCAAACTGCCGAAATTAATGATTACAGTTTCGAACGTTTTTCACTCGGCGGTAATCTTACCGCTCATGCTACCGTTAAAAATACTGGTAATACCGACTTTACTACTCATTATAGCTACACAGCTAAGACATTCTTTGGTAAAGTTTTGGATGAGCGTTCTGGCGAGATTGCTACGTATCCAGGGATTGAATATAATGTTGACGTTGATTGGGATAACACCCCATACCTTGGTATCTTCCAAGTAGAGTTTAAAGTCACTGCAGCTAACGCCGAAACTTCCGAAACGCACATTGTGGTGATTATGCCGATTCCAATTATGCTTTTGTTAATTTTATTGTTGACAGTCGTAATTATCTGGATTATAATCATAATCAGAAAGCGCAAAGAACGCAAATCGCGACTACTTGTTTAAAGTAATTTGAGTTTGCGTCGAGTTTCCGTAATACTGTTGCGAGCGGTATTCTGCGAGACGGAGCTCATGCGAATTCAAAATAAAAAATAATAAGAAAGAGTGTAGGATATGCAAAAAACGAAAAAACATTTTTTGGGTATGGTTGGCTTAGCTCTGGTTGCTCTGCTAACACTTGTGGCATACGGTTTACCATCTCCTGAGGCTTCGGCCGCTGAGGAAGGGAACGTTGATGTGCAGGTTGTGGTCGGCGAGCCTAATATGAATAACCGCATCAATGCCCCGCGTGATGGCGACATCGTAGTTAAGCCGGACCTAGAAATTAGTAGTAGCTATAGTCAAGCTAGCAAAATCGAATATTTCTTAACTTACAGCAATGCCGATGGTCAAGAAGTACGCGTGCCGGTTGGCTCGTTCACACCAACGGAAAATTCCGGCGTTAATACCTTCACGGTAAACCTAGACGGCTATGGCGGGTTTAATAATTATCGCCTCACTAGCGTTGCTTATGGCAATAATGGTGCTCAGCGTGAGGATACTGTTGCTTTCGCTTATCGCGCTATCAACGTTTACTACAATGGTCTGAATGATAATGAGGATCCGCAACTAAAAGCCGAAGTAAACGAAAAGGTCGACAAAATTCAAGTCCAGGTTTACGACAAGGATAACAATCCCGTTTTCGTTGACGAAAATGGCGTGGAGCATCCAATCATCGTTGACAAAAGCGCTATTGACCCCGAAACTGGTGAATTACTTATCGACTTGCCATTCAAAGAATATGGTGTGCCAGAGGGAGATTACCGCGCTGTTGTGGTAACTTACGATGAAAATGATGTAATCCTCTCTATTGACACTGTACCATTTACTTATAAACTCAGAGGTAACACTCCAGAGGTGCCTAATACTGGTTCGATGCTTGAGAATTTAAACATTTCCCGTCTAGACTATCTGCTCACTGGCCTAATCGCCTTTGGCGCAGTAGCTGGCTTCGCTATCTACCTCATCTGTCGCAAGAACCGCCGCTAATCTTTGGTCGCAGCACACAAAACACAAAATATTAACTTTAACCACCTCCCTAGACGAAAGGCTGGGGAGGTAATTTTTGTCAGGTTCATCGCTCATGCGGTTTTAGTAAATCGCATAGATAGAGAGTTACAGACATAGCGCATATTGCAGAACCGGCTTGTTCTGACTTAGCCATTAAAAACCTCCCAATTCTATGCTATAATTAAGGATATAAAATAATGCTAATAGACGACCCTGCCTCATCTGCGGAATATCCCAAAGATTGCATTACCTTTGGAAAGTTGCTTAGAGCATCAACCCTATTAATAGCACCGTCGAGAGAATTAGTAATACTATCTGCTATTTTGTTGTAAGCTCTTTCTATTACTGAGCCCAACACGGAAGTCAAAATAGTGGATGTATTTTTTTGCGGTCTTATTTACAGATTTCGGTATTTCATCTAGATGCTTCGCCACATTGTCTGATGTTTTTTCCGTAGTCGACTTAATTGTCTGATCAACTTTATTGAGTTGATTTTTCAAGTCACTTGTATCTAGACTAACTTTATATGTTACCGTTCCTATTTCTGCCATGAAATATTCTTCCAATTATGGTATAATGAGTGTATGATAGTTTTTACATCGCCACTGGATGGAGCTGAGTATAAAGCTGTGAAATACTTGACTATCCCGCTTTGGGGACCGATATGGTTAATCTGGATAATTCTAAAGTGGTATTTAATCATTGTGCTCTCCCCTTTTTGGTTACCTTTCTGGCTGTACAAGCAGCATAAGAATAAGGTGAATGTAAAAAACAAGAACTAGCTGCGGCCACTATCCGTGTAGTATGATTCATACCCTCGCCCTCTTCTCGAATGGTTTAATACCCTGATTAAAAGTTGCATTTGGGTGTTTCGACATTACGCTGCCAGTGGCGATTTGCATGCCTCTGGCCTGGTCTACGATCTTCCCATACCAAATCTTATGTGCCGCTTCCACTAGTATGGCAATTTCTTCCATGGTAAGGGCAATTTTAGTGCGTTTTTCTATACGTTCTCCGTTTTTATTGACGGTCTCAAAGCTCTCTACATGCCCCCTCTTCGCCGCTTCTATCGCACCCCAGCCGTAGTAATATCCTAGTTCAGCTATTAGGTATACTTCCGGCGGTATTTTCAGGTCTTTACGGTACGAAGTATCACCCGACTTCCGTCGTTCATATGCCTGGAGCGCCCTCTCCCGCCCAGTCATAGATTTTACTAAATAACCTTTTATGGATTTCCTGTAATTCAACTAAATTCACAGTATGTGGGATGTCGTCTAGAGAAATCTCAGAAAGCGTAACAATATCACCCTCCGCCTTTCGTAGTTCTGGATAAGTTGTCGCTCCAACTAGATTTCGTAAAATGCCAGTTTTCGGGTCAATGTATGGATCGACGAATTCTGACACTATTTTACCCCGTAGCGATCGTATACTTGCTGAGCTGCTTCTTTTGCAGAGATCTTGCCAGCTATATATTCATCAAGAGTTTCTCTTGTGTTTTTAGAAATATTTAGCCCTTCTAATTTTTCGTTGGCAATTGCCTGTTTTACTTTTTCTTTTCTGCCTTCCATATTTATATTATATCAAACAAAAATATCTTTCGCAACATATCACAAAAGATATTCTCAACAATTTCAAATCCTGGTGGAGCATATGAGACTCAAACTCATGACCTCTTCGCTGCCAGCGAAGCGCTCTAATCAACTGAGCTAATGCCCCGAGTACTTGTTTGGCGAACTGATTTTACTATGGTAAAATCATCACTCGCCTGCGTCATCTCGAAAGAAAATACAAGTATTTTCTTTACTCGATTCCTTGGTGAGTCGGGAGGGGCTCGTTATCCCTTGGATTCAAGAGAAACCCTCCGTTTCCGTAAGGAAACAAAGATTTTGTTCTACAAAATCTTAACGAACCAACTTGTTTGGTGAGTCGGGAGGGGCTCGAACCCTCGACACCGGGCTTAAAAGGCCCGTGCTCTAACCAGCTGAGCTACCGGCCCACAGTTACTGTGGTGGGCGATAGAGGATTTGAACCTCTGACCTCGTCTACGTCAAAGACGCGCTCTAGCCAACTG
>CAOZKB010000011.1 GCA_948571325.1 uncultured Candidatus Saccharibacteria bacterium | reverse complement strand
GCAAACCACCCCTTGAAGGGGTGGTTTTGATTGTGGCGGGGTAGTTTTGGTGATTTGAAGGTGTTGTACGGAGTTACAGCATTGCTATGCGGAAGAGCATAAGGTTTTTGACATGAGGAAATACTTGTGCTAAACTGAGGGAAAGTTATTGTCATCTAACTTAAAGAAAGGTAACCGTATGCCGGATATAACACCAACTAGCGAAAAAGTCTTATCGGCTTTTGTGAATAAAATGATTGAGGATAAAGGTTTGAGCGACATGGATCGACGAGAGAAGCTGATGCTACGGGCGCAATTACAGAGTGAACTAAATACACAGATTGAGAAGGCGATGCTGAGGGCGCTTTCGGATGATGAATTGATGAATTTGAGCGATTTGATGAATGGGAATCCGACGGCGCGTCAAGTTGAGGCGGTGTTTGAGAATTCGGATGCAGACTATGAGGCTGCAGCGGCGCAGGCGATGAAGGCGTTTCGGGCTGGTTTCTTGGCGGAGGTAGCATAAGATGGCAGGTGAAGTAAAGACTGGATTTTCGGGATTTGGGGCGACTGGCGAAGGTAATAATAGTTGGAATACGGTGGGGAATTTGGCATTAAATCCAGGTGATAATAGCAATACGGATGATAAGGGTGGGGCGGAGATTGTAGATTTTAACGAAGAAAAAGCTAAGTTGGAAGAGGCTCGACGTCTGCGTGAGAAAATAGCGCAGAAGGAAGCTCTGCTAAATAGTGCGGAGCGGACAATTCCGAATGAGTCATTCCGGGCGCTACGTAAGCAGGAGCTGGCGGGGGAAATTGACCAGGCACGCGAGCGGCTGCGTGAATTGGGGGATAAGACTTTGTCGGTGGCGGAGCGAGTTGACAGTGAAGATGTGAAGGAAGCGCCGCTGGCGGAAGAAGTGGCGGAGCTGGAGGTGAAACAGATTCTGAATGGTGAGCCGCTAGAGGCAAGATATGAGCAGATTGTGCAGGAGTTTGCGGATAAAAGTTCGGATGCCGCGGCGATGCGTAAAATGGCGACGGAAGTAGTAAAGAATGACGGAACGTTGCTAGCGGAAAGAGAACGTGAGGTGGATTCTTTGCGGCACAGTAAGGAAGTTTTAGAGAATTATGCTAAAGAGCACGGGATTGAATTACCTGGGATGCCGGCGGAGATTAAGTCAACTGATATGGCGCAGTATGCGAATGGTGAGGAAGTGGCCGTAGAGGCGCCGAAGGAATTGACGCCAGAGCAGCAAGAGGCGATTTTGGCGGAGTTTGATAATCGTAAAGTAGAGAATGAGAACCCGTCAGCGGAAATGTTGGCGAAGGTGAATCGGGCAAACGTGGAGCGGGCAGCTTTGGCGATGGATATGCCGGAGCTGTTAGAATTTTATGATCGAAAGATGGCTGAGCGCGCGGAGAATAAGGATAACTATTTGGCGACGATGGGGGATTTGGATGACAGTACGGCGAGCGCGGGGGAAGATTTGAGTAGTGATGCGGTGGATGCCGAATCGGTGAAGATTGAAAATTTGGACTTGGCGGACGATGATGTATACAATCAGCAGAAGGCGGCGCTGGAGGCTGATTTGCAAGCGATGGAAGTGGCGGATGGAGAGTTACCACAGTATGCGCAGCTAATGGCGGGGAATGCCCTGATGAATATCTTGCGTAACCGAGCGCAGCGGGAAATGGGGATTGTAGGAAAAGACGTGATGGACGACCGCCAAAGGAAGATTGGTGAGGAGTTCAACGCGGAAGATGAGGCGAAAATCGCGGCGTGGGCGGAGCAGAAAATGACCGAAGTGGGGAAATACCGTGAGCTGCAAGAGAAGTTAGAACGGTTGGAGGAAGCACGGGCGGAAGCTTTGGTCAAGACAGGGCGTACGGAAGAAACTGGGGACACAAAAGCAGAGAGTCGGAATAGTAGTAATGATGACTTTTATGCGGCGTTTGGGCGAGCGAAGGATCGTCAAGCATGGTTGCGTAAAAGTATGGATCCAGATGGGGCAATGCCGGAGAAAGAATTTGCGATGCGGTTCGAGCAGACGGCGGCAGCGTATGAAGTCTGGCACAATGCTTTAGCGGATGGCGTGTTTGAAAAAATTGGCGAGCAGAAGGAAAAAGGCTTGAAGGGCGCATGGAATGCGGTGAAACGGTTTGCGAAGAAGCAGACGAGGAAGATTGCTGGGCTTTTGGCGGGGTTGTCGGTATTTGGTGCGGCGACTGTGGCGACGAGTTTTGACGCTGAAGCGGCACAGCGGCTGGCTGGTTCGATGGAATCTGTGGATAGGCAGGAAAATGGTGACGGTAACGAAGACCTGGCGGCGGAAGTGAATGCGCGCAGTGAAGCTGTAGGGATAGATGAGAATGATTCGAGAAGGTTAGATCAGCAGGCGAAGCTTGAGAGCTTGGGGTTGGGGGCGGATGAGTTTGATGGTCATACTTATGAAGTAGCGGCTAATGGTGCGAAATCGGAGTATGCGTCATATTATTTGGATTTCGAGAATAAGTTGCGTTATAACAATTATGCTCCAAGTAGGGCTGAGTTTTATGGTGATGTGGATGGTTCAATTAGGGAGCTTATTGCGATAGCGACGGCTCAGCCGGAAGCGTTGGCATCGTATATTGCCGTGTGTGAGCAGCCTGTTTGGCAACAGTGTGGGATTAATATTCAAAAAACGGGGGATTTGATTCAAGATGGGCCAGCGATTGATGCGCTTATCAGTAATAGTGACGCTGGTGGAGAGATCCAGGAACGGGCGATTGAGATATTGACGAAGCTTTTGACGAATGAACAGAGTAAGGCTAGCGCAACCTTTAATGAGGAGTACGATAAGGAATTAACGTCGTATATGTATACGATGGAGGATGAAACGGGCAATTTTACGCCGGAGACGATGCATTTGGGTTACGATATCGTACAGAGGACCGGAGAAAAGCAGTTTAATATTGATCTATATGACGAAAATGGGGTGAAGATGGGCTCTTTGGATCTCAATATGGATTGTGGGTTCCAGACTAATATTGAGTTGGCAGATCCAACGGCAACTTATGTAACAACTGAGACTGGTACGCCGGTTGAGAATGTGGTGATTACGGAAACGGTAACAGAGGAAACTCCTGAGCAGACGGATACCCCAGAAGAAGTGACGGATAAGGATGAAGGGGAGCCTGATGAGGAGATTCCCGATGACAAGCAGGAAGGGGAAACTCCTCCAACTGAGGAAGAGAAGCCTCCAGTTGAGGAAGAGAAACCTCCGGTTGAAGAGGAAAAGCCGACTGAGGAACAGATTAAACAGAAAGATCCGCAAAATCAGATTAATGTAGTGGAGAATGGTGGGCAAACGAATCCGGTTGGACAAACTCCCTCTTCGACGATTAATAATAATGTTCCAGGTACGATTGTAACTCCTTCGAATCAGAATGAGAGCAATATGATTCCACAGGGGGATATAACAGGTAATTTAACCGGGACTTATGATGTAACACCGGAAGATACTTCTATTCCAACAACTAATGTGTATGAATCAACAGAGGCTGGCCAGCAGGATGATAGTGAGGCCAGTGAAGAACAACAAGGAGTGAACCGTGAGAATCAGGAGGCAGCTAATCAAGGTGAAATAACTAATTCAATGTCGCAAAATGAACGGGAAAATTGGGCGGATAATTTAGGATAATAAACACCTTAGGTAAGGAGGAAAATGAAAAATACTAATATAAAAACAGGTGCACTTGCGGGAGTGATGGCGATTATTTTACCACTTCTGCAAGTGACGGGGGTTTCGGCGTGGGGCCCGGAGCGTCCAACCTATACAAATGAGAAACCGGCGGATCATGCGGTGTTTAATTCGATTACAAATAATGCTGCAGTAGGTGATGAACGCGATTTTGTGCGAATTGAGGAGAAGAATTCAGGGCGTGAATATAGTAGCGAGATAATTATTGAGCCTGGAAAGCAGTATGAAGTATATATTTATTATCATAATGATGCTTCGGAAACTTATAATGATAAGGCTCATGATTATGTAGGGATTGCTTTTGATACTCGTTTGGCAAGTAGTTTTCCGCAAAAGCTTGCGAAAAATGAGCGAGGAGCGGTTACTGGTAGAATTACCTCCTCGACGACTGATCCGGAAGCAGTCTGGGATGAGGCCTATGTGACGGCAAAAGAGGCGGTAACATTACATTATGTGACGGGCTCAGCAAAGATTTATAATCAATGGCCGGTGAATGGCTCTGTATTGTCAACGAATTTGTTCTCGTCGCAAGGAACGTTTATTGGTCTTGATGAATTAAATGGTGGCATTAAGGGTTGTGATCGCTATTCCGGTCAGGTAGTTTATACGATTCAGACGGTGGCTGATGGGGAACCGGTGCCGGATGATACGGAGCCGGTGCCAGAAACTCCGATTGAGCCGACTACGCCAAATATACCGGTAGTGCCAGATAAGTTGCCGAGTACGGGGCCGATGGAGATTACTTTGGCGGTGGTTGTAGTGCTTCTGCTAGTGGCGTTGGTTTGGTACTGGCTGAAGACCAAAAAAGCGGTTAAGAAGACCAAACATAGCGTGAAGGGGAAGAAATAAGACGTAAAAACTATTGACTTTTGGCGCTAAGTGTGATATAATGGAAGTATAGGGTGTTTCGTATGGTAAAGTATGAAACACCTTGTCTTTTTAGATAAAGCATGCTAAAATGTTTAGAGATAATTAATTTTAAGGGAAATTATGAAGAAAGCAGTTGTACTCATCGGCGGGAAGCAATATCTGGTCGAAGAGAAAGAGACCCTCCGGGTGGACCTCCTTCCGGCAGGCACAAAAGAGCTCGAAACTGGTGCTTTGCTAGTAATTGATGGCGACAAGACGACGGTTGGTAAACCAGAAGTTGAGGGCGTGAAAGTTAAGGCAAAGGTTGTCGAGGAATTAGTAAAAGGTGAGAAAATCCGCGTGATTCGCTACAAGGCGAAAAAGCGTGTTCACAAAGAGACTGGTCATCGCCAGAAATACTCGATGATTGAGATTGAAAAAATCGGGTAGAATATAGAGAAAATCCCCCTGTTTTAAAAGAATAGGGGATTTTTGATGGGGTTTTATGCTATACTGAGGTAAAAGAAGGAGGCGTAGGGTGCAAAAAATACAGAAAGCGCACGAAAAAAGGAAGTTTTGGCAGTGGGCAGAGTTATGGTTGGTAGCGATTATTTTGGTGCAGACGGCGGTTTATGCAGTGATAGGGGCGAAAAAGGCGTATTTTCATATGGATGAGATTTATTCGTATGGCTTAGCGAATTACGACCGGGTGCAGCTGTATGAGGACGAGGAATTTTATGGGAATTGGCATACGCCGGAATATTATGATGACTATTTGGTGGTAAATGAGGATGAGCAGGGTGATTTTGCACCGGTGTATGAAAATCAGAAAAATGATGTGCATCCGCCGCTGTTTTATTTGTTGTTGCGTCTGGGGATGGAGTTGACGCCGGGGCAGTTTAGTAAGTGGACGGGGATTGTGCTAAATATGGTGATTGCGGCGGTAAATACGGTGCTGATTTATGTGATTATCGGGAGAATTTTAGGACTGAAACGAGGGGAATGGAGCGCTAGAAAAGCCAAAGCGCTGGCCCTAACGGCGGTGGTGGTGCTTGGGCTAGCGACGGTGAGCACGGTGATTTATATCCGGATGTATGAGCTTTTGACGATGTGGATTTTGTTGACAACGTATCTGCATTTAAGGTTGCTTGAAGTAACGCCAAAACAGGCGAAGATGGTATCGAAGAAAGTAAAGAATGCTGAAGGGAAGAAAGAGCTTGAGCTGGATGTTGAGGTGGGTAAACGGCAATGGTTATTACTATTGATTGGTTTGGTGGCACTGGCGGGAGTACTGACGCAGTATTATTATGCGTTCTTCTTGGTGGCGCTAGTGGGGTATTTTGCGGTATATTATATTCAGCAAAAGCGTTGGAAGGAATGGTGGGGGTATTTGGGGGCGTTGGCGGTAGCGGGCGCGGTGTCTTTGGTGATTTGGCCGTGGTCGGTGCAGCATTTGTTCTTTAGTAATCGGGGTGGAGGTGTGTTGGAGCGGTTTACGCATCCGGGGATGTTGCTGGGGGATTTGTGGCAATATTTGGGGGTGGTAGATAAGTATGCGTTCCATTATCTTTTGCTGGTGGCGATCTTGGGATTGTTGTTCTTGGGTGGGCGAGCACTGGCGAAGAGGGAGAAGGTAAGCTGGAAGATGGAACGGCGTAGGAATTTTGTAATGGTATTGGTACCGTCGTTGTTCTATTTGTTGATTGTGACTGCGGTGTCGCCATTTATTGAGTTGAGATATGTGGCGCCGGTGTGCGGGCTAATGATGATGCTGGTGGTAATGGCGCTGTGGCAGGTGATGAGTTTGGTATGGGGGGGGGGCGGTAAATGGCGGAATTGGATGATGGCTGGTGGTATAGTGTTTTTTGCAGTGATGCCAGTACTAACTGGAGTGCAGCCAGACACGATGTATACGGAACGGGCGGAAGTAGTGGAATGGATACAGAAGCACGAAAATGTGCCGGCGCTATATTTAACGCAAGGCAAGGGGGATTGGGTGTTTTTGAATGATATTTTGCTATTTCGGGAGCTAGATGAGTCATATATTGTGAAGGATTTGCAGGGGAGAGAAGAAGAAAAACAGGCTCAAATTCAGAAGATTTTGCAGAGGAGGAATTTGTCGAATGGATTAATCGTGGTGGTAAATGATGATTATGATGAGACGCAGATGATAAAAATGATTGAAAATGCGACGGGATTGCAAGATGTGGAGCATGTGGCGCGGGTGGTGACGAGTGATGTGTTTTATATTAAGAAAATTGAGCCGTAGAAAAACGTAAAACGTTAATAAGGTGTGGTATAATTAAAATAGTTATGGCTAAGGTGATTTGTATTACGAACCAAAAGGGTGGCGTTGGTAAGACGACGACGTCGGTGAATTTGGCGTATTATCTAGCAAAAGATAAGAATCGAGTGCTTTTGGTGGATATTGATCCGCAGGGGAATGCGACATCTGGGCTGGGGGTCGATAAGAGTAATATGGACGCCAGTATGACGGAGGTGATGTTGGGGGTGGCAAGCCTAGCGGATATCTTAGTACAGACACAGTTTAAGGGGTTGGACTTGGCTCCGACGACGCCTCAATTAGCGAATGCGGAAGTAGAGCTGGCAGGAATGAAGGGCAAATTTGTAGTCCTGAAACGGGTGATTGAAGAACAGAGTGAGAATTATGATTATGTGATTATTGATTCTCCGCCGAGTTTGTCGCTTTTGACGGTGAATGGAATGATTGCGGCGAATTATTTACTCTTGCCAGTACAGACAGAGTTTTATGCTCTCGAAGGGGTGGCTCAGTTGCTCGAGAGTATGGCAATGGTGAAAAAAGCGATGAATCCGGATTTGAAACTATTGGGGGTACTCGCAACGATGTATGATAAACGAACGAGTTTGTCGAGCGAAGTATTAGCGGAGGTGAAAAAGTATTTTAAAGAGAAAGTGTTTGAAACGACAATTCCGCGCAATGTACGAGTGGCAGAGGCGCCGAGCCATGGAGTGCCAGTGGGGTCGTACGACAAATTTAGCAAGGGGGCGAAGGCATATCGGGATTTTGCGAGAGAAGTAGAGGAAAGGGCAAAAATATAGAATGGTAAAAAAGAGTATGGGGCTAGGACGGGGGTTTGAGAGTTTGATTCCGACGAATTTGGTGGAAGAGGAATTTGATCCAACGCGTCAAGAGGATGAAAACGTCAGTAAGTTGGCAGAAATTGAGATTGAGCAAATTGTGCGGGATGAGAACCAGCCGCGCAAGGAATTTGCTAAGGAAAGTTTGCAGGAGCTAGCGGATTCGATTAAAGAGCACGGAGTATTGCAGCCGATCGTGGTGACGAAAGTGGGAGATAAATATCAGATTGTGGCGGGCGAACGACGCTGGCGAGCTTCGAAGTTAGCAGGACTTACGAAAATGCAATGTATCGTACGGACGTTGGACGACCAGTCGCGGTTAGAGATGGCAATTGTGGAAAATGCACAGCGCGAGGATCTTAGTCCGATTGAGCTAGCGACGGCCTATGCAAAGCTGAAGACGCAGTTTAATATGAGCAACGAGCAAATTGCGAAGCGAGTAGGGAAGAGTTCGGCGAGCGTGGTGAATACGATGCGACTTTTGAAATTACCGGAAGAAGCGAAACGGGCGATGCAAGAGCATAATTTGATGGAAGGTCCAATGCGGCCGTTGATTGCGGCGGAACCGGAAGTGGTAAAAGAAATTTTGCCTAAGATGATTGATGAGGGGTGGTCGGCGCGTAAGGTTGAACATTATATGGCCGAAAAGCGGCAGGCGGGGAAGAAAAGCGCGAGCGCGGCGGTAAAGGTAAATGAATTTTTGAAAGATGAGTCGCGTTTGGCGGAGAAATATGGTGCAATGGTGAAGATTCGAGGGCGGACGGTGAGTCTGAGTTTTAAGACGGAAGAAAAAGTACGCGAATTTCTTGACAGAATTTAATAGACGTGCCATAATTTAGCTTAGTTTTAGATCTTTAACAAATAACTTACGTCAAAAGGGAGGGAACGAAATTTGAAAGTATTTTTTAAGAAAATGACAAAGGGAATAATATGCATGCTGACTGCTTTGAAGTGGAGAAACATATTGATTCTGGGATTGATTGGAGGAATGTTTGGTCTGGTTGCTGCACTTTGGGAATCGAATTGTGCAATACCCTTAGCAGTAGTAGCACTGGTATATACGGGGCTAGTACGACAAATTCGGCTTCATTGTGGGAATCAGCATAAATTTGATTATTGGCGGACATGGTGGTTAGGCGCGCTTGAGATAGCATTGTTCGTAGCTGCGACTGTAGAAGTAGTTTTTGCTACGGCGGTTGTTGGTGACTGGAATGAGATTAATGAGATTGTGGCATCTTTGCTCGCCGGGACGATTGTATTTTTGTTTTTTGCAGTAAAATGCTTGATAGTGCTAGGATTGGCTGGCTTATTGATGAAGGCGGAGGCGTAAGGAATTTTAGCACTCTGATATGTAGAGTGCTATTTTTTATGGTTGACAATGGGGTGGGGGTTTGCTATAATGGAGGTAATGAAGGAAGTGGGGTTGGACTTCAGGGGAATCTTGAGGAGATTAGGAGCGTTTTGAGGTATAGCGCTGGGGAAACGAGATTTCAAGAGAAAATAAGTAATTAATAGAGGAAAATATGAATAAACAGGAAGAGGCAGAGCGACGTGCGCGTTTGATGAAAATGCGAGACGAACGCTTGCCAGATATCAAAAAACAGTTTGAGGAGGCGCAGAATCGCAATTTTAACAGTAATTTTGCTGAAGGAGGTAAGGATGCGGCCTTGGTGCGAAAAAGCGCTACTAGGGGTGCGAGGAGTGCTCAGGGGGCAAAAGGGGGTGCTGGGAAGTCTGGAGAAGGGACGAAAAATGGCCGAAATGCCGCTGGAAGTGCACACAGGGCTGCTAAGGTGGGGGTAGCAAAAAAGTCTAGCGGTAAGGCGGTTGCGGCTAAAAACGGCTCAAAAACGGCTAAAAATGCCTCACAGGGGCAATCTAAGGCGGCGGCTAAGAAGGTGGGGCTGGGAGTTTCGGTACGTAAGGGGGAAATGGTGCATCACCAGCGGATGTTGTCGCAGGATGTGAATGCGCAGGCAACGCAGCATATTATTGGGGTGCCAGTGAATAAGAGTCGGTATAATGGTTATGATGGGGCGCAGGTAACGAATGCGCAACTGAAGGCGGCGCGGCCCGATCCAGAGGCGGTACGGATTATTCCGTTAGGTGGGGTGGGGGAATTTGGTATTGGTAAGAATATGACGATCGTGGAATATAAGGGGGAGATGATTGTGATTGATATGGGGTCGTTGTTTGCGGGTGCGGATTATCCTGGAGTAAACTATATGGTGCCAGATATTAAGTATCTGGAAGATAATAAAGACAAGGTGAAGGCAATTTGTTTTACACATGCGCATTTGGACCACATTGGGGCATGTCGGCATTTGTTGACGAAATTTAGTCCGTTGACGCCGATTTATGCGACGAAATTTACGATTGGGATGGTACAAAAACAGATGGCGGAACTTACGGAAGTGCCGGATTTGAATTATCATCCAGTGGACCCGTATAAACATGAAAAAATTAAAGTGGGTGAGTATTTTTCGGTGGAGTTTATTCATACTTTGCACTCGATTCCGGGGAATACAGCGATTGTGGTGCGGACCCCAAATGGAGTGATTTATTTCTCGGGTGACTGGCGGCACGAGGAAAATCCGTTAGGGACACAAACAGATTATGAACGAATTGATGAGATTGTAAAAAAGGAGGGGATTGCGATGTTGGTGAATGAGTCGACGAATATTGATTCGCCAGGGCGACATCCGCATTCGGAGTATGATGTAGGTGAGAATATTGGTCGCGTAATGGACCATTACGCGAATGGACGGGTAATTGTATCGTGTTTTTCAAGCCAGATTAAGCGAATTGAGTTGATTTTGCACGAGGCTCACAAACGGGGGCGAAAGGTGGCATTTGCGGGATTCTCGATGATTAATAATATTGAGGTAGCTTTGAAGGCGGGGGTGGTGAAGATTCCGAAAGACACCATTATGAAAATGGAAGATATTATCAAATTGCCGGATGATAAGATTACGGTGGTATGTACGGGTTCGCAGGGGGAAATGAATGCGGTGTTGAACCGAATGGTGACGGGGGCACACAAATATATTAAGATTAAGCCGAGCGATGTGGTGGTGTTTTCGAGTAATCCGATTCCTGGGAATGAACCGCATGTGGTAGGGGTGGTAGACGGTTTGTTGCGCGAGGGGGCACAGGTGATGCAGAATGGGAAAACTCATCTGACAGGATTAGGGCCACTACACCTTTCGGGGCATGCGTATTATGAGGATCACGTAGACTTTGTGGAGCGGTTGAAACCGAAGAATTATGTGCCCTACCACGGGGAATTTTATATGCTGGAGCATAACGCAGAGATGGCGGAAAATGTGATTGGCATGGAACGAGAGCGGATTTTGGTGATGGATGACGGCGATGTAGTGGAATTGATGCCAGATCAAACCGTGCGTAAATGTGGGCGAATTGCGGTGGGGAATAAGTTGTTTGATGATGCGGATAAGCCAGTGCACGAAGCGGTGGTAAAGGACCGGATTCACATTTCGCGCGAGGGGATTTTTGTGATTGTACTGACGCTGAGTAAGAAGAATAATCGCATGGTAAAAACACCAGATATTGTGTCACGAGCGTTTATTTATCTGGATAATTCGGAAGAGTTGGTAGCGAAGATTCGGCATTATCTAAGGGTGCGGACGGAGAAAATGACTGGCGAAGATATGAAAGCGTTCAAGGAAGAGATTAAAGAGGATGTAACGCATATTCTCTTTGATGCGACAGGGCATACGCCGATTGTGATACCGGTGATTAATCGAGTGTAAAGAAGGGTTAGATATCCTAAATATAAAAGCGCCTGGAGTAGGCGCTTTTATGTGGGTGATGAGGGTTTAGCGGGAGATACAGCGAACAGAATAACCTAGGCCCATGACAGCGGCGCTAGCAGGGCGAATGTATAAGTTTGTAAAGCCAAAATAGTATTGACGGTCGTCCGTAGAAAAGGCCGTGGAGGTAGACATGTCATTATATATACCAGCTCCGCTAAGTGAAAAAGTTACAAGATTAATGATGCCGCCACGAACAAAATACATAGGGCTTTCGGCGAGGTTTTGATGAGCTTGGCCGGTAACGCCTGTACCGGCTATTCCCTTGAGAAGCCGTGTGTAGCTATTTGCATTGGCATATTTATCGGCTGCAGGATAGCCATAGGCAAAAAGTAAGCGATAAAAGCTCTTACTACGGTCATAAAGTAGTCCGGTGGAGGTGTTGCGGCCGGTAGTTGGCATTTGCCAGCCTTTAGGGCAGATACTGTCGGGCGCGTCTTTTAGTTTAGTTACATCTTCTTCTGCTCCAGTACTGACTAATCCTACGCCGCTGCCGGCAGTGGCGGCACCCCAAAGATAGTAATTGCCGAGTAAATAATGCGCGTCGTAAGTAGAATTGCTTTTGTTGACGGCGACGAGGCCGTTGTAGGTGTAAGGTTCTTTTTTCTTGGTAGATGAATTATAGTTGGTCCCGGTCCAGGTTTTGTTGTAACCGTTTTTGCTCGAATTGTAAGTTGACTGCCAAGCTGAACCTGACACGTTAACAAAGTCGGAACAATTTTGTTCTAAGGTTTGGTTGGGGCGTAGGGCATTGGTACCTTTGTCGTCACTTGAGTCGTTGGTTGGAGCAGAGTTACAAGAAACTGCTCGATCTGGCGTTGCAAGGACGTATTGACCTAAGTTCCAACTTTGATATTGAGATTGTAAAAAATCGGTTGGCGATGGGATAAAATTGTTGGTGGTGCCATCTTTTGGTACTATCCATTCGCTTGTCGAGTTAAGATCCGTATCAACGCTCGTTAGTTTCTCTCCTTCTACTAAGTCTAGCGCCAAATTCTGCGTCATCCAACAATTCCCATCTGCAAGCTTAGCTACCCAGTATTCTTTACCATCACGGGAGTCGATGAGTTGTTTGGTTACTTCATTGCCTGGAGTGATGGTGGCTAAGCCATTAGCGCCTTTGGTGTTGGCACAGAACTCAGGTTGCATGTCTTGCATGTAGACCATGTTGGTAAGGTCGGTGATAGCTAATGGATTAGCCACCACCGACACTAGGACGGAATTGGCGTATTGACCGGCCGGCAGGCTGGTATCAATGCTAGCGGCGAAGGTTAAGTAGAGGTTATCCTCGTCTTTTGCCGGCCGGTCAGCCACCATGGTGGAAGTAGTAGGTACGGCGGAGAAGGTAGTACTATCATTAGCTTCCGTGGTAGTTAGGGCATAGCCCCAGGTGTTGGCAGCAAAGTCTGCCTTAGTACTAGACATAGGTAGAGCTTGGATGCTAGGCTTAGTACTATCACTCACGTTCACCATTGCATTAGTACTATCCATAGTACTAAGGTAGACTTTGTATCCAGAGCTGCGATTGCTTGATACTTTCAGCCTAGTAGTACTGCTACCTTTGGTACCAGTACTACTAGGCGTGATATCCATCACAGCTTCTTCATCCAAAGCTACGGCAATACTTTGATTAGTATCAATGGGGTAGGTGGTGGCGGAGGAGTTATTACTAACAAATGGAAAGACTAATGCTAAAGTCATTAAGCTAAGTAGAGCTAAGGACGTAATACCAATGTACTGGATGGGATGATTGGGGAGATTGAAGTTGTTATGAGCTTGATGGCTAGGTTTAGTACTATGCATTGTTTGGTATCCTCCGAGAATAATGTTTACTTAATTCTATGACGTCACTCTTCTTTGTCGCCAAAACAAAAAGCGACACCGCAAGGTGTCTAACTACCGTTTGCAACCTACAAAGCTAAATCACATAAGTAAATTCAACGTAGGTACGTGTGCGATGCCGCTTCAGTGTACGTCAAAAATATAATTATGCAATTTGCTTATGATTTATATACAAAATACTACCAAAAATTGGTTGCAATAATAGTTAGACATTTTTATTATAGCACGAACATTTTTGCGTGGGGATAAATTCTCGACTATAATAATGAATTTTCTTCTACATTACGAAGCGGACGGAGAAACCGTAGGCGCGATAAGTGTTAGTGGATGGGAAGACATTAGCGCTATTAAAATGCTGACCGTAGGCAGTCGAGGCAGTAGGATAGGCAGTAGACGACCAATAGAGGCCATGGATGCCTAGATCCCGCGTAGAACCGTCCCATGGGTAGACGTTGCCCCCACGGACAAAGGAGAGAGGGTAGAGGGAGAGGCTAATGATGAGTAGTATAATAATATATTGCTTCCCCTCCCCTCTACTTTGTGCGTAGTGGATATATCAGTAGTGGGCGGTTCAATTCGCAATATGCCGGATTAGCTGGTTACGCTAGGACAGCCAATGCAGCTGAGGAAGATATAGCGTCTATTCTTTCTTTTTTTAATCCTGGCGTGTCAATAGGTACGTCGCATCAGATTAATGCTTTTTCCGTCCGGGCATGAGTTTGAAGGACGTTTTTGAGATTTTATGTTATAATGGGGATATGGAAGAACAACTTGCGAAAATTAAGGAGTGGCTGGGGACTGGAAGCATTAACGTTTTTGGGCTACCAATGAGCGGTAAAGATACCGTGGGGGTGCGCTTGGCGGAGGGACTAGGAGCGAAGTTTTTGTCTTCAGGGATTATCGTGCGGGCAATAGAGGAATCTACGCGACAAAGTCTGACACACCAGGGCAGGCTAATTCCTTCTAATATGTTTTATGAATGGGTGTTGCCATATTTTGAGAAACGGGAGCTCTGGGAATATCCGCTAGTTTTATCGTCGATTGGGCGTTGGGCGGGCGAAGAAGACCAAGTAATGAGCGTAGCTAAGGAGAGTGGACACCAGATTAAAGCAGCTGTCGTGCTAGAGCTGTCGGAGCAGACCGTGATCGAGCGATGGGAGGCGGCGAAGATTTTGGGTGACCGAGGGTTGCGGGAGGACGATGCGAACCCGCGAATCTTCCAGAATCGGATTCAGGAATATAAGGAAAAAACTGTGCCGGTATTAAAGCATTATCAGGAACTTGGTTTACTAGTGCCGGTGAAAGCGGATTTTCCGCGGGATCAAGTTTTTGCTAATGTAGTGCAGGCATTGGCAGATTTTAGTGACAAGCCGCCAGTTTTCTTGGGTTGATGGGCGGGGCGCGAGAGGGGGCTAGGGTTTGGGCTTTTTGATTTTGTTGATAGCAGAGGAAATGCGGTAAGAGATGCGGCGAGCGCCCCGCCCGAATTCGCGTCGGTACTGAAATATAACATAGCAAATACCGCCAGCGGAGAGTAAGAGGATGGCGCCGATTGCGATAAAAGTCGACGACTCGCCGCCGCGGGTCGTCGGCACTAGAGCGTAATCGGCGCCAGCGTTGGTTTTGGTGACTTTGCGGCAACGGTTTGTTTCAGGATTACGTTCGTAACCTTCGGCACAAGGCTTAGGTTCGCTGGAGGTTTCCAAATTACGGCAACGCCCTGTAATTGGGCTGCGATATTTTCCGGCTGGACATTCTTTAAGAGCAGAGGCGACCGTAGCATTAACACAATTGCCCGTGGCCGGATTAATGATTTTGCCGTCAGGACAACTGCGAAATTCTTGGTAAACATTCTCAGCGGCTGGGGTCAGCGCATAGGTAACTTGCCAGTTCTCTTCCCCACCGGCATCGTAAAATCTAGCGTAAGCCGTGGATTTCTTTTGACCATGATAATATTCCATCACATCAACTCGTGAAGCATCTTCGTCATAAAGTTCAACCACATTAGAAGTATTAGGATTTCTGGTCAAGGAAAAAGTAGCCGAAGTATTCGTATGATTAGCATTAGAGTTAGAGCTGGCAGTAGCTGGACGTTCATGGCCTTGGGTATCACGGATGATGGCTTGGTTCGGATAGTAAGCAAGATAAGTATTAGCGAAGATTTGCCCAGCCAGAGGATAAGTTTTCTTTTTATATTTTAGGTTACAACCGTCAAGTGTAATATTTTCGTCGGTAGGATTATAAAGTTCAATAAACTGCTCGGCCTTATCATTCGCATAATAGGCGTGGATTTCAGAAAAACGCAGACCTTGACAATGAGGAGTGCCGCTAGGTTGATCTGCTGGATTACCATTATCATCGTCTGGAGTGGAAGGTAGGGTGATTGAAGGATGAGCAGGATCAAAATTAGGTAAATAATTGAGCTGGTGAGCAAATTTGCCAGTAGTTAAGTCGCGGACAAGACTGGTAGGATTGGCACTTTTAAAAGCAGTTGAGCAGCCCGTCTTCCCTGTCCAGCAGAGCGAGTCAATAACTTCATCGTGATACAGAAGCTCGAGTGGTCCGGCTGACGTTGCCAAGGTGGTCGAATAAGTCAAATCAGCCAAATCATGCTCGGGTGAACGAGCAAGGCGCAATAAAATATTTTCTCCGGTCATAGAGCTGCCAGCTGGAAATTCGTAAATTGTAGAGGTAGTGCCACTAGTATTAGTATAACGAAGACTGTATCCAGCTAGCGAAAGCGGCGTAGAGACAGTGGAGTTTTTGCGAAGTTCGATAAATTCGCCGACGTCCCGCGTACCATCTGGACCAGTGTAGCCGGGGTTAATAGCATAAAGGTACAGGTCGGTTTTAATGACGGGGGCATCTGGCAAAGCGGGAGTTTCGTCGTCGGGCGGGATGGTTGGTTCGGTGGTTGAATTTGGGTTTGAGCCGGTAGTCGCTTCGGTGATTGATTCAGCAAGGGGTTTAGCAGAAGAAGTGCTAACTAAACTATTGAATCCAAGAAGCGAGTTATTAAAATTCGGGCCTGGAGGGGGCGCAGGCTGATTAGCAATAGTCCTAATGCTGAAACATAAAATGCTACACAAAAGTAGGCAACAACTGACAATTAAGATAAAATAAGTATAAGGTTTTCTCTGTTTGACGATGGTATTTTTCTTCATGAGGGGAGCATAGCACAAATTTTTTTAAAAGTACAAGCATAAGTGTGTTATAATTGCAATATGGAGATGGTTATCCCCTTAAGTGAGGTGTTTTTAGCAGCAGCAATTCATGCAAGTTTACAATTGCAACTTGGCGGGCTTCTGTTGCTCTATCATGCAAGTTTAGGAAAACATGTGCGCACCAAAACGAAATATTTGGTAGATAGTTATATTTCGGGGATTGGGATGTTGGTATTTTTGAGCTTGGCGGCGACGTGCTTTATTTTGAGCTGCTACTTTGACGGGATGCTATATACGGAAGAAATTTTGATTATTGCGGGGCTTTTAATCGCGATGGCGCTGATTGTGTGGATGTTTTATTACCGACGTGGGCGCAGTACAGAACTTTGGTTGCCGCGCACGGTGGCGAAATACATTGACGAGCGAGCAAAAAATACTAATAGCAATACCGAGGCGTTTTCGCTGGGAGTTTTAACTAGTTTAGCAGAAATGCCGTTTACGATTGTGCTTTATTTGGTAGCAGCAAATAGTATTATGGCGTTGGAACCTTTGGCACAATTATTGGCAGTAGCAGGTTATACTCTGATTACGATTTTGCCACCAATAATTTTGCGTCTGGCAGTGCGACGAGGACAAACAATTGTAGAAATTCAGCGTTGGAGGGTGAAGCACAAGAATTTTTTCCGAATTTTAGCGGGGATAGGTTTTTTGACGCTAGGCTTATTCATTTTAGCTTTTGAGGTTTTAGCATAATGGGCTGGATTGTTTTGATTCTTGAGGTTTTAGTATGAGAAAACGAAAAATGACGGCACAGATTGAAACAAAAGTGGAATTTGCGCCAGAAAAGCTACGAAAAAGTTTGCTAAAAGATGCGCGAGCTTTGGGGATGCCGAATGGAACGGCAGAGGTAATTACAGAAAAAGTAACCGAAAAAGCCGAAAAATGGCTAGAATTACACAAAAATTCACGGAAAGGTGAACTGGAACAGCAGATTTTAGCGGAGCTGCAAAAGTATAGTGCGGATTTGGCTTATGTCTTTCAAAATCGTGGTAAAATAATATAAAATACATAATTGGGAAGTGGGCCGAGGTGGGCCAAAAACATAAATGTCTAGGAATTACGATTATCAGTATTTAGTGATAGGAAGCGGCGCGGCGGGAAGTGCGGCAGCTTTATTGGCGGCGGAATTAGGTTTTGGGACGGCGATTGTCGAGGCGGACTGCTGGGGCGGAACGGAACTAAATTATCGGGATATCCCCTATGGAGCGGCACTGGGTTTTGCGCATCGTTACGCAGAGGCGATGTCGGGCGCGAGGTTTGGGATTTCTAGTAATAATCTGCGCTATAACTATGCGGGCGTGCTAAACTGGCAAGCGATTGCGACACGGCGTGCGGGAGGCGGTAGCAAAAAGCTGTTTGAAAGCGCAGGGATTGAATGTTTGCGTGGTTATGCGCAGTTTGTTGGACCAAATTTGGTTTCGATTGATGGACTGGAGGTGAGGGCAGAGAAGATTTTGATTGCAACTGGTTCAAATTTAACCGTAAGTGGCGTGGCAGGGATTGATACAGTGAATTGTTGGTCGCCCGACACGGCTCCCAGAATTCCAAAAATACCAAAAGTGTTATTTGTAGTAGGGGCGGGGTCGACGGGCTGTGAGTTAGCGGAATATTTTGCGGCGCTGGGCAGTAAAGTTTTGTTAGCAGAAGCGCAAGATCGGATTTTGCCACGGGAAGATTTGGAAGTAAGCGAAACAATGGAAAAACATTTGCGAGATAACTTGCAGGTGAAAGTTCTAACTGGCGCGCGCGTCGTGGCGTTGGAGCAGAGCGATAAAAGCAAACAAGTAATTTTTGTGCGGGATGGGCAAGAAAAAATTGTACGAGTAGAAGAAGTAATTTTAGCAACTACCCCTGAGCCAGCGTTAGATTTAGGATTGGAAAATGCAGGAGTTAAATATACGCGGCGCGGGATACAAGTGGATAAAGGATTGCAAACTTCGAATCGTGATATTTGGGCAGCGGGAGACGCAATCGGCGGAGAAAGCTCAAGCGAAAAGGCTGCATATGAAGGCAAATTAGCCACGATGAATGCCTTAAAAAAGTCTGGCAACATTACAAATTATACGGGCTTTACGCGGATGACCAATACCCTACCGCGCGTAGCAAAAGTGGGGCTAAACGAGACTGAATGTTGGCAGATTAAGCAAAAGTATAAAGCAGCAGTAGTACCAATTAGTGACGTCCACGCGGCGATTACGAGTGATTTTCGGACGGGTTTTGTAAAGCTACTGGCGGAGCCGCACAAAGGACAGATTTTGGGTGGAACCGTGGTGGCACCAGAGGCGGATTTGATTATTCAGGAGATAGCTTTGGCGGTGCGCAACGGATTAAAGGCCAATGAGTTAGCTGGGACGCCACACGTGGCGGCAAGCTGGAGTCAAGCTGTGTGGACGGCTGCCCGAAAATTAGCTAGCTAGTGAAGGATTTTGATAAATTTTAAGCTTATTTTTATAAAAGTGTTGTAATTTTTACAACAATAGATAAGATTCTGCCGAAGAGTTTAGACACGTGTATAAGTTTTATTGCAATTTTTGCAACACTTTAAGCAGTGATAATAGTACCTGCCTGAGATTTAAGGGCAGCGGCTAGATTCTCGGGGGAGGTAATAATACTGCGGCGGTTTTCATCGGCAAATTGAAGGGCGGCTTGAACTTTTGGCAACATAGAGCCGGCAGCAAAATGACCAGCGTCGAGATAAGTCTGAAGTTCGTCTTTAGAGATTTGACCTAGAGCTTGCTGCTCGGGAGTGCCAAAATTAATAAAAACATTAGGCACAGCGGTGACTGAAACGAAAATGTCAGCGGCAATGATTTTAGCTAACACCTCAGCTGCGAGATCTTTATCAATAACAGCATCAACACCGTGCAGTTCTCCATTATTAGCACGGATAACAGGTATGCCGCCGCCGCCAGCCGCAATTACAATAGCGCCGGATTCAACCAAAGTTTTAATTCCCTGTTGCTCAACAATATCAATCGGCCGAGGAGACGGTACGACGCGACGATAACCGCGGCCGGCGTCCTCGCGTAAAGTCCAGCTACGTTCAGACTCCAGAGTTTGGGCCTGCTCAGCGGTATAGAATTCGCCGATAGGTTTAGTTGGATTAGCAAAAGCAGGGTCATGCTCGTCAACGACGACTTGGGTAACTAAAGCCGCGGTGTTAAGCTGGTTTTGGTCATTAGGAGCTTCGACGAAAGCATTATCAATGGCCTGAGCTAGCCAATAGCCAATTTGGCCCTGACTCATAGCTACGGCGGTTTCGAGTGGCATAGCAGGAGCGGAATCGGTAGCAGCGGTTTCTTCGTGGATCAAAATATTGCCGACCTGTGGACCATTACCGTGAGCTACGATGATTTCATAATCACTAGACAAGGCGGCGATAGTTTGACCAACTTGAGTAGCGACAGCTTTTTGGGCGGCGGCAGCAACTTCGCCGTTTCTCTGCAAGGCATTACCGCCGAGAGCAATGACAACGCGAGGTTTAGTAGCAGACATTATTTTTTACCTTTTTTGATATAAGTATCTTCTTTTTCGAGGTTGGCGCGGAGGGTGAATTCTTTACATTCGCCATCACTATTGCAGTTAGCGGCCTCGTAACTATATGAGCTACCGTCAACACCAAGGTTAATGCCGTGCGGATCGGTGAAAAGCGCGGGGTCGATCACCGGAAGGTTCTCTTCAGAAATTGCTTCTGGATAATAGCCATTTTTGGGATAATAATATTCTTCTAGGGCGTAATACATTGCGTTAATGGCGGTTTTGCGGTCATCGTCGCGATCCATGGCCTCAACATTAGACTTTTGGATGAAAAACAGTACAACTAGCAAGGCAGCAAATGCACCGACAATCATTAGCTCAACTACAGTGAAGCCTTTTTTTGTCGCAGATTGAACGGGATTTGGCTGCTTGTTCATACTAATATTGTAACATAGTTTTGGTAGTAATAGCGGAGTTTAATTAGCGAGCAAGGCAACGCACCGAATGCACATTATCGATACGCTGTCCGCCGTGCGTTATACCTATTGTACCTTCGTTAATAGTAGTACGAATGGCATAATTTATATTGGGATCTAATGTAGCGTTCCAATACCCAACACTGCTGCCGATCCTGTAGAGACCTTCAGAGATATTAAAATATCCAGCCAATGTAGCGGCGATTGGCATCTTCATCGGATTCTGGTTCATACCATCCAAAACCTGCCAAAATTGCCCGGTAAGCTCCTCGTAACCATATGAAAGTAACAAATTATAAAAACTATAGTTAGGAAGCATAGAATTAGTAATTCCACTTGCGTTACCCATAGATGGAAGTCTCCACCCCTTAGGACAGATTGAACTGGGTGCCTCTTCCGTGTACCAAGCTTTTTTGTCAATCACGGTACCAACAGTAGCGGTATTGTATAGATAGTAGTTTCCAAGCAAATAATGCGCGTCGTAAGTTTCTGAATCATTGTTAATTGCAACATATTCTTCATTTATGGTATCCGCTACAAAACTTCCTACCCAATCTTTTACGTTTTGCACATTTTGGCATACATCAAACGTCGTCCCTACAGACAGAGAAGTAATATCGCATTTATCGTAGCTGGCTGGCTTCTTAATCACATATTCCCCCAAGTCCCAAGAGCGTAGCTCTGTTGCCGTAGGATTACTCTCTTTTGTTGGTAATGTATTTTCAGTAGCAAGTGGCACAGTCCAGTCTGCCGTCACATCCGTATCACTCGGAGTTAATACCTTCCCTTTGACTAAATCATAAGCCAAATTCTGCGTCATCCAACAATTCCCGTCTGCAAGCTTAGCTACCCAGTATT
>CAOZKB010000010.1 GCA_948571325.1 uncultured Candidatus Saccharibacteria bacterium | reverse complement strand
GACGCCGCTGTATTTATATTGTGAAGAGAAACCAGAAACAGCAGTAGGTTTTTGTTTGGTGGGGGTATTGAAAAAATCTTTGAGGGCCTGCATGGTGATGTTGTCGGATTTTTGGGCGTGAGCGAAGTCGCTGAGAAGGGTTTTTAGCTCGGATTCGGTGAAGTTGGAGTTTAGGCTGTGAAGATTATTAACTTGCATCGTGCCATCGGTAATAGTGCCGGTCTTGTCAATGCAGAGAGTGTCGACGCGGGCGAGAGTTTCGATGGATTTCATATCCTGGGGAAGAACTTTTTGTAGGGCGAGTTTAGTCGCGCTGATGGCGAGCGTGGTACTAGCTAGTAAGAATAACCCTTCAGGAATCATACCGATGATGGCTGCAACCATGGCTTGGACACTAGTTTTGGCGCTGGCGGCGTGAAAGAAGTATTGTTGAGAAAAGAGAATAAGTCCGATGGGGATGATGATGAAGCCGACGATTTTAACGATTCTGTTGAGCGAACGGATAATTTCGGACTGTTCGCCGGATTTAATAGCTTTAGCTTCGAGCGTGAGTTTAGAAATGTAAGATTCCCTGCCGACTTTTTCGATTTTAGCATAACACTCACCGGAAACAACGTAGCTGCCAGACATTAGGGTATCGCCAGGGTGTTTATGGATTTCGTCAGCTTCGCCAGTGAGAAGAGATTCATTGACAGTGAGATTGCCGTCGATGACTTGTCCGTCGGCGGGAATTTGATTGCCGGCAGCAAGGATAGCAATATCGTCTTCAACTAATTCGCTGGTGGGGATTTGAACTTTTTGGCCGTTGCGAATGACGGTGATATGAGGTGAATGTAACACGGTGAGACGGTCAAGAACGATTTTAGAACGGATTTCTTGGATGATGCCAATGAGAGTATTGGCGATAATAATGGGGAGAAAAGTTAAATCGCGGTAAGATTTAACGAGGATTAGCAAGATTGAAATAACGGTGAAGATAAAGTTAAAATAAGTAAAAAGGTTGCTGAAGATAATTTGTGGAATTGATTTAGAAGGAGGTTTTACTTCAGAATTAACCAAACTGGCTTTGATGCGTTCGGCGACTTCCTCGTTAGTTAATCCTGTGATTTTTGCCATAATACTATTATACTAGGTGAAAGTGAATTTAAGGTGACAATATATAATTATATGGTGAAGGCGGGGCGCTCGTGTGCTTAGGAAGTGTAATGAATGAAGAAAATGTTGTAAATTTTACAGCATTTGGGTTTTGGTTTTTGACATAAGTATGATAGAATGGAAGTGTCTTACTTTTATACAATTCAGCAATTTTTTATATCTGCTTATTATTGTTAGTTATTGAGCGGCATCGCACAGCCAAACTAGCAATGACTAAGTAAATGTTGCTGATTTGTGTATGGAAGTAAGACACCGGTGCGGTGTCGCTTTTTATCTTTTGGGCTAGAGTGAGATCTTTTACAAGTTCTATCGTCGCTCGCTGGTCGATAAAGACCCGCTTCGCTAGATAAAATGCAAAATCTCTCCACTCTAGTACCAAAAGAGATTAGGTAAGTGACACACGTAGGATGGATATTTACATATAAAATATGGAGGTAAAATGCTTAATGTAAATAGTAATAGGTGCGCGAAGAAACTTAAACTTAGCCAATCAACCAACACTTTGGGTAGCCTTAGCTTGCTTGGTCTGGTAGTGGTAGGACTAGGACTGGTATGTCCAGTAGTTAGCTATGGAGAACTAGCAGAAGCTTTAGTACTGGAACATAGAGAAGTACCCGCCGCCACTCTTTCCCTCGCTCTCGACTCAGCTAATGAGATAGATATTACGCCAAGTGGCGAGGGGCAGTTTGGTGCGGTGAGCACCAAACTGCAAGTTACTGCCACTAGTAACTCTGGCTACCAAGTGTACCTTAACACACTGGACGGGACTAATGCGATGGTTGGTACCAAAGGAGAGATTAAGGCTCTTGTAAGTCCTAGTTCTAGCACTAGCTTTCCCACCAACACTTGGGGTTATGCGCTTGGCACTATGCAGGCAGGCCCGGAGACGGAGTATCAGGGCCTGCCTCTCACTCCCATGGTAGTGCATAATACCGACCAGGCCACGGCTGGTACTGTGGATACTTACTATCTCTCCTTTGGTACCAACATAGACACTAGCCTGCCAGCAGGGCAGTATACTAACAATGTTGCCGTGTCAGTGATTGCTAATCCACAAAGAATCACCAACCTCTCCGAGCTTACCTACATGCAAGACATGACTAGTTCCATTTGTACTAATACCAAGGGCGCCAACAATTCCCATCAGCAAGACGCTACCGGGTCCTATGTTATCACTCCGGGGAATGAAGTAGAGAAAAGACTTATGGATAGTAGAGATGGTAAAGAATACTGGGTAGCTAAGCTTGCGGATGGGAATTGTTGGATGACGCAGAATTTGGCGTTGGACCTCAATGAGAAGACGTTACCACTTAAGCCGGAGACGAGTGATGTGAAACAGGCTTGGAGCCCACGCTATGCAACAAGAAGTAATGCTGGCAAATTAGTCTTAAACCTCACGACGGAGGAGCGCGCAGAATACGATAACTCATGGAATCTTGGCTCAGTCGTGCTTGCAACCCCCTCACTTGGACCACTCTGTAACTCCGCCCCCACTACCGACTCAACGAATAACGACGGTTATAATTCCGTTCGTCCCGGCTTTACTATCGCTCAGAGTTGCAAAAACTTCCAGGATGTCTCAAGTGGCTGGCAACCAACTTATACCGCCAAAATCGGTCTCTGGGAGGGCAAAAACGCTGGATACGATAACACAGACGGTTTTGTCACAGTTGATACTGCTAACAAAACTTATGACGCCCATTATTTGGTGGGGAATTATTATCAATGGGGCTCAGCAACTGCTGGCACTGGTGCGGCCGATGTCGTTAGTACGGGCGCTGAGCAAAACCCTTCAAAACTCGTTGATGCCACAGGCTCGATTTGCCCAAAAGGTTGGAGATTGCCTCAGGGTGGTCAAAATACTGTTACAGCGCAACCGTTTGACTTAGATGATAGCGCATATAGGCTTCTGGTAGCTTATGGTTATCCTAAAACTGGTTCTTATCAATCCAACGGTGGTACGTATAATATTCACGGTATTGCCGGTACGAGCGGTACTGAAACGGCTTATAAAGACATGACTTTTAGTCCTCTGCGTTACCTTTCAGCCGGTTATGTTGCCACTTGGTCAAATTCATTAAGAGACGCCGGCGCTAATGGTATATTATGGTTGTCCACGGCTTACGTTTCATCTGATTCTGCCTATGTTCTTCATCCTTCCAGAACCTACATTTATCCATCACGCGGTCTCAATCGTCATGAGGGTGGTAATATTCGTTGCCTCGCCCGCTAATCCCTCCCCCTACAATACTAGACAGCGGACGGAAAAGCCAACTCTGCAATATGCTTATCTGCATTATCCATAGCCGTAAATACTAAGCCATCATCCGCAAAAGACATATCATAAGGATTCGTTGCGCTTGCCGCCCTCGACCAAACGTAACCTGCTCGCCCAGCCTCACGCACCTGATCATATCCTGCTGCCCGAAAATATCCACTACGCACAAAGTAGAGGGGGCATCAACTCGTGGCTATATAAATCATCATGAAACCCAAAAAGTCTTCGCTCGCACGATGTATCAACGAGGATTCTAGTGGGAGAGATAATGTATTTATGACTCGGCACTTTTCACAAGTACCACCTAATTTGTCGCCAGGCAAGGTGGGCGCTAGTTAACTCAATATGTTACTTCCTAGCTAATCCAACGTTTTGCAACTCTGTTTGCCGTCTTCTTTCTTACGCTTAGCACTCTTTTCTAGATAATTTAACGTATCTCGCATCATATCATCAATAGTCAGCTCAGTCTTCCAGCCCAGCTCTTTCTCAGCTTTGCTTGGATCAGCATAGGTTACGGCTAAATCACCTGGTCGCCGTTCTACCATCTTATGCGGTAATGGTTTTTCGCTTGCCTTACTAAAAACTTTCACCATCTCCAGAACTGAAACACCGCTCCCAGAACCCAAATTATACACTTGCACACCGCGCTTCATTTTTTCTAGCGCCGCAATATGACCTTTCGCCAAATCCACCACATGAATATAATCTCGTATGCAGGTTCCATCCGGCGTATCATAGTCGTTCCCATAAATCGAAAGTTCTGCAATATCTCCCGCTGCCACACGCATAATAATTGGCATTAAGTTATTCGGGATATCGTTTGGATCTTCGCCTAATAGCCCAGAAGCATGCGCCCCTACTGGGTTAAAGTATCGCAAAATCGTCACCTCGAATTCCGGATCCATTACCGCTACATCACGCAGGATTTCCTCAATCATATACTTTGTCCGACCGTATGGATTCGTCAACTTACGCCCCACCTCCATCGTCTCTACGCAGCACGGATTATCCTGTTCACCATAAACTGTCGCCGAAGAAGAGAAGATAATTCGTTTTACGCCAAATTCCTCCATACATTTCAATAAATTCAGCGTCCCTGTAATATTGTTCTCATAGTATTTCAACGGCTCCTTAATCGACTCCGCCACAGCTTTTAGCCCAGCAAAATGAATCACCGTCTTGAAATCACCTTTTTCAAACACTTTACGCAGTTTCGCCTCATCTAGCAAATCAATATCGTGGAATTTTGGACTAATTCCAGTCAGCTCGTCAATTCTCGTTAAAACATCAATTTTACTATTAGACAAATTGTCCAGAATTTCTAAATCATACCCAGCCTCAATTAACTCTACTACTGTATGTGAACCAATATAGCCGGTCCCGCCAGTTACTAAAATTTTACCTTTACTCATAACGTTTCTCCACTTCTTTTCCTCTATTCTACCACACTTCCCCTATTTTCTGCTATAATATACTCATATGAAAAGGGAAACAGGGCTAATTTTTCACATTTTTCTGATTCTTGGCGACGCCATCGCGATTTTTCTCTCCTTTTTTGTTGCTTATATTATGCGCACTCACCTCGACCAGCGCCCCTTCTACTTTGAGTCTGCCCCACTCGAATTTGCTATTTCTTTCCTCTTTCTTATCCCTCTTTACCTTATCATTCTCGCCGCTTTCGGCCTCTATCGCAAAAGCATTTTTCTACGTCAGAGTCGTTGGCTAGAAATTGGCCGCTTATTTTTAGCCTCTGTGGTCGGTGTAATGGCTATTATCTCCTATGACTTTCTTTTTAACGCCGATCTTTTCCCCGTACGGGTTATGGCACTTTATGCCATCATCTCCTGTTTTATTTTTCTATGTTTCTTCCGTGGCGCCATTCGTCTTTTACGCAGTTCTATTCTCAAAAAACGCCGTGCCGCCCTTCGTGCGATCATTATTGGTAATACTAAAAACACCGAATATCTCGCCGATTACATCTCTGCCTTTCCTGAGTCTGGCTTTTCGCTCGTTGGTATCGTCGCTGGCTCTAAATACATCCCCAAAGACCTCCGGCGCAAGCAATATTCCTCCCTTAAGGAAGCCCTCAAAAAATCTAAACCCGACGTCATTTTTCAAACCGATGACCGTCGCACTGAATACGTTTACCGTCAAGCCATCAACCGTCATTTGTTGTATTATTTCGTCCCGTCATCCGCTATGCTTTCCTCTCAGATGGGGGAACTAGAGCTCATCGGCGATACTCCAGCTATTCTTGTCCGCGTTACCCCTCTCATCGGCAGCGCTAAGGTCGCCAAACGCCTCTGCGATATTATTGTCAGTACCATCGTTATAATTATCACTGCTATCCCAATGCTGATTATTTGGCTAACTGAAAAAATCTCCAACCCTCGCGCCCCCGCCATTTATAAATCCACCCGCCTCTCGCGCTACGATCGCAGGGTCAAAATTTATAAATTCCGCTCCATGAAGCCCGAATATTCTGGCATAACTCCCGAGGAGGCCTTTACTAAAATGGGTAAACCTCAACTAATTAAAAAATACCGTGACAATGGCGATCAAATCCCTAATGACCCCCGTATTACCAAGTTTGGTAAATTCCTCCGCTCCTCTTCGCTTGACGAACTCCCACAGCTTTTTAACGTCCTTAAAGGTGATATCTCTATTGTCGGCCCCCGTGCCCTAGTGCCAGGCGAGCTCCATCATTACGGTGATCGTTCGCAGCTGCTTTCGGTTAAATCCGGCCTCACTGGCCTTGCCCAAGTTTCTGGCCGCCGCGACATTTCTTTCGGAGAACGCCGCGCCCTTGATCTCTATTACATCCAAAACTGGTCGCTCGGACTCGATTTTCGTATAATGTTTAAGACAATTGGCACCATCCTCTTCCGTAAGGGAGCTAGGTGAGATGTCACACACCGAGAAAAACAGTAGTCATTACCGCAAGCCCCGTATTGCGCTCGTTTGCGACTGGCTCACTACCCCAGGCGGCGCCGAAAAAGTTCTACTCGAACTTCATAAAATGTATCCCGAAGCCCCCATCTATACTTCGCAATATCGTCCTAAAAAAATCAACTGGTTCAAAGATGCCAAAGTGCATACTGGTTGGCTCAATTATTTTCCCGCCTGTTTGCGCAAATACCTCGGCCTGTTCCGTCAGTTCTATTTTTCGCACCTCGATCTCTCAGATTATGATTTGATTATCTCTGTTACCGGCGCCGAAGCCAAAGCCGTCAAAACCAAAACAGCCTACCACATCTGTTATTGCCATGTCCCTACACAGTATTACTGGGCTATGTATGACAAATACCTCAAAGAGCCAAATTTTGGCATCTTCAACCCTCTTGCTCGCCTCGGCCTCAAACTTCTGGTGAAGCCTCTCCGCCGTGCTGACTATCAATCCGCTCAGCAGCCTGACCAATTTGTCACTATTTCACAATATTCTGCCGAACAAATCAAACAATATTACCATCGCGACGCTATCGTAATTCACCCTCCCGTCGATATTGCAAAGTTTTCCACAGCCCCCACAAAACCTGTGGAAAACTACCAAAAACACCAAAATACCGCCTCAAAAACCACCCCATCTCTCCATTATAGCACAGATAGTAAAAAAAGTCAAGAGCATCAAGCACAGCAGGGGTTCGTTATTGCTTGTCGCCAGGTCGCCTGGAAGCGTATTGATCTTGCAATCCAAGCTTGCCTCCAGCTCAATCAGCCTCTTACTGTGATTGGTGACGGCCCCGAACACGCCAATCTTGTTAAACTCGCTCAAGGTTCATCTCTTATAAAATTCATCCCTTGGGTCGATTCGGCAGAATTATCCACCTATTTGCATCAAGCTCAAGCCTACATTTTTCCTAGTTTAGAACCCTTTGGCATTGCTGCTGTCGAAGCTCTTGCTGCTGGTTGCCCAGTTATTGCTTATGTTAATGGTGGTAGTCGTGATATTATTCAGCCAGGGAAGAACGGGCTCCTTTTTGATGTTCAGACCCCCGATTCTCTCGCTAAAACCCTTCAAAAATTCCTTTCTCGTCCCCACCCTTTTAAAACTTCTGCTATCACTAAGTCCGCCGCCAAATTTTCCATCACCAAATTCCGCGCCGCTATTACTAATCTTGTCCAAAAAGCTATCCCTCATCCTGCCAAATCTGCCAAATCCTCCTCTAGTGACTCTGCCAAAACCCAATCCAAAACTACTCCAGTCTCTCAAAAACCTAACCTCACCCCCGCGAGCTTCACATTTTTTGCCAAAATCTACGCCTTCTTTCTCTATCTAATGCCCGTTATTCTTTTCTTCTCCTATCATCCAGTAATTTCGCTGGGCGCCGATTCTAGTATGAATTTCGAGCTTTCGCTCCCACTCATTTGGCTTGCTCTGTTTGACATCGTTAGTCTTATTGCACTTTTTATTTATCGTCAAAAACTCGCCATGTCTCCCCTTACCGATCGCCGATTCTTTCTCTTTTCGCTTTTTCCGCTCTATGCTACGATCTCGATTTTCTGGTCCGCCAATCCCGTGCGCGGCCTTCTTACAGCTTTAATTATCTGGGCAATTTTCTTTGCTGTTTTTGCCGTCCTTTTTCTCACTCCTCTCATTATTCCGCTAGCTAACCGCCCTGCCTTCAAGCGTCTTCTTCTCCGTGTTTTCTTTATCGGTAGTGCTGTAATCTGCCTTATCTGTTGGATACAGAGTTTTCTTGATATTTTTGGCGCCAGTCGCGCCTCCACTCTTCTCTGCGCTGGTTGTACGTACCAAACTTTTGGTTTTCCTCACCCCTCTGGTTTTGCTATCGAACCTCAATTCATGGGTAATCTCCTCCTTGCTCCTACTTTGCTTGCTCTTTATCTCTTAATTTTTAAAGCCAAATCTGCACAACTCCCGCCAAAAACCATATTTACCCTAATTCTTTTTGCGATTTTATTCTCCACGACTCTCTTCTTCACTTTTTCTCGTGGCGCCATTTATGCTTATGCCATTGCGCTCCTTATCATGCTGATTTTTGCCCTCCGTCGTCACGTCTTCCGTTATAGTTTAATCATCATTCCAGTCGTGAGTTTTCTCCTTAGTCTCACTGCGCAGGGGACTTTCGCAGCGCTTTCGTCTACTAATGATACTTTTTATACCGGTATTGCTAAATCTCTTCATCAATTATCGCTGGGAATCATCGATATCCGCTCAAAAGCTACGCCGCAAACTCAGACAGTCCCTGAGAGCTCTCTAGAAGTTCAGGATTCTTCCACCTTTGATGGTTACGTGGCCGAATCCACTAATGTTCGCCTCGATCTTAACCAAGCCGCGCTCGACACCTGGTTGTCCGCTCCTGGGCACCCCCGCTCTAGTATCGAAGTCGCACAGAGGTGTTTTGTTTATTGTTGCCCTTGCACCGGTTCGGCTCCCCTTACCCCTACTAGTGTGCTCTTCGGGGTTGGTCTTGGTGGCGCTGGCGCAGCGCTCTATCGCAATTCATTTATGACCCATGTTACCTCTCCGAAGGAAATCGTCCAAAACCAACCCCTCAGTCTCCTCCTCGAGCAGGGAATCGTCGGCCTTAGCTTAATTGCTTTCGCTCTCGTCGTTGCCTTCGCTAGCCGCCTCTTGTCCCCCAGGCTTCTCGCCGGCCGCTCGGCCATCCGTACAAATCAGCAATTTTTCGATTTTTGGCGCCACCCTGCGCTCCCGCTCCTCCTTCCTCTCCTCGCGGCCTACCTCATCACCCTCAACTTTTTCTCCGGCCTCCCTAATGCTCTTCAGATTTATCTTATGCCACCCCTGTTTTATCTCATTTTTGCTCAAGATTTCCAAAAAACTCTAAAAAAGTCCTTGACATTACCAAAAACACGCGCTAAAATAACAACATAGTTACTTTGGCGCGGGATAGAGCAGCCCGGTAGCTCGTTTGGCTCATAACCAAAAGGTCGTTGGTTCAAATCCAACTCCCGCAACCATGTCCCGCACATAGGAAACTTCCAAAATAGCTCAAAATAGCGTACAGGCTGCCCCCCCATGTCCTGTACGCTATTTTGGTTCTTAAAGATGCAGATTCTGTTCTTGTAACTCCGTCTTCACTGTGATATTATAGACAAGCGAGCCTATTATTTCATATATTACAGTACATTAGCTGTAGTTGATGAATAATTAGTTTCTCGTAACATAAGACCAACATCAGAATTTATCCCACTTTTAAAAATTCTTAGGTAAAAACTATACCCTATCAGCGGCATTTATCGCTGGTTCAGTTATTTACCGACTAGATGGTCTCTATGTTGTACCCCGTCCTCTCGTCTAGCTAGCAAGAGGACAAGTAGTTCTTTAAAAAGAAAGGAATTGATAAGATGCAGAAGATTCGAATTTTCCCGAAACTCCCGAAGCTTGCCGCATGCGTCGCTGCAGCTGCAGCTATGACGATTACGGCTATTCCAATGACATTGTTTGCCGCCCCAAACAATGTCGACTGCGACAAAATGTTATCGATAGTCGACAAGGTAAAACCGGTCGATACGAGTTTAGATAAAGAAGAGAACGCAAGTCTTGATGGCGGATTACTTATTGAGAAAGGCAAAGCCACAATCGTTGGCTTATCAGACGATGCTGGTGAAAATGGCTTCGAAATCAACGAAGTCAAGATCGCGGATGAGAAAGTAGCGAAAGTCGTGGAAGAGCTTCCGGAGGAAGCGAAAAACGACCCAAGCTACGAAGATTGGCAGAAGCAGATCAAAGAGAACGAAGGCGCAGTTATCCTATGGGGTGAATCAAACGGTAGTGTTAAAATGGATTTCAACATTACTAACCCTAGCTGGAAAGCAGCTTGCACAGATGGCTGTTACAGAGACGTTTCGGTTGAGGTTAAAGCCGAGACTGTTCCGGCAGGAACTAAGGCGGCTAGAGTGGCCGAGGCGGTGCGCGAGGCACGCGCAGCTATAGCAGCGGCAGCACAGCAGGCATTGACTAATAGTGCTGGCCAGAACACGCCGAGCTTGACGCTTCCGAAACCGGCGCCAAATGTTCCCGGAGTGATTCAGCCTACGCCAGATAAACCGTCTCAAACGCCAGATGTAGATAATGGCAGTGGCAACGGTGGATCTAACTCAGGCACAGGATCTGGATCAGGTACTGGTTCTGACGGAAACACGCCGAGTAATCCAAGCAACCCGTCAACACCGGACAATTCCGGTTCAGGTGATTCTGGTAACGCAGAAAAACCGCCAGTTTACGACAGTCCGGTAACTTTACCACCAGGAGATTCTGGTAGTGGTTCAGGCAACACCGGCGGATCTGGATCTGGTAATACTGGCGATTCAACTGGTAACACGGGCGGCACAACCGACCCAGGCAACACGGGCGGTTCAGGATCTGGTGATTCGGGCGAAGAGCTTCCAGAATATCCGAGTCCTTATACATTGCCGAAGCTTGAAAGCCGTAGTGCCAAAGGAAGCACGCCAGCAAAGGCAAAAGCAGCGAAAAAGGCTGTATTATCGGATGATAATGACAATGATGCCAATGATGCCAGCGTAGATGATGATGTCGCGAATGATGCTGTAAAAGATACAGTAGAATCCAATGAAATAGTAGCGACGAACACTTCTACGGATGGTGCTGATGTATCAGTAGGAAAGGACACAGTTAGTAGCGACGATCAGTCAGTCAGCCCTGAAGAACAGGTAAGCAGCAATCCGGATGATCAAACTGCCTTGCCTACTAATCCTGAGGATACAACCGTACCAGCGCCGGGCACAAATGAGATAGTCGCTGTTCCAAGTGATAATGCGGTTGACCAGGATGATCAGGATGACCACGCAGATAATTCACAGCTCGAAGCTAATGATAATGACAACCTGGAAGGCGCCCCGGAGGACGCCGACATCAAGGAGGAATCCGCCGGCGACACGTCGGTTGGCTCCCAGGACGAGAGCAAAACTTCCGAAGAATCGGCAGCCAATACGGATACCGACGCGGATAATGTAGCAGATGATGATTCTGACGGATCAAGTATTGCAAGCGACGATGACCCAGTTATTGACGCAGCCGCCTGATGTTCGTAAGTGGCAAGAAATTCCTTTAAAGGGCTCTCTCCGGAGAGCCTCTTTTTATATCTCGACTCACTAGCTAAAGTGACATGCTCTTGGTCCGCACTATGAGTTGATTTTACTTTCTCGCTCTTGTCATCCTTATTAATTTATGCTATCATAACAGAATGGGCCTTAACGCCCACCTATTACTTCAGGTCTTGAAGTAGGCACTTTTTCAAAATAGAAGTTTCCAAACGGTTTCTCAAGTCTAAGTCTTAAATTTTTGGAGTCATTTCTCTTTTTATTATTCAAGGATCATCTCTATTAGAAACCCAACTCTCAGAATCGCTATCTATTTTTCAGAAAATCCACTACTCCACATATTCTAATTCTCACTATCTTCAGAAAAAGCCTAATTCAAACCTGTAAGTCCGTAACCGTCAGTTTTCACAACGATACGCAAAAGGAGGAAAGTATGAAAATTAATAAGTCTAGAAACAAGCAAAAGAAAACCCGTCAACTTTGCCTCAGCATTCTCTTTATGTTTATGCTTTGTGTAATGATTTCCGTCACTCCGGTAACGGCTGCAACGGTTGATTGCGACCAAATTCTCAGTACTATGAAGGATCTTCGCCTATCTACCGACCAACTTGAGGTTGAGCAAGGTGAGATTTATCAGTTTGAGGTGCTACCCACAGAGTTTGGTTGGTCTTTTGGCTGGCGAATTTCCCAAGTCAATTTCTCCGATCCAGACATCTGCGTCGTACATCAAACCTTGCCGATTGGCACTAAGGTGAAGGTTGCTGGCACAGATCAAGAATTTGAGATTAGTGCTCAGGATCAGATTGCCAATGCCAATTCCGATGACATTGACCAGCGAAATAACCAAAGGCTAAAATTCTATATTGAAGCTAAGAAAACTGGCAATGTTAAGTTTAAGGTATTACTTGCAAATCCCAGCTGGGAGGCAGGTTGCACGCATGGCCATGCGTGCAACCTTTCGCTTATTTGTGATATCGCAGCCGTTCCACAGGGAACTAAAGCTGCCCGTCTGAATGTAGCAAGCAATTTGTTTAGCGATGTTCAGCTGTCTAATTCGAGCCTTACGCTTCCGTCGGGTCAGCCCGATCTTAATCCGGACCTGGTATTACCTCCAGTTAATGATGATAACACGTCTAAACCGTCTAAGCCAGGCTCCCAGCCCGACCAGCAGCCCGACGACTCTGAACAACCAGACGATCCCGAACAGCCCGACCAACAGCCTGACGACCCCGAACAGCCAGATGAGCCAAGTCAGCCAGACAATCAGCCTGGCGCTACTGACCCCACTCCGGAACCACCCACAACCCCCATTAATCCTGGAGATGGAACCGAGGACAATAAGGACCCCGAGTTGGTTGAATATGACACTACAGACTGGTTGCCAACTGGTGATGCGTTATTACTTACGTATAATGGAAAAGAACAGTATCCATCTTTAAATCTGCCCGATGGCGTTAAAGCTAATATTACCGGTATAGGTACGGATGCAGGCGAATATACCATAGACATTTCATATGAGGTGCCTGCAGGTGCAAAACCGGTGCCAGATATGACGCTAACCTATACCATTGGTCAAGCTACCCCTAGCGTTGAGTATAACTTCAACCCGCTTACGGGTATGATCGAAGGACAGCTCAATGGTGTTGTCTCAGAGGATGTTGTGGGCGATATTGCTACTGGCATTACCGATGCTAATGGTAGTGCGGTTGACGCTATGACCGATCCTGGTTACTATCATGTTACCTCGCAGCTCTGGATTAGCGAGGATAAGAAACACAATTACACCACGGCTGAACTAAATAAGGAAGAATATTTCAACGTGAAATCCGACCAATCGTGGTTGAATTTTGCCCTCGAATATTCAGAGGAGAACGGTCAACTCGTCGTTGCAGTTTGCATCAAGGATCTTAATATTCCGCAAGTTGGAGGATACGACAAAGTCGCAACCGGCCTCAAACTTTTTTACGACACAGAGCGTCTTGAGTATGCTGGTCAAGAGGATGGTGACTGGACAAGCACGATGGATTTAATGAGTATGAATCGTATAGTTGCTTCGTATAACGGTAATCTTAACAGCAGTAGCGGCCCGCTGCCAAAGGACAGTGTAATTACCTATGTTAAGTTTAATTACAAGGATCCTAACGGTGATCATTCTGATTTGATTTTTAGGACTGGTCAAGTAGGTGGTGCTACTAATCCGCAGGATATCTGTCCGGATAGCGCTTACGGTCAAAGTCCTCAGCGTGATTTTTATTACAAGAGCGGCGGCCAGGTTGTAATGGTGGCTAACCCCTCGGGTAATATTAATGTTACCGAGGTGACTGTTCCTGGCAATCCTATGGCGGATGCTTTTTATAAAGGCCAGGGTGATGAAGATAGTGCGCGTGAGTATCTCCAGGAGTACATTGATCAGAATTTTACCACTCCTTCCATGTTAGAACCCACTTCCGAAATCGCCCCCGCCGACACTATGACTACTCCCGTAGATACGGCACAGACCGTTCAAGAAACTTCACCCGCTGCGCCTGCCCCTGAGATGAATACTCAGCCTGCGCCGACAGACGTCTCTAATGAGATAGTTTCTATCGATAATAATCTCGCCGAAGCTAATCCCACAGTTTCAACGTCAGAGGTAGAAAACACCAGTGAGCCTTCACCAGAATCCTCCTCGTCCTCCACCTCAGAATCGGTAGAGCCTACTCCAGAGTCTACTCCGGAATCTACGCCAAGTGCTGACAATTCAGCCGAGCAGTTCGCAGCCTAAAGTTTAGGGCCCCGCAAGGGGTCCTTTCTCATATCTAAGTCACTCATAGTCCCAGCCTGCTCGCACTACAAAGTCCCATAAAAGGGCAGTTTTAGACTAAATTCGCGCCAAATCCACAAAAATATCCCAAAACCATTGACAAATTTAACAATGTGTGCTAAAATGGAAGTATGGGGTCTACTTTTTGCCCTTTCATATAGATAGGAGGTAGACTCCGGACCGATAACAGATAAGGCCATCACCCTCCGTAGTGTCAATACTAAATTGGCGAAGTTCCTACGCGGTGGTTTAGAGACATTTTTATAATGTCCATTTTTGACAATAACTCAACTTATTATCGAGTTTGTCAAGGCTATTTATCAAACAAATATCATACTGGCGGCTTTTTAGCGTAAGTACCGTATGTGCTGTTTTGAATCCGACCACTCGGTGGTTAGTAGATAAAAATCTCAGGATTCGTGTTATCGGCGTAACTATTTAATCCCACTCGTCTCCGGGAACATCGAGGCGAGAACCTTAACAAAAGGAGGAGATAAAATGAGTAAGACTCGAAATCTCTTGCATAGTTTGACGGCTCTCCTGCTTGTTATGGTAATGGTTTTAACTCCGTTTTTTGCGGAATTGCCAACTGTAGCGGCAGATTCTGAAAAGGTGGATTGTCAAGCTATCCTCAACACCAAAGACAGCCTGCATTTGGCGGCTGTTGGTTCTGACGATAGCGCAGTCCAGGTTTTAGAAATCGAGGAGAACGAGATTATTGCTCTCACGATTTCACCCCAAACCGCAGCGCAACCGCTCGGCTGGGAGGTCACTGATGTTGAAGTTTCTGACGAAAGCATCCTTGAGGTCCTGGATAAACTTCCGGGCGATGCCAACGTCGGCCAGGAACTTAAGTCTGAACTTGCTCGCAAAGACGCATTGTTTGTGATTTTGCGCGGCAAGCAGACTGGTTCCGTAACAATTAATGTTCAGCTCACAAACCCCGCTTGGGAGAAGGCAGATGCTGAACATTATCAACCAGTTGAATTGAACTGCGAGTCTGCCACAGTTCCACAGGGAACTAAAGCGGCTCGTGCAGCAAGCGCAGCTCAGCGCAACCTTTCTAACGGCTCCGGATCTAAAGATTCGTCCGATATTATAGATAATGGTGGCGCTGGTGAGGCTGACCAAAATCAGTCCGGCGCCAATCCACCCGCTAGCTCCAATGGTACTAGCGGAGGTAACTCCAGTAGCTCTGGCAACGTCGATGACGACAAAAACCAGGACGCTGGCAACAACGGCAACAACGGTAACAATGGGCAGACTCCCGGCAAACCAGATACTGGCGAACCTCCAGTCCTGCCTACTCTACCGGAAAATCCGGACGATAACAATCAGGAACAAAAACCTGATGATCAAAACCCGGAAACTCCCGGCGGCGACCAGGATGGGGACGACAAAAACGATCCCAACACTCCTGGCGGCACTGATCCGTCCAATCCAGATAACTCGGATCAGCCGCAGCAGCCAGCTGCTTGCGATTTCTGTGGCAGTACTGAGCATACCACGGCGGAACATCCGCTCTGTGGCATATGTAGCAGCCCAGATCACGCAGCCGATGCGCATTGCGGCAAGTGTAATGCCCTTGGCCATGTCGCCGAGGATCACTGTGGCAAATGCGACGCGGTAGGCCATCAGGCTGAAGATCACTGCGAGTATTGCGATGCAGTTGGTCATAGCATTGATGACCACACCTGCACGATCTGCGACGGCATTTTCCATACCGCCGAGGATCATTGTACAGAATGCGGTTCGCTTGAACATGCTGCGGATGCCCATTGCGGTGAGTGTGGTTCTTTAGAGCATACCACAGATGCTCACTGCAGTGAGTGTGGCAGTCTCGATCACGCGGTCGACGCACACTGTCCAATTTGTCACGACCTCGGTCATACGGCAGATGCACATTGTGCAATTTGTACCAGCATGGATCACACTGCTGACGCTCATTGTGGCGAATGCGGCTCGTTAGAGCATACCACAGATGCCCACTGCAGTGAGTGCGGTAGTCTTGACCATACAGCCAGTGCTCATTGCCCAATTTGTGGCACTATTGAGCATCAGTTGCATCCCTTGGATCTATCAGGTCTAAGCCTTGCCGAAAATAATTTTATTTATAACGGCGAAGCTCCAGATTTGTCACTCGTTGGCGCACCGGAAGACATTGATTTAAAGTTTAATGTCGTATCTAATCCGGCAACCGATGCTGGCGATTATCAATATACGGTCACAGTGGAGGTGCCAGAAGGCTATGCCCCGGTCGGCGATCTGACATTTGATTATACGATCGAAAAGGCTAAAGCTAGCGTGGAGCAGGTCTATGACGAAGAAACCGGCGTCGTTGATATCAAAACTACCGGTATTATTCCGGCGGATATTGATGGCGACCCGGTCATCAGCGTTAATGGACAGATGCTTGCTGAAGGAGAAAAATTTGACCCTAAGGCGCAGGCTCCGGGCACGGCTGTGGTCACCGAACAGGTCAAGCTTAAAGAAGATGTTGCAAATAACTATATCTTCGAAGAAGCTGACCTTGCTGACACTACGGTATATAATACCAAATCCGATCATCAAATGTTTGAATTGGGTATGACGCCGCAGGTAAGCAGTGACGGCAGTTACGTTATCATTACCTTTGCTATGCAAAACCTGAAAACTGAACAGGTTGGTAAAGATGGTAACGACTGGAAGTTCGATCTTCAATTTAGTTTCGACTATAACAAAGATCAGCTCCAGTATGTCAGCTGCCAGCAGGGAAGGTATACCACGTTCAAGCCGACTGAAGGGTTTGACAGGGTTGACCATACGAATCGCCATAGTACGTCATCAGATAGTATTATATCTGACGGCTGGACAATCTGTTCGCTCACCTTTAATATCCTGAATAATTCTGAGGATATTATCTTCACGGTGAATGACATTAGGTTCACGCCAATCGATAACGATAAGACCGATCCGTTGCCGTATCACTATACTACGGCAGATTCGTCAATCGTTATCAACCCTAACAAGATTGACGTAGTGGATGTCGAAGTGGAGCATAATCCATTCGACGACGCAACGTTAATCCAGGGGTACGAGGGACAGGAAGAACAATATGACGCGGCACTTAAGCAGCAGCTTGGCGAAATCTGGGAAGACCTCAAGGATGAAGAGCCTGAGCAACCCGAACCTGAGGAACCCGAGCAGCCGACCCTCCCGGATGTTGGAGAAGGTGAAGTTGACCCATGGGGTGACGAAGATCTTAGCCTTACTGTTGTCGAAGAGCCTATCCCGGCCGAAAACACCAGCGACAATATCGTCGCTGAGGAATTACCAACAGTCATTGAGGCTGTTGAAGAGACCATAGTCACTCCGGCTGAAGACGTCAACGAGGATATTGTTATTGACGTTGTCGATCCGGAAATCTCCGATCCGGAAATCTCGTCAGAGTCTGACTCTGAGCCGGTTGTATCGACTATCGACGTCGATACAACACCTACCATTATCGACAATAATGTCGATTCTGGTATGGCTATCTCACCCGAGCCGACCATGACGCCGGCAGTAGAACCGAGCGCCGATCTGACGTAGGGAGTTCTCCTCCATAAAATACCCCAGTTAACATCAGCTTAGCTGGGAGACCACGGGGCCTTACATCTGTAGGGCCCTTTTTCATGCCCCAATTCTGTCACTCCCCTCGTCAACCATTTTTCTCAAAACCGAACACTTTTTATTCACTTTTCCACACCTGCGGAAAACTCTATCGCCCCAGCATCAAATTTACCCGAACATTTCACCCGAACAAGCCAAGTAGTCTACCTATTGACAAGTTCTTCAAAAATAACCGTAAAAACTATTGACAATTTCATCAATCTGTGCTACAATGAAATCATACCCTTAGCTAAAACTATAAGGGGTTGTATGTTCATGCTAACGTTTTGTGGAATTGGCTCATTTCCGAGGTAAAATACCTCAAACATCAAAAACGGAGCCTTAGTCTACAAAAACGTAATAAAAAATAAGGAGGGAATAAGTATGAACGGAAAATTTAAAAGCTTTAAAACAAGACAACGAGAGGCGTCGATCGAGCGCGCTATCGCTCACAAAGAGGGTCATATTGCCGGCGCCATAACAGCGCTAATTACAACGGTAGCTGTCATTATCTGGGAGTACAGTAAATATACCGGCTCTCACTTTGGCAATATTGCTGCTGCAGCCGCGCTCTCCGGACTGATTTCTGTAATCTGCTTTTTTATTAGCATCACGGAAATCACCAACGCTCTTGAGCAGATATTTTTCTGCTCAGAGAAGTTCAGTCCTGAAGACGCCACGGCGATTCGCTGCTTCGCGGTAGCACGCTTTCTCATCGCTATATTTATTGTGTACGTAGCGATGTCCAAAGGTATCCCCTGGATACATAGCGTACTTTTAAGCCCCGCCGACCTGGCATTCCTCCATAATATCGGTATTTTGTAAAATTGAACGAATGACCAATTTTACAAGGCCGGCAGTTTAGCGGCACGGTACACCCTCGTTTTAAGGTACCTTAAAGGCCCAGTTAACTGACTGGGCCTTTGTCATGCTTATCAGGCAAATTCTATTCAAGCTCTCTCGTCTACCCCTACTCAACGCCCCCATCCATCTCCGGCTCGGGCTCTGCCGGCTCCGAGCCCTCGCCCTCAGCTGCCTTTTCGCCGTCACCCGCCTCTGAGTTTTGCGCAGGTTTGTCAGCCTTCTGCTCTTCGGCTGCCTCGGTAACCTCTTGTTCCTCGGCCACCTCTTCGCTGGCTTCGATCGCATTAAACAGGGAATCTTCGGCATTTTTACGCTTCTTCTTTTCTGGCGCTTTCGCCAGCTCGATGTCAAGATCATAGCCGGTCAATTTCGACGCCAACCGAACATTTTGCCCTTGCCGACCAATCGCAATCGACTGTTGGTCTGCGGTCACGAAAACTTTTGCTTTTTTGCCGTCGATCTCGACCTTCACTACTTCGGCTGGCGAAAGCGCCTCACGAATATACTCCGACGGATTATCGCTCCAGTTGATAATGTCGATTTTTTCGCGTTCACCGATTTCGTTCACAATTGCCTGCACGCGCATCCCGCGCCCACCTACAAAAGTTCCCACTGGGTCCATTCCTGGTACGGTCGAAGTCACCGCAATCTTCGTGCGTCGCCCCGCTTCGCGTGCAATACCTTTAATTTCCACCGAACCATTCTCAAGTTCCGGCACTTCCTGTTGGAACAAGTATTTAATAAATTCCGTATTTCCACGCGACAAAATCAATTGCGCACGCGTATCATCGTGCTCAACGCCCTTGATGAATACCTTAATTCGGTCTCCTACGGTATAAAATTCGCCATCAATTTGCTCTGATTTTGGCATAATCCCCGATGCCTTACCAAGATCAATTCGCACTACTCGTGGCTCCACGCGCGCAATCACCCCAGTTACCACGGTGCCAATCTTATCTTCAAAGGCTGAAAGCACCGCATCGCGCTCCGCCTCGCGTAACCGCTGCACTACTACTTGTTTCGCTGTCATCGCCGCCACGCGTCCAAACTCAGTCACCTCGTGCGTTTCTTCAATTGTGTCGCCAATTTTAGCATCGCTTTGCTCTTTTACCGCCTCCGCCAGCGGAATTTCCGTGGCTGGATTGTATGCTACGTCATCTTCAATCACTTCACGGCTCACAAAAACCGTCGCTTTCCCCGTGTTTACATCGAGCAATGCCCGCACGTTCATGTCTTTGTCGCCATTATCTTTGCGCCAAGCTGCTGCAATCGCCATCTGTATCACATCCAGCACGGTCTCTTCCGGCAAACCTTTCTCTTCCGAAATAATCTGCACCATCGCAGTCATCTGTTTCAGGTCTAAACCTTCCATTTTTCTCCTTTCAATAAAAATCCGCCCCTCTTCGGGTCGGTCAATATCTGTATATCTCCATCTTAACGCACTTTCTCTCTCGAGTCAAGCCCGAAATCCCTCTTCAAATCAAAAAGACATCCCGATTTCTCAGGATGTCCTACTCAGCTTACTTTGTTTTTTACTTAATCTGGCATGGCTTCTGTTGAGATTTCTTCGCTGTCATAGCCATGTCTGAACCAGAACCCCTCTACCTCGGTACAAAGTTCTCGCCAGATTGGCTCCTTTTTCTTGTAATAATTCCTCCATGGCACTTTAAAACTTGTCCCCAACCAAATATCAGCATCCTCTGCCCATTCCTCCTTTGACCAAGGCAAAACTTTGAGTGTTGGTATCAACGAAACAGTTGTTGTTGCCAGCTTCAACTCAATTACTTCATTCGCATAATCGTCAAAGTCTACCTGGTTGTCATCGTTTACTAAAAATTCGGCATTGATTATTTTACCATAATAAAGTTTGTTATCATGATAAAAGACCGTCTCCTCATTTAGCGTTCCCAGTCGACATGTCAAGCTTGTGGTATTGTCTTTCTCGATCAGATCTCCCAATATCGCTTTCAATGAAGATTTTTCTGGCCCCAGCTCTTTAGCTGATTTAGCAAGTCTCGCTACCACTGCCGACCACGGTGTTTGCTTTTTCAGCTCAAATTGCATGCCAAGATAATTATCGAAGTCAACTATCTCTGTATATTCAATAAAATACATAGGTATATTATCCTCAATCACTACTAAATATGTGTACTTGTTGACATACTTGGTGTAGAACACCTCAGCTAGCATGATTTGTCGCACTTCGGATTCAAACGTTGAATTGTCCATCTTGTCCATACCTAAATATCCTAGAAATATTTGTGCTTCCGATATCCAGACGCATTCCGCTCGTTGCATAAAATCATCATTTTTTGCCAATTCTTGATAGTCAAATAATTCGCTATCTTTAACATACTCAGTTTCGTATTTTCTTCCCATTCGACTTCCTCCTCTTCGAATCCTGAATTCTAGCCTCTAACCGCTATGAACTCTTTTGTAAAACGGCTTCGGCTGTTTTTGAGTTACTGATAGTCCAAGCTCTATTATTAGCTCATCAAAAAACTTTTCAGCTAATTTTAAAATGCTAATAGCCCGTAACTACCCTATCTCTCCATTATAGTACACTTCACTAAAAAAGTCAATACACTAAAGAGCCGATCTCCCTATTCTCCCACATATTCCGTATTCTCATACACCTCTTTCAGCCGCTCTTCCGGAAAATGCTCATCAAAGAACTCATCCAGTCGATTTTCCACCTCGCCTCCTTCGCGTCGCTCTGCTTGGCGCCAATTTGCCGCTAGCGACATTCCAATGTCAAAAATTAAAAAAATCGCCAGTCCCATGCAAAACATATTCAGTCCTCTCCCCACTAACTTACCATAGGCTCTATTCAGAATCGGATACAACCACCTCGCTGTAAATACCACCAAAATCCCCCAGAAAACCATATAGGGAATTGTCGTTCGTCCGCCAATATTCAAAAATCTATCACTATAATCCCACGACCTCGTCGCAAAAACCCACTCCTGCAAAACACTTGCCAAATATTCAAAAACTCCCCCAGCTAGCGCACCGCCCACCAAACACGTCAACCATTTTGCCCTCGTTTGGTAAAACATCGAATAAATCCCTACCGCTCCCACGCCATAAATCGGGCTAAATGGCCCATACACCAAGCCTCTCCGCGAGAACCACTCCAGCGTCCCATTCTCCCAAAGCCCCTTTACCAGCGTAATAATTTCTTCATAATACGTCCCAAACACGCACCCAATCGCAAACACTAGTACAATCTGATTAAACCACCGCCATTTCCACTCATGCTTGTCCAGACTCGCCGTCTCCTCCGTCGCACTAGCCTCACTTCGCCGCTTCAAATCTTTTCCCCGAGTACGCTTCTGTTTCATATTATAATTATATCATTTTTGTTATTGCTCTTGTATCTCTACGAGAGCAATTTCGATTTTCGGGACTTTACGCATCTTGTGACTACGCCTCCGTCCCAGACCGAAGAATGCAATCATAATAATGTTCTAATATATTTTATAATATTTCTTAACCAAATCACCCCTGTTATTTTACAAAATATTTGCCAAAATGTAA
>CAOZKB010000009.1 GCA_948571325.1 uncultured Candidatus Saccharibacteria bacterium | reverse complement strand
AGTAGAACTCATAATTTAACCTTTATATATTACAACTATTGACCATTTTAACATACTTTTTTCAATTTTGGAAGAGGTAAAAGCGGTTTTTGCGCAAAAAAGCGACCAATGCGGAGTATTTTTGGCATAAAATGGCTATTTTTTGAGGGCGAGGCGGATTCTGTCCTCTATTGATAGATTATGGTCAACTTCGGCGAGAGCAGCGGTGGCTTCTTTGAGCGGAAAACCGAGTGCGATGAGAGCATCAAGTGCTTCGTCTTCTGGTAGCGGCTCGGCTTGAATGGTTTTAGCTTCGGTGGCACCGATTCTAGATGGGGCACCGACGCGATCACGCAGGTCGACAATAACGCGTTCGGCGGATTTTTTGCCGATGCCGCTAGCTTTGGCAATGAATTTAGTGTCAGCGTTGGCGATAGCGTTACGGACATCCTCGGGGCTGCCGAGACTAAGAATGCTAACGGCGGCTTTGGGGCCGACGCCATTGACGGAAATGAGCATTTCAAAGAGTCTCTTGGCGGTGAGGCTGGAAAAGCCATAGAGTTCCTCGCTGTTCTCACGAATGGCGTGGTAAGTGTAAAACTTAATTTGGTCTTCGAGGTTGATACTTCCGATTTCGGAGGCTGGGATAGTTACTTCGTACCCTACTCCCTGGACATCGATGATGACGGAGTTATCGAGTTTTTCGGTGATTTTGCCGACGAGATGTGCGATCACGACCGCTTTTGCTTCCCAATGAGATTAAGCGCGATGATGGCAACTAAAGTAATCCCCATAGCGCTAGCGGAGACAATGAGTGGCCAAAGTGGCGGTTCGGAGACGTCTTCATCTGCTGCTTCTGGTTCTGGTTCAACATCGTAAAGGATAATTTCTGATTGAAAATCACCATCGACAGTAGTGTTGTCTGCGTCATTGTCTGTACTGTTGTCGACGCCGTGTTCTGGATCTTCTTCAGAAATTGGCATTATGCCATATTCTTGATCGGCTTGACTATTAGTGATATCTTCAGCGGGCTGATTGTCGTCGGGCATTTCGACGGTACCCTGAACGACTTCGTCCTCGGCGTAGACTGGAGTAGTTTGCGTGAGATTTGCTAAGCCGAAAATTGTTCCAAGGGTTAATATGGTGATGGAAGTGATTTGTTTGCGCATAGGCCTCCTTAACTTAGCTCTATTTTAGCATAATGATGTGAAAATTACAACGAAACATTAGTAGCGGTTTTTGCGACAAATGAATGAACGATGGCCACAGCTAAGGCATCGGCGGCATCGTCGGGCTTAGGAACTTCTTTAAGGTTAAAATGAACACGTACCATTTCTTGGATTTGGGGTTTATGAGCCTGACCATAACCGCAAATGGCTTTTTTGATTTGGTTAGGACTATACTCAAAAATTGGTAAATTGCATTGTTTTGCGACTAACATACAAACACCGCGAGCTTCAGCAACGGAGATGCCGGTGGTGATATTTTGTTTGAAAAAAAGCTTTTCGATAGCCATAACGTCGGGTCGATCAGCTTTGATGATTTCGTGTAGGGAATTGTAAATATCTTCGAGGCGATCGGGTAATGGCGTATGCGGGGGTGTAGAAATGACGCCGTAGTCGAGTGGGGTTTTGTCTTCAATGACAGCGAAGCCGCAGATACCAGTACCGGGATCGATGCCTAAAATGCGCATAATTTTCCTTGTTTTTGGCTCAAAAAGCATAAAAAGTATTGACTTTTATGATAATGTGTGCTATAATGGAAGGATAGGGGTGTGTTATTCATTGACATACTCGATGAGGGTGTGGCGTAGGTCTTTGACGGGGATCACAAAGGGGTCTTTGGCGGTGGCAGGGGCAATGGCATGGGCGAAGCCGAGTTTTTTGGCTTCAGCGATGCGTTGATCGGGTCGAAAAACGGAGCGGATTTCCCCGCCGAGGCCAACTTCGCCAAAAACTACAAAATCTTCGGCTAGTTTGCGGCTAGCGACAGCAGATGCAATAGCGAGACAGATGGCGAGGTCGGCAGCGGAGTCGTTGATTTTGAGGCCGCCGACGACGTTGATGAAAACGTCTTTATCGTTAAGTTTGAGTTTGGTGCGGCGCTCAATGACGGCAATGAGTAGATTTAGGCGGTTGAGATCGAATCCGGAGCTGGTGCGTTTGGGGTAGCCGAAGTTGGTGGGGGTGACGAGTGCCTGAATTTCGACTAGAATAGGTCGGGTGCCCTCGAGAGTGGCAAGAATGATAGAGCCGTCAGTATTTTGACGTTCGGCGAGGAGAGCGGCGGAAGGGTTTTTGACCTCAGAAAGACCTTTGGCGTCCATTTCGAAAATGGCAGCTTCGGTGGTAGAGCCGAAGCGGTTTTTGATGGCGCGGATGATTTTAAAGCCGCCGTAGCGATCACCTTCAAAATTAAGTACAACGTCGACGAGATGCTCGAGAACTTTTGGTCCAGCGACAGTTCCCTCCTTGGTGACGTGGCCGACGATAATGACGGCGGTGCCGGAGATTTTGGCGGCACGAATGATGAGATTGCCGCAGTTGGTGACCTGGGAAATACCACCGGGAGAGGAAGAAATTTCGGCAAGGGTGAGAGTTTGGATGGAATCAACAATCACTAAATCAAATTCGCCGCTTTCGATAGTTTTGGCAATGTCATTGGCGAGGGTACTGCTGGCGAATTTAAGATTATCGGAATTGGCACCGAGGCGGATAGCGCGGAGCTTAACTTGGCCGGCGGACTCCTCGCCGGAAATGTAGAGTACTTTGCGCTGCTTGGCGATTTTGGCGCAGATTTGCATAAGAAGGGTGGACTTGCCGATACCGGGCTGTCCGGCTAATAACGAAACGCTGCCAAGTAAAATGCCGCCACCGAGTACGGTATCAAGGTCTTTGAAGCCGATCTGGAGACGTTCGCGTTCATCAGAGCTTTCTAAATCATTAATTGAGACAAAATCGAGTTGTTTACCGGAGGCTTTGCCACGACCCACAGCGGATTTCTCTTCACGGCTGTCTTCGTCGAATTGTTGGATAAGTGAACTCCAGGCGCCACATTGTTGACAGCGGCCGGTCCAATTTTTGTAAGTGGCGCCGCATTGTTGGCAGGAAAATAGGATATGAGACTTGGCCATACGGACTTATTTGTCAGACTTGTTTGCGTTGTCTTTAGCCTTCTTGGGCACTTCAATTCCCTGCTCAGTGAGTTTTTTGTTGATTTTTTCGCGTAGTAGCTTGAGAAAGTCGCTAGTGTTCATACCACGTTGGTCGATTAATTCGTCGCCGAGGTAAAAAGTAGGAGTCCAATCGACATTAGCGCGTGTAGAAAGGGCGCGATCGAAGCTGATTTTTTTAGCGACTGCTTTACTGCTCATATCTGTGCGGAATTTTTCTAGGTTGCCTTGATTATTGGAGGCGGTCATAAAGTAATCTTCGAATTGTTTTTGTCGTTCGGTGCCTTCGGAGTAATACCAGTCGTTTTGTTTGCTGTAAATAATGTCTTTGAAAGGCTTCCAGTAGCCTTGGATGGCGGCGGCGTTGGCGGCAGAAGCGGCAGCGGTGCCGTTTTGGTGATAATCCATAATGTAAGTGCGGAGTACTACGGCGACTTTGCCATCATATTCTTCAATGATTTCGCTAATGTAAGGATTGATAGGTGCGCAGGCTGTACATTGATAATCGCCGTATTCGTAAATGATGACAGGGGCGTTAGGATCGCCGTCGATATTTTCGGCTAAATTACCAGAATCGTCGTTAGCGTCAATGATTGTGGCCAAATCGTATTGATCGTAGTTGGTATTAGATTGATTTTGTAAGATACTGGTGACAATTACGCCCGCAAAAATAGCCACAATCGCGCCAATGATAATCCAGGTTTTTTTATCCACTTTTTGGCCTCCGCTGTTAGATTAATTACTTCTATGATGTTATAATGATTATAGCATGAATGAAGCTAAAAGAGTAGTACGAAAATCTCAAACCAAAACACAGGGGCAGTTTTGGCAGAAGGTAAAATTGACGTGGCGGAAGATTGTTGCGGCAATTAAAAAGATTGCGAAGAAACTGTGTGCTGGACTAAGAAAGCTGAAGTTAAAGTTTTTGAAATGGTTGGCAAAATGGCTAATGCCGAAGTTGGAGCCGTATAGAGTAAAACCTAAGAAAATGGCGCAAGTAGAGCCTAAATTGCATATTCCGGAGTCTACGGCGGAGTTTTTGGAGTTGATGAAGGCCTTACCGAAAGGGGTTTTGTCGGACCGAGAGCGTAAGGTGATTGCAACGGCGATGAATTTCCCAGAAATTCAAGTGGCGGATGTAATGGTGTCGAAGAATTTAATTACCTATGTGAATAAAGAAGAGGTTTTGGGGCCTTTGACGCTTGATCGGTTATATCGTTCAGGCTTTGCGCATTTTCCAGTGATAGATGATCATAAACAAATTTTGGGTTTATTACATACAGAAGCCTTAAATAGTTTAGAGATGCGCGAAACGAAGCGAGCCGAAGAAATTATGGATATGCGGGTTTGCTATGTGCGAGATGATTATAATTTGATGCAAGTGTTGGCAGCTTTTTACCGAACTAATTGTTATTTCTTCTTGGTGATTGATCCATTTGAACGTATTGTGGGTTTAATTACTTATCAAATGCTAGTGGATTTACTTTTGGGTGGAGCTCCACAGGATGATTTTGAACGTGATATGGATCGTACGGCAGTGGCAAAGCGCAAAATGCCAAATACGGTTATTACAAGAGCTAATAGTAAATCTGGTGTTAGCAGCGCTATTGATAAACAAAAAAGTCCTAGCTGTTAAGGCTGGCTAGGACGTGCGTATAAAACTTGAAATTACATCTCGGGAGCAATTTCAATAAACTCTTGCCAAGGAGCTGGTGTAGACTGGCTGTCTCGGCGAGCGTGAGTTCGTTTTCGTTTGCTACGCATTGATTCTCCTGTTTAGTTACGACCACTTCGAAACAGTAGCTAAGGAATAGCCCTTAGTACTTCGACCTCGGATTGAAGCAGCTGGTATTAATCATAGCAAAGCTTGACATAAAAAACAACGTTGATATATGTAAACTTTGTGAGCTATTGATTGACGTTTTATAGGATGAGTGTTTATGCAGAGATGATTAATAATACGCCGATTACTAAACAGCTAACAATGACACGATATTTGCCAAAGGTTTGTAGGGATTTAGGTTTTTTAAGGTAGCGCAAGAGAAAATGCAGAGCAAAAATGCCGACAGCAAAAGCTGTGAGGTTAGCGAAGAATAATGCACTTGTATTAGCGGTGAAGTAGGCGCGGTCGGTGGATGAAAGGAAGAGTTTAAGGCAAACGCCGAGCATAATAGGAATAGAAGCTAGAAAAGAATATTCGGCGGATGATTCGGAGTCTAGGCCGGTGATGCGACCGGCAATAATTGTAGTGCCAGAACGCGAGGTACCAGGAATGAGGGCAAAAACTTGTAGTAGGCCAATAATTAATGCGCGGATTGGCGTAAGTTGATTTTCATCTTTTAGGGTGGACATATGTGGAATTTTGTCGATAAAAATCATAATTAAGCCAACAATACCCATTGCGGCGGCGATAGTAAAAAGTGAGGAGAAGAAAGGATTTTCTGCTATAAAACCAGATAATAATAATCCGAGTAGCCCGGCGGGAATAGTAGTAATAACTAGATTGATGGCGAGCTTATAATTTCTTTCACGGAAAACGTCTTTTATAATACGCCAAATTCGATCGTGGAAATAGATAATGAGCGCGAGCAAAGTGCCGAGATTGATAAATTCTAAAAAGAGATGGAAGTTTTCAGAATGGAATTGGAAGATTTGCTGAGCGAGTTCTAGATGTCCAGACGACGAGACGGGAATGAATTCAGTAAGGCCTTGTATTAATCCTAAGAGTAATGCTTGAAAAATATCCATAAGTTATATTATAGCAGTTATTCAACGTTACGAAAGAGAATTTGTTTGATTTTATTAATAATGGGTGAAACTTGTGGAATATTAAGAAAGTATCCGGCAACTATATAGGTGATGGAAGAAACTAGGCAGATAACGCAGAATTTAGGTAAGATGATAAAGAATGAATCATCGGTGGCCATTAGAGGCATAAATTTAGTCATTGAATAGGCAACACAACCGGTGATAGCCGTAGCGAATAACATACGGCCAAAATCTTTCCAAAAATCCTGATTGAGTAATTTTTGGTTGGAATGTTTTTGGAGAATCATCACGAGAATTATAACCTCAGCAATTGCGCCGATGGACTGCGCCCAGCCTAGACCTTCTGGACCGCAGCCAATAATGGAAAATATGATAGATAGAATAATAGTTAGGCCGACCGCGGCAATTGAAACAATGAACGGAGTTTTGGTGTCTTGGTGGGCGTAAAAACCGCGCGAGGCAATATGGAAGATTGAACGGGCAAAAATTGAGAGAGTTAGTGTAGCTAGGACCGATGCGATAAGTGGATCACCGCCGTTTTTGATGAAGCTAACCACGTAACCACGCGCAAATAGAGCAATGATTGTAATAGGCAGCGAGATCCAGATGATAGTACTAAGAGCAGTACGGAAGGTTTGACGGAATTTTTCTTCTTTGCCTTCGCCAAGTTCTTCGGTGAGTTGAGGAAAGAAGGCAGTGGAGATAGCGACGCCAACGAGGTTAACGGGCATTTGTGAAAGACTAGAAGCTTGTTGATAGGAACGCAGTGCGCCGGCGCCCATGCGAGAGGATAAGTTGGTACTAACGATGGTATTAATATAATCAATACCTTGGTCGAGGCTGCGAGCGGGAAGTAAATTTAATACAGCACGAAAACCTTGGTTGCGCCAGTTGATTTTGAATTCATAGTCAAAGCCTAAACCAAAGAGTCCGATAAGGCTGACTAATAGTTGTAATACGGCACCAAAGACTACGCCAAGCGCTACGCCCATAATGCCTCCAGCAAAGAGCTGCCAGCCAAAGATGTTGATGCCATCCGTAAACCAGACGATACCAATTAAGATACCAATATTATATAGTGCTGGAGCTAGCGCATAAAAGACGAAGCGCCCGAGAGCCTGCTGAATGCTAGAGAGGATGGTGGAAATAGCGAAGAGAAAAGGATTAATGGCGATGACGCGCATCATATTGATGGCAAGAATCATACCAGACTCATCGAGTCCTGGGCCAACGACATAGCGTACAAGTGGATCAGCAAGGACAATAATTGCGATTGAGGCCACAAGCGTGATGAGCGCCATTAAATTTAGAAGGCTGGAGCTGAGTTCCCAGGCGGATTTTTTGTTACCAGTTATTAATCGTTGGTTAAAGACTGGGATGAAACTGACAGCGAGCGCGCCTGAGGTAAGGATGAAAAACATAAAGTCTGGAATTGTAAAAGCTGCAGTATATGCGTCGATGCCAGTGGGGTAGGTGTCGAGGTAATAAGAATTAAGTAGGCGATCGCGAAAAATACCGAGTAGAGCAGAGATTAAAGTGGATCCGGCCAAGATAAGCGCGGCCGATTTGACGGAGAGTTTGGTATTAGCCATCGAAACGACGGAACGAAAACGAAAATGTTTTTTGCGTGGTGACTTCCCCTCATTAGTCATATTAGAGTTCTTTCGCGCCGTTTAGATATTTTTGTAAGACTTCGGGAATTTTGAGTTTGCCGTTTGGCTCAGCATAATTTTCGATGAGTGCCACCATAGTGCGAGCAAAAGAAATTGCAGTGCCATTTAGAGTATGTAGTACTTCGATGCTACCGTCTTTACGTCGTACGCGGATATTGAGGCTACGAGCTTGAAAGTCGGTACAGTTAGAGCAGCTGGTGAGCTCTTGGTATTTTTGATTAACTGGCGACCAGTACTCAATGTCATATTTTTTGGCGGCAGGAGCTCCGAGATCGCCAGCGGCAATATTAATGATACGGTAAGGTATGCCAATGGCTTGCCAGATTTCTTCCTCGATGGAACGAATTTTTTCGTGCATTTCTTGGGATTTTTCTGGTAAACAAAAAACATACATTTCGAGTTTGTTAAATTGGTGAACGCGAAACAGCCCGCGGGTGTACTTACCATAGGTACCAGCCTCTTTACGGAAACAGGCGGAATAACCGGCGTAGCAGAGAGGTAATTCATCCTCATCAATGATTTCGTCCATGTGGTAGCCGGTGAGTGGCATTTCGGCAGTGGCGATCATTGCAAGGTCTTCCCCCTCAATAAAATATTCGTCGCTTTGTTCGCTGCTGCGTGGGTTAAAGCCGCAACCTTCGAGGACCTTGCTGGAAACCATGTCTGGCACCATCATGAGAGTGAAGCCGTGTTCGGTGACTTTTTGGATGCCGAATTGTAATAAAGCGTTTTCGAGTAGGGCTAATTCTCCTTTAGTATAATAGAATTTTGCACCGGCAACTTTAGCTCCACGAGGAAAATCTACCCAATTGCGACTTTCAGCATAGTCTAAATGATCGACGCCAGATGTATGATTGTTGCCCCATTTAGCGATTTCGACACTACACTCTTCCCCGCCAAGTGGTACATCGTCGAAGATAATATTGGGAACTTGTTTTAAAAGCTTTTCGATTTTTTCTTCAATTGTGTTTAATTCTGGTTCAATCTGAGCTAACTGCTCTTTGAGTTTGCGGCCTTTTTGAATAAGAGCTTCGTTAGGTTTGCCGTTTTTCATTTGAGCAGCAATTTCGTTGCGCTCCTGGCGAAGCTTTTCGACATTTTGCAATATTTCGCGTCGCTCGTCGTCTAATTTAAGTAAATCTGAGACATTAACGGAATAACCTTTTTCTTTGGTGGATTTTTCAACGAGGGCCTGATTGGCGCGAATATAATTGATGTCTAACATATAATTATTGTACCATAAATTAGTATTTTACTAAAGATGCAATCTAGGTAGATTACCAACTGCCACCGCCCCCGCCTCCGCCACCACTGCCTGCAAAGCCGCCTCCGCCGAAACTGGAAGCGCTAGAGCTTGAGTTGCTAAGTCCCGAATGGAGAACGTTATTGAATGATTGTGTGGCACGATTAGTGGCGCGTTGAAAATCAGCCATGGAGAAAGCGTATGGACTAATATACCAACTAGGCGCAGAAATGTTTTGAGTTTTGTAATAATGTTCGAGCTCGCGTAGCCAGGACTTTTCGAGACCAAAGAGAATGGCATAAGGGAGAAGTTTTTCGTAAAGCTTAACAATGCCTTGGGGTGACGTATTAGCTCCTTTAACGCTCTGGAGAAAATCAAGGCGCTCTTGTTCGGCCATTTTAATATATAATTTTAGTCCGTCGAGATAGCGGGAGTATTCTAGACCTTTTGAGGTGCGTAGGCTATAAGCATAGTTATAAACACAGCTAATAATGGTAAAAATGCAGATTCCTAGGACAATAAGGATGTAGAGGATGCAAAGGGCTGGAGCTCCAACTAATTCGCGATATGGAACTTGCTGGTCCAGAATAATGCAAAAGGCTAAGATACTGAATCCGAGCCACAGAGCAGTGACAGCGATGAAAATTGCGAGATTATTTTGTATGCAGAAGTTCTGGGCGGTAGTGTGATCTTGGTGGGCGGAAGAGGCGGTCTTGGTTTTAGATGACTTATTAGTTTGCCATAATTCTTTTTGCTGTAGAGACTTTTTGAGTGAGCTATTGTAATCTTGTTCGAGCTGAAGAAGAGCTGGGTTAGAATATGAAGTTTCGAGAGAAATTTCTTGGCCAACGCGCAAGGTATGTTTTTTGCCGGAAAGCAGCTTGAGTGTGAGTGTTTGATCGGCCGTAAGGTCGGTAGTGAGAATGCGAATAGTCCAGGTATTATGCTTTGATTTGCGTTTGGGTGCGGATTGGATGACTTGGATTTTGTCTTGCACGGCGAGTTCAATTAATTCGGCAACTTTTTGATTACTGGTTTGATGGCTGCCGAGATGATTTTGCGCCATTTCGGCAACAGTAAAACCTTTAGGTGGGGCATATTCTGGTTTGGTGAACAGTCCGCGATAGTATTGGCGTTTTTCACGCGTATTATGCCAAACTAAAATATCCAGCAATACAATAAAAAATCCAGTGGTAATCATGACTGTAAAGAATCCAATTAGAGTAAGGTCTTTATTAGCAGTGGGCATTATGAAAGTATTAGCATCGAACTTAAGGCTAAAAGTAAGCGTGTGCCCGGATGGTAGGTAGTTTGCGGCAAAGAGTGCGCCGTCTTCTAGGACTAGAGAGCCGCAATGACGCATACTACCGAATTCACCCATGTAACAAATTACATCGTCGGTGAAATCAGCTTGAATATTTTTGTCAAGATGTATGGCGGCGGAGACTTCAGTAAATGACGTCTCCCAGTCATTGCCATTGGCATCCCAGGTTAGTTCTTGATATTCACCAAAATCTAAAACTGGATTAATTACGGTATATTCAAGACGATAAAGTTGCTGTCCATTCAGAACTTGATTAGCGTCACCAATAAAGACTTCGAAATAACCGTCTTCGGCATTGATGTGGTCAATGGGTTCATTTTCACCATTGCGCCAAACTTCAATATTTAGTTCTCGGTCGCTGGGAAAAGTGAGATTTTTACCATCGTTATTAGTATAAGGAATTACTCGTCGTAGTCCGTGTTGGTCGGTAGTGTCGGTAAAATCAGCTAGAATATCTTCAACGATGCGCATTTCAGCTAAGCCCTCGGCGTTGCGTTTGAGATAATAATTGGCAGAGAAACTTTCGATGGTAGTGAGTTTAGTAGAGGCAAAAGTATTTTGTGTGGAGCAGATGGTGAAAATGCTAGCTAGACCAATAACAGTAATAATAGCGCAGATTTTTTTGTGGAATGTTTGATGTGTCATGGCTTAATCCTTATGGTTAATGTTGGTGAGAGTTTGCCGAATAGCATTGATGGATTTTTGCAACTTGATACCTTCGGTTTCGCTGAGTTCTAGTTCTAGACGTTGATGAATACCGGCTCTACCAACTACGGCCGGATAGCCATAATATATATTATTAAAATCGTCATAGTTTGAGACGGAGAGAATGCGACGTTCGTCATTAAGAATTGAGTTAAGGATCTGAATAATTGCAGCACCAATGCCGTAATAAGTAGCTCCCTTGCGGTTGATAATTTCGTAAGCTTTATTACGAACGTTGTTTTCGATTTTGGCGAGTTCGGTTGGTTTGAACAAGCGAGTGATTTTTTCGCCGCCAGCATTAGCGAGTGACCATAAGGCAAGCTCGGTGTCGCCATGCTCGCCAACTTGATAAGCATGTACGGATTTAGGGTGAATATTAAGTTTAGTAGCAAGTTCAAAACGTAATCTGGCACTATCTAATACAGTACCACTGCCAATAACCCGCTCAGGTGGTAAGCCGGAAACTTTCTGGATGAGTTGAGTAAGTGTATCGACAGGGTTGGAAACAATAAGAAAGATACCATTAAAACCGTTTTGCATGATTTGTTCGGTAATACTGGTGATGATTTTGGCATTTTTTTGAACAAGTTCTGTGCGCGTTTCGCCAGGTTTTTGATTGGCTCCGGCCGTAATAATGCAAACTTGGCAATCTTTTGCTGCGGTATAATCTCTAGTCTTAATATGTAAGAAACTCGGAGCGGTGGCTAGTGCGTCAGAGAGATCCATGGCTTCGCCTTCGGCGTCGGCAATGTCAAGATCGGTAAGAATTAACTCATGCACAACGGTACGTTGATTAATTAATGCGAAAGCGATACTTGCGCCAACGTTGCCAGTACCCACGATCATAACTTTATTACCCATTCTGTTTATGATTATATCACAGATTATAATAAAACGAAGGTGCTAATAAAACGAAGGTGCGGATTAAAAAGTGGGTGATATAATGTTAGTATGGCAAAATTATATTTTTGTTATGGTGCAATGGGGTGTGGTAAAACGATTCAGTTACTGCAAACTGCCTTTAATTATGAGGAGCGTGGGCAAAAGGTTTGCCTCACGAAACCGGCGACCGATACAAAGAGCGGTGAGGGTTTATTCACTCGTATTGGCTTGAGACGGGAGACGCATTTTGTTTTTATGCGTGAAGAGAATTTGTTTGTGCTTATTCGGAGTAATTATGCTGATGTAAACTGCGTACTGGTAGATGAAGCGCAGTTTTTGACACCACTACAAGTCGATCAACTGGTTGAAGTTGTGGACAAGTTGGAGATTCCAGTGATTTGTTATGGCCTGAGGTTGAACTTTCGACAAAAAGACGGCGGATTTGAAGGGGCTACGAGATTACTTCAAGTGGCGCAGGAGATTACAGAATTAAAAACTATCTGTGAATGTGGCCAAAAGGCAACGCGCAATGTAAGATTTTTGAACGGTAAGTTGGTATTAGACGGACCAGATATCTTGATTGATGATGGTAAAACTAAAATTGAATATCGAGCGTTGTGCTCGAAATGTCTCGAAAAGTATCGCCAGGAAGCTACTAAATAGGTTATTAGCCTAATCAAGTTTTGTTTTAATGATTGGAAATGGCACGGCTTCGCGCCCAGAAACGCCCTCAAGTAGCCAAAAATTGCGTTCACTGTTCCCCCAACCGCAGGCAGGCGGCATACCGTATTCGAGCATTTCCACAAAATCTGTATCTAGCATCTGAGCTTCATCATCGCCGGCATCGCGCATAGCCTGCTGTTCTTGAAAACGCGCGAGCTGATCGAGCGGGTCATTTAGCTCGCTGTAGCCGTTTCCCATTTCTGTGCCAGCAATGATAGGATGGAAACGTTGCGTGACGAGTGGATTATCGTCAACAACTTTAGCCAGGGGGCTCAAACTCAAGGGCTCTTCAATCAACCAGTAGGGCCCGGCAGAAGTCTTGCGAATAATTTTCCATAAATGATCAATAATACGTCCATCGCCAATGTTAGCATCGAGTTTAGTGCCGTTTTGAGCCAAAATCTCGAAGGCTTTGGTGCGGTCTAAATTAAAAACATCGATACCAAACTTTTCTTTGAGTAGATCGGCATATTTAATTCTGGGCCACTCGCAATCTAAATCAACTTCAAAATTGCCAACGTGGAACTTTAATGTACCCCAAGTTTCCCTGGCGACATATTTTATCATTGCTTCGTAAAGGTTCATACCGTCTTCATAGTCTTCGTATGCAGCATAGCTTTCAAAAGCAATATGTTCTGGTAGATGTTCGTCGTCAACGCCCTCGTTGCGAAAGCGCGGGCCAATATCATAGACTTTTTCAAAACCACCACCCAGTAAACGCTTTAATGGTAATTCTTGGCTGATTCTCAGGTAATAATCTTCGTCCAAAGCATTCATATGAGTTTCAAACGGTGTAGCATCGGCTCCGCCAGTAGTTTTTTCGAGGACTGGAGTATTTACTTCGATAAAACCATGAGCATTCATAAAATCGCGGGTGACTTGCCAGAACTTTGAACGTCGCACTAAACGTTCGCGGACTTCTGGGTTCACATTCATGTCTACATAACGACGACGATAGCGTTCCTCTTTGTTGGTGAGTCCGTCATAACCTGGTAATGGTCGTAGACTTTTAGTTAGTAGTTTAATACTGTTGGCGAAAACTGATATTTCGCCAGTACTAGTTTTATCGACTAATCCTGTAGCCTCAACAAAGTCTCCGGTATCTAATAATTTAAGTTGCTTAAGCCCGAATTCTCTATTGGGGATTTCGTCACTTTTTTGCATAAAGATTTGAATTTCACCAGTATAATCGCGGATTTTGACAAAAGCGATCTTGCCAAACGAGCGGATGGCGGTGATACGCCCAGCGATACAAACTTCTTGACCATTTTTTTCGTCAAAATGATTAAGAATCTTGTTGATTTTGGTATTACGGTAGGACTTTGCGGGGTACGGATTAATATCAAGGGCGCGGATTTCTGCTAATTTGCGAAGTCTTTCGTTACGATAATCGTCTAATGTCATTTTTTAGTATTCTACCTTAGGAAATATTACTAATTTCGACTTTTTTACCATTAAAATCGAAACTTTCGCCAGTTTTGCGGCCGAGTAGCTGTTTACCGAGGGGTGATTCGTGAGAGATTTTACCTTCAAGCGGGTTAGCCTCGACTGGTCCGACTACGGTATAGGTAAATGGTTTGTCGGCCATTTTAATTTCGATGGTAGAACCAATCACAACTTTATCACTAGTCTTTGCTTTGATAAGGACAGCATTTTTGAGGGTTTCCTGAATTTCGATGATGCGATTCTCGACGTTTTTTTGTTCGGCGCGAGCATCGGTGTATTCTTGATTTTCTGATAGATCTCCAAAGGCACGAGCAGTAGCGATGCGCTCTGCGATGGCAGGACGCTCAGCAATTAATTCTGCTAATTCTTTTTCTAATTCCGCTTTTCCGGTAGCGGTAAGATTAACTGTCTTTTTCATAACTACTTGAGTTTATTATGTATCGTCTTAAAAGTCAACCCCTATGGTGAAGTTTTTAGAAACATTTTAGATTTTAAAGATTTTTATTGATTAATTAGCTTTTGTAGCTCAGTGAGTTGAATATTTTTGGTTTCGCCGGTGCGCCGGTCGGTAAGTTCTACTTCGGATTTTTCGAGACTGCGATCTGAAATGACGATACGGTAAGGAATACCAAGCAGTTCGGCGTCGTGAAATTTTTCGCCTGGGCGTAAGTTTCGGTCATCGAATAGAATGTCATTTGTGTGCTGTTGATAAAGTTCTTCGGCTTGCTCAGCTCCCTGTTCGCCAATACCAATGAGATAATATTTGAATGGAGCGATACTTTCGGGCCAGATTAGACCGTTATTGTCGCAATATTTTTCGGCAATGACGCCCATGACGCGAGAAATGCCGATGCCATAGCAGCCCATAATTACATCTCGACGTTTTCCTTCTGTATCAGTATATTTAAGATCTAGCGGTCCAGAGTATTTTGTCTTGAGAGTGAAGATATTACCAACTTCAGCAGCTTTAGTGGATTTTAGCTCTTCGCGTTTAACGCCAAGTTCGGTAAGTACCTCGTCGTTTAATACTTCTTCATTAAGTACGACGCTTTTATCGGCATTGTAATAAATAGTGTCTTCGCCGACCGTGGTGATGGTCTGGAATTCGTGGCTATATTTAGAAAAAACGCCGCCACTAGCAAAAGCCTGAAAAGTATCATCGCCAATACCTAGGCGCCGATAGATACGATGGTAGGCTAACTCGGCCTTGTGGTAAAAGTCATTATGAGTTTTTTCGTCGGCACAAAAACTGTAAAGATCTTTCATAATAAATTCGCGCGTACGCATAATACCGGATTTGGCACGGAGCTCATTGCGAAATTTGGTTTGGAATTGGTAGACGTAGACTGGTAAATCTTTGTAGCTAGAGATGTAGGTTCTCATCATATTGGTGATTGGTTCTTCGTGTGTAGGAGCGAGCCCGAGTTCGCCGCCGGCGGCTAGCTGCGTCCGAAACCAGACGTCCATCTTTTCGATATCCCAGCGATTGGTTTTTTGCCATGGTTCGGGATTTTGGAGGGTTGACATTAAGACTTCTTGGCAGCCGATATTATTTAACTCTTCGCGAACGATTTGTTTGATATTTTCAATGACAAGTAATCCGAGTGGGAGATAATCATAAATGCCAGCTAGCTCTTTATGAACATATCCTGCACGAATCAAAAACTGGGCGCCTTTGGCGGTTTCGTCTTTGGGCGCGTCACGCAGGGTTTTAGTGAAAAGTTGAGAATAACGCATAATAATTGTATTATAGCATAAATTTAACTATTTGGGGATTTTTTGGAGGTAATAATTCACCCAGATACCGTCGTATTTTGCCACTTCATTAAGTTCTTCGAATAGCAGCTGGCGGACGTTTAATTGAGCATTGTTTGGCATCAGAGTCCCATTAAACCACTAGATAATACGTAAAACGAAATGCCATTAACGAGAATGTGCAGAAGTATGCCACTGTAGATCGTGCCGGTAATCTCACGTAAGCCGCACAATATAATACTAAGGATAAAAACGCTGATACCAACGTTCCATTGACCATGTAGAGTGGCAAATAACAATGAAACTAATAGAATCGCGATTATTGTTGGCGTTTTTTTGCGTATTTTACCATAGAGCCAACCTCGCATAATCAACTCTTCCGCGATGGGGGCAATGAAGACTAGGGTAATGACCGTGAAGAGTTTGTTGAGGCCAGTATTAAAGTAGCTAAAGCCAACATCTTGGGTTTGTTCGCTATTAAACCACGGAAAAATTCGCATTAGATTAATTGCGAGATTGGCTAGGATGCCATATATTATATAGGCAACAGGAGCTAAGCCGATATCTACGAAGGTAGGTAAATCTTGTAATCCAAGCTCTGAGCGATTGGTTTTTAGCTCTTCGGTAATGTGGGCGGGAAGTTTATGCTCACGGTGAAGAATATCGGCAAGTTTAGGCGGAACAAATATGATGGAAAGCAGAGCTAACGAGTAGGCGAGAAATTGATAGATTGCCATCCAAAAAGGCTGATGAACTTGCTCACCGAGCAGCAAAGTCATAATAAAGCTAGCAATAAGCTGTCCGGCAATGGTCGATAATCCAGCCCAAGCGACGAGAAAAATGATATAAAAAATGGTATTTTTAGTGATTTTATAGGTTTTTGGGGTTTTTGCTGCTAATTTTGTCATAGACTACAGCCTTGTGATATCTAAAATAGAGATTAAGACAACGAGCACCATAAGCACCATAAACGAGCGGGCGACAATTTTTTCTTCAGTTTCTTTGGTGAGTTTTTTATGACGTAAACGGTACAGTGCAATCATGAGCCAACGTCCGCCGTCGAGTGCGGGAATCGGCAGGACGTTCATGCAGGCGAGCGAAGCGGAGATGAGGGCGGTCAATAGTAATAGATTTGGTAAGCCGGCTTCAACAAATTGCGGGAAAATAACACCAATAATGCCAATGGGGCCGGATACGGCGTCACCAGCGGCACCAATGTCACTACGGCCAGCTTCGCGTATTTCAGCATTAAAACTGAGCTGACTGACAAGACCGGAGCCGAGATTCCAGACTAATTGCCCTAGTCCGCGAAAAGTTTCGCCGGTGAGCTGGATAGTGGTGCCAAGGCCAACGAGAGGGGCGGACCAGGTGGAGCGAATCATAGTTTGTGCGGCCATTTCAATACCTAAGGCATATTTAGCGTCGGCTGGGTTAAGTTGGATTTCTAGATCCTGTTCTTTACCGTCGCGAATAACAGTGTATTTAGTAAGTTTGCCAGCATTTTCCTTGCCAAGGTGTGTAATATCGGTAGGTTCGTGAACGTCTATGTTATTGATTTTGAGGATTCTGTCACCATTAGTAAGGCCAGCGGCTGCGGCGGGAGAATCGGTTAGCACGTTTGCGACAACTACATCCGAATAATAAATGTCTGCGTCATTGCCGAGATAAAATTGGTGTTCCATAAATTTTGGCATACCAGTAAAAGACAAAATAGTGAGAATCACGAAGGCAACTAGCCAGTTCATCGCGACGCCGCCGAAGAGAATTTTGGTTTTGGCTTTGAAGCTACTGGCACCAAAAGTGCCTTTGCGTGTATCGGCGTCAGACTCTCCGTCCATTGAGCAAAAACCGCCGATTGGTAACCAGTTAATGCTAAACACTAGGCTGTCTTGGTTTTTATCCCAATCAGACTTGGGGACTTTTTGCCATTTACCATTTTTTTTCACCCAAGCGATGGCTCGAGGCGGAAAACCAATGCCGAACTCTTTGACAGTAACACCGTTTTTGCGCGCCATAATAAAATGACCAAACTCGTGCGCAACTACGAGCAACATCAAAATAATTAAACCGATGATAATCCCAAACACAATATTCATATTTTATATTATAGCACAGACTATAAGACTTATGTTAAAATAGGCGAGTTTTTTAGAATGTTTTAAGTATTATTCGCCAAAACGGCGATGACGTTGGTAATATTCGGCGATGAAATCTTGACAATGCTCTGGTTCTAGATCGGGGAACATCTCCGGGACAAACAGGAATTCGGCATAGGCGGCACGCCAAAGTTGAAAACCAGAAAGTCGTTGTTCCCCGCCGGTGCGGACAATTAAATCACAATCAGGCACTTCGGGGTGGTAAAGGTATCGACGGAATGTTTCGGGCGTCATATTGGTAATATGACTTGGTGTTGTTTGATGCTCGTCTTGCTCCAATAGACCCGTAACAACCTTATTAGCCGCATCAGCAATCTCCCATAGGCCACCATAATTAAAACAAATGCAGATCGTCATGCTCGTATTTTGTGCGGTGCTATTTTCGGCATCTTGCATTTTCTGCCAAAGTTTGGGATCGACGTGCTCAGAACGCCCCATAATGACAAGGCGTAAGTTTTCTTTTTGACACTTTTTAGTAAGGCTCTCGATGCGCTCCTTGGCGAGTTTCATTAAATAGGCGACCTCTTCAGGTGAACGATCCCAGTTTTCGGTGCTAAAAAGATAAAAAGAGATAAATTCAACCTCGGTGTCTTGGAGATTCTCGATAACTTTTTCAACTTTGTCGAAACCGCGGCGATGTCCCTCGAGAGTTGGTAGGTTGCGCCGCTTAGCCCAACGACGATTACCGTCAACAATGAAGCCGATATGTCGGAGTTTACGCTCTGTAGTACTCATTAGATTTTCATAATTTCGGCAGTTTTAGCCTTAAATAATTCGTCAACTTGATCGGTGTGCTCTTTAGTAAGCTCATCGATGCCTTTTTCGGCTTTTTTGGTGACGTCTTCGGGGAGTTCGGCGGTTTTTAATTCTTTGCGAGCTTCCTCACGTACGTTGCGGATAGCAACCTTAGCATCCTCGACTTTGGTCGAAGTAGTTTTGACAATTTCTTTGCGGCGCTCCTCAGTAAGTGGTGGAACCGGTACGCGCACGATGTGACCGTCATCAGTGGGATTTAATCCCAACGTAGCGTCATTACGAATGGCACTGGTGACTGCTTGGATGTTAGTAGGGTCAAAAGGAGTGACGACGAGCATAGTGCCGTCAGCAACGGTTACGTTGGCAACTTGGTTGAGCGGCATAAATTGACCATAAGCTTCAACTTTGATGTTGGCTAGCATATCTGGATGGGCGCGCCCAGTGCGGACTTTTTTGAGCTCGTCCTGAAAGCGTGTGATAGCTGCAGCCATTTTTGTGCGGTATTCGTTGTCGTCAAACATCCTATTATTTCCTTAATGATAACTTAAGTATAGCATAAAACTAGGACAAAAAGTACCCCTTTGTGGAGTACTTTTTGGTTAGGAATTCAAGATGCCCTAACTAATCCTCAGTAACGCCGAGTTCAAGACGTTTAAATTGGCGAACGGTGATGTTTTCACCCATCTTAGCGATACTTTCTTTGATGAAGTCGGCAACAGTAAGATCTTCGTTGAGGATATATGGTTGTTCCATTAAAACCTTGTCGGAGAAAGCTTTTTTGATTTGACCATTGATGATTTGGTCTTTCATATTTTCTGGACCTTTGAAATTAGCCTCAAATTCCTTTTTCTTGGCGTTAAGTACGTTTTCTGGAACATCTTCCATTGTGACGTAAAGTGGACTCATTGATGCGACTTGCATAGCGATTTTGTGAGCCAAATCTTTGAATTCGTCGGTATTGGCGACGAAGCTGGTCTCGCAGTTTACTTCAACAATAGCTCCAATGCGACCGTCGTGGACGTAGCTATCGATGATACCTTCGCGAGTTTCGCGATCGCCACGTTTTTCGGCCTTAGTAAGGCCTTTTTTGCGCATGGCGTCTAGTGCAGCGTCGAAATCACCTTTAGCCTCGACTAGGGCCTGCTTGGCGTCAGTGAGGCCGACACCAGAAAGTTCTTTGAGTTTTTTGATTAATTCAATGGAAACGGCTTTAACTTCGTTAGCTTTTTCTTTGAGTTCTTCGCTCATTTTGCCTCCTTAGAGTTATAAATAATGTTTTGTAAGCTATAGATTTAGGCTTCTTTTTTCTGTTCGCCGGCTTTGATAGCGTTGACGAAGTAATCGAGAATTAATTGTACAGCCTTGATAGCGTCGTCGTTTGCGGGAATAACGTAGTCGATATTGGTGGGATCAACGTTCGTATCGGTAATGGCGAAAACTGGAATATTGAGAGTTTTCGCTTCTTTGATAGCGTTTTTATCCTGCATGGCATCGACAACGATAAGTGCAGCTGGTTGTTCGGACATTTCTTTAATGCCGCCATAGCGTTCATTGAGGATGTCGATTTCCTCTTGGAAGCGCTGGACTTCGAGTTTAGAATAGCGAGCTTCGAGTTCGCCAGAAGCCATGCGTTTTTCGAGGTCTTTGAGTTTGCGAATTTGACGGTTGACGGTGTCAACGTTGGTCAAAGCACCACCAACCCAACGTACGGTAACGTAAGGCATATTTACGCTCTCGGCAGCAGCTTGTGTGATTTCTTTAAGTTGCTTTTTAGTGCCAACAAAGAGGATTTTCTTGCCATTAGCGGCGATTTTGGTAAGTTCTGGCAAAGCTGTTTCAAGCGCCTGAACGGTTTTCTCGAGGTTAATAATATGGCCGCCTTGGCGTTTGCTATGAATATATGGCGCCATTTTAGGGTGCCAGCGGCTGGTTTTGTGACCGAAGTGGGCGCCGGCATCAAGCAGGGCTTTCATATCGATTTCGGTTGTCATTGATTTCCTTTCACTTTGTTACTGGGTGGATTGATTTGCGTGAAAATATACCAATTAGCTGTAATTTTCACGGAAAATCAGGAAATCTCCCAATAACTGTTTCGTTAAATTAGTATATAATATCATTGTAGCACAGACTATGCAAAAAGTCAATATTTAATAAATTTTTTGGAGAAATAGTACTTTACATCTGGAAAAAAGTTTGCTATAATGTAAGTTAATTATGAGTAAAAAAGTTTCACATCCACAAGATTATCGTTATGTCGTGTTTTCTGATGAAGCGGCTGGATTTAGTTTTTTGACTCGTTCGACTGCGAAGAGTGAAGAAACGATTAAGTGGGAAGATGGTGAAGAATATCCATTGATCAAAGTGCAGATTTCTTCAGCTTCGCACCCGTTCTTTACTGGTGAAGAAAAGATTATCGACACCGAGGGTCGAGTTGACCGCTTTAAGGCACGCGCTAAGAAAGCTGAAGAACTGAAGGTGTCACTTGCCAATAAAGCAAAGAAAGCCGAAAAAGAAGCCGCTAAAAAGGCAGAAAAAGAAGCTACAAACGCTGAATAGGGTGTCAAGGAAAAATCCATGGCTGAGAGGCGATGGATTTTTGTGTAGTCTATGCGAGCATTTTTAGATTGATATATATATCATAGTATTGAGCTAGGCTATGTTTCTCGTTGTTTTTGAGCTTTGGTTAATTTAACATGAAAATGGGAGGCCGCTGAGGTCTCCCATAGTTAATCTTTTGCTTTTTAGCATAATCATGACATTATCCTTAATATCCTTTTTTTGGTAATTCATAATTATTTTCGGCATAGTATTGTGCGCGTTTACGTTCTGACAAGAACGTTTTGCCCGTGAATGAGTCATTAATTTGTTTCCTCTCTTCACTGTAGCTGTTGACTGCCGCCTCCGTAGCCGTTGATCCAGGCACTGGGCTACCATTCTCGTCACTGAATTGCGTACACAATGGTTTAAAGAGCGACACATACTCACCCCCTTTCTGAATATGTTTCTCTACTACGCAAATGAGCGATTTTCAAGATACAATGTTAGTCATTAAACTTACTGGATATTAGGTCAAGTAGAATTGACGATTTGTCTTACGCATGAGTAAAACAAAAACTTAGCTAAGTTTTATGCTAACTTATTTAATTTTACTACATATTACGGAAAATTACAAGATTTTTATCATAATATTGGCTACTTTTACAAAAAGTTAAGGTATAAGGTTGTGTCCGTGGGGGCTACGTCACTCCTTGGAACGGTTCGTCTCGGCTTCTAGGCATCCATAGCTACTATTGGTCCTCTACTGCCTATCCTACTGCCTCGATTGCCTACAGTCAGCATTTTAATAGCGCTGATGTTCTCCCATCCCATTACGCTAACCGCGCCGCCGGTTTCTCCGTCCGCTGTCTAGTACTGTAGGGGGAGGGATTAGCGCGCTAGGCAACGGATAGCCCAACCATTAAAACGACCGGTGTTTCCAGTAGGATAGATGAATTCACGGGTCATATAATATCCCATGTAGTTTTGAGCAGTAATAAAATATGCAGTAGCAGCTGAGATGCCGCTTCCTGATCCGAGATGGCGTAATGTGCCTATGGAGGGGTTGGTAATTCCGGCACGAGTGAAATATAGAGGTGAGAGTGCGGGGTTTTGCTCGGAATAGCCGGGTTGGTGTTCATTGCCAATAGTAGTGGGTATTGAAGTATAGGAGCTGTCGTTGCCATCGTAAGTATAATCGCCGGTTTTGGGGTAACCGTAAGCCAGCAATAATTGGTAAATGCTGTCGTCAATATTGTATGGTTGTCCAATGCCTATCCCTTGGCTAGTATTATTAGTAACGTTTCGACCAGCAAGGGGTAAATGCCAGCCTTTGGGGCAAATGGAGTCTGGAGCGTTCTTGAGAGAATCTTCGCTAGTGCCACTAATCCAGTTTGATGCACTGTTTGCAGTAGCTGCATCCCACTGATAATAATTCCCAATCAAATAATGTGCATCATATACCTTATTAACTTTATCCACACTCAGCGGTCCAGTGTAAGTATATGCTTCTGTTTGTCCTGTTGAAGAGTTGTAATTTGCTCCAGTCCAAGTTCCCTCTGGGGCACTAGAGGAATCAAAAGTCGGTTGCCAACCATCTTTTGCTACATTGACAAAGTCTGTGCAGTTTTGACCAATAGTTTGGCCAAAACGCACCGAGTTAGCGCCATCTTCGTGTATTGTGGCGTCAGCAGGTCGCGCTGAATTGCATGATACACCACGAACTGGAGTGGCAAGGACATATTCACCCATATTCCAGGACCGAGCCTCCGTGTTAGACGGATTAGGGTCACGTTGAGGAACTGAAGCTTCAGTGGAGGAGGTGGGGGTCCAGCTAGCAATGGAGTTTAAATCGGAATCGCCATTGGTAAGTGGTTTCTTAGTATTTAAGTCCAACGCCAAATTCTGCGTCATCCAACAATTCCCATCCGCAAGCTTA
>CAOZKB010000008.1 GCA_948571325.1 uncultured Candidatus Saccharibacteria bacterium | reverse complement strand
TGTTATGAGCTTGATGGCTAGGTTTAGTACTATGCATTGTTTGGTATCCTCCGAGTGTTATATATTATTACAACCTGTCGGACACCGAAGCTTAAACTTATCTTCCTTAGCTCCTCTGGTTCTAAAGTTATCCCAGAAGACCAGCTTCTGTTATAACTTTAGAACCAAAAAGGGTGCCACGACGAAGTTGTCTAACACTCCTTCAATGCAAATTACGTTTTATAGTAACCAAGATTGATGTCATAGCACCCATTTTATCTTGGTTATTTATTACGCAATAAGCATTGATGTAGCAAAAAAATGCAATATCAAAAACCCAAAAAAATGCATCAAATTATAGTGTTAGACATTTTGATTATAGCATATACATTATATTGAACATAAAATAAATGTTGTGAAAATTACAACATTTATGTTTGAAGCATGGGGGTTACAGTGTCGGACTAGGCTTTATTAATGTCTAAGCATCCCAAAGTAAGGCTCTGGAGCCCCTATGCTTTTATTGTAGCATATATGATTATTTTTGTCAATAGGTATTGCTTGAGATGCCTAGATGTGGTACAATGTGCTTGGGGTATGGTGGGATTAGCTCAGTTGGTTAGAGCATCTGATTGTGGTCCAGAAGGTCGTCGGTTCAAGCCCGATATCCCACCCCAGATTTGATTAGAAAGTTTGATTCAGCTCCTAGAAATCCTGTATAATGTAATTATGTTATTAGTTGGCATGATACAGTGGTGGTATACGAGGGGTTGGCGGATGTTTTTTGTGGGGATGAAAAATCAGTTGCAGAATGCGGCGGATTTTTTCTCGATTCGGTTATTGGTGGGTAATATGTTTGCGCCGTTTCGGCAGATTTCGGCAACGGAAAGTGCAAGTTCGCCAGATTTAGGGACGCAAATTTCAGTGTTTTTTGATAAGTTACTTTCGAGAGTAATTGGCGCGGTGGTGCGGCTGATTCTACTGATCGTAGGGACGTTTTTGATTATTTTGCAGGCAGTCGCGGGGTGCGTGATTGCGATTTTGTGGCCGTTAGCGCCGGCTTTAATAGCAGGCTGCGTAGTATTAGCTATAACAGGAGTGAGTTTCTGATGGATGGAATAGAACAGGCTAGCGTTGGGAATATTCAGGCGAGCGGTATACCCGTAGCAAGTGCGGGGCGAGAAGTGGAGCGTTTTGATTATAATAGTTTGCGCGCGCAAGAAGCACGACTGGGTAAAATCTTAAAAAATGTGGCGATGCAGTTTTTGTTGATTCTGCTGATTTTGGTGTGCGTAGTGGGATTTTTATATATGATTTTTGCACGGCATAATTCCCTCGGGTGGTTGCTAATGGGGTTAGGGATTACATTATTAATGTTGAGGACTTGGGTAGTTAAAGAAGTAATTCCGGTGCCAGTTGGCAAGACGGAAAATGTAAATGATTTATTGTCAGCCAATGTACTACGCGTGATGGATAAAAATCCGACGCCACAAACATTGGCGACAAAGTTGGTTAATACGCGCAGTGGAAGGTTTTTGGCGTTGAGATTTGGGTTGACACCAGATTTGCTCACGCAAGTGACAGCAGGAATGAGTGCGGATTTGGCGCCGATTTTGGCGACGGCGAAGGAAATTTGGCGAGCGACGGACGGCGAGACGATTTCGGGCGGGATGATTACGGTGGCGATTTTGCAGAACCATCCGCAATGTGAAATAATTTTGAAACAGATGAAGTTGGATCTGAAGGATCTTTACGATGGAATCAGTTGGTATAATCATTTGCATGGTTTAGTGAAGCAGGGACGGCAAAGACGACGGGATGGAGGGATCGCACGCGATTTTAATTTTGGTTACATTCCGACACTGCAACGGTTTGGACGAAATTTATCCGACTATGCCAAAGGCGCGATGCGCACTCAGGTAAATTTGGCGACGCATAAAGAGATTGTAGAAAAAATGATAACGGTTTTTTCAAGTAATGGACGGCAAAATGTCGCGTTGATCGGCGCGGAGGGTTCGGGGCGCAGTACGATTGTGAAGGCTTTTGCGGATGCAATTATGGACGCAGATGCTAAAATTGCGGCGGGACTAAAGTACCGGCAGGTGTTTATGCTAGACGCGTCGGCGTTGATTTCGGCGGCACGTGGACCAGGACAGCTAGAAGGTTTAATTACGCGAATTTTGAACGAGGCTTTTGCGGCGAAAAATATTATTATTTGCCTAGATAATGCGCAATTATTCTTTGAGGAAGGGACCGGTTCGGTAGATATTTCGAATTTACTTATGCCGATTCTGGAAGCGGGGAGGCTGAGAATAATCTTGACAATGAATGAGCAAAAATTTTTGGAGATTTCGGCCAGAAATAGTGCGTTGACGAATACTTTGAATAAGATTATGGTACCAGTGGCGGGACGCGAAGAAACTATACGCGTAATGCAGGATCAGACTCCGATGTTAGAGGCGAAATACAAGGTAATTTGTACTTTTTGGGCGCTCCAAGAAGCATATCGCTTGAGCGAGAAATACGTGCATGATATTGAAATGCCAGGCAGGGCGTTGAATTTACTAGAGTCAGCGTGTAATTATCCAATGCAGAAATATATTTTGGCGGAGTCGGTGCAGCAGGCAGTCGAAAAAACGCAGGGCGTAAAAGTGCAGACGGCAAGTTCGGAGGCGGACCGTGAGAAATTATTAAACCTGGAAGAGTTAATTCATCAGCGAATGGTGAACCAAAAGGAGGCAGTAAAAGTAGTTTCGGATGCGTTAAGGCGAGCAGCAGCGGGAGTACGCAACGAAAATCGGCCGATTGGAACTTTCCTGTTCCTTGGACCAACTGGCGTAGGTAAGACAGAGTTAGCCAAAGTACTAGCAGAAGTGTATTTTAGTGGCGAAAGTAACATTGTGCGAATTGACCTAAACGAATACGTAACAGCAGAAGATGTATCCAGGTTAATTGCAGAGGGGGCGGAGAATGCCGAGAGTTTGACGGCACAAGTGATGAAACATCCTTTTTCTGTGGTATTACTAGACGAAATCGAGAAAGCGCACCCGCAAGTATTAACGACGTTGTTGCAAATGCTAGATGAAGGCGTGCTACGTGATACAAAAAATCGCGAGATTTCTTTCCGGGATACCATTGTAATTGCGACGTCGAATGCTGGAGCGGAGAAAATTCGTGAATACGTGGCAGGCGGGATGGATTTGAATAAATTAAAAGATGAATTAATCGATGCCTTGATTCACGAGGGACATTTTAAACCGGAATTCTTGAACCGTTTTGATGAGATTTGCGTGTTTAAGCCACTTTCGAAGGAAGATTTGATTAAAGTAGTGGATTTGATGATTGGGTCGGTGAATAAAACTTTAGCAACGCAAAAAATCACAGTAATGTTGACGGATGGCGCGAAAGCCTTGCTAGTGGAGCGTGGTTACGATCCGCAGATGGGGGCGCGACCGATGCGACGCATGGTGCAGAAATCGGTAGAAAATTTGGTGGCGAAGTTAGTATTATCAGGGCAAGTGGGGAGCGGGGCGACGGTGAACATTACCGAGGAGATGTTGGAGGGATAAGGTGTTTAACGATACAGAGGCGAGTGGCGAATGCAGTCAGATTGAAAACTAGGGTATAATGCTTGACAAATATCATTTTGTGTGCTAGAATGGTGGTAAGGACACAAGAAAATGCGTGCCATGAGTTTTTGATGGGATATTATCAGAGATGAGCATGAGGCAATAGTGTTCAAATCGTACATTAAAAATTTGTGGCAAAAAAGAAAATGGAGGGTAAAAATGTTCAGAGAAGCGTTTGAAGAAATAGCTAATAATATTTTGACTAGGCCACACAAACTTCAGGAAGAGTCTGACAGGGAGCAAATGTCGATAGTAATTGGCCAACTAGTGAGTACATTATTACTGAATAAAGCCGAGGAGAATTTGAGTGAGGCCGAAATACTCATTATTGGGCTTCCTTACGTAAAGGATTTGCTAGATTATACCAACTCAACGACAGAAGAAAAGCTTGAACGCGTACAGCAATTATGTACAATAGCAAGGGGCCTTCCCAGCATCAGCGCAGCGGAGGTACCATGGAATCAACTCTCGATTGAGGAAATCGTATTAGATTTGATACATACTATGCATAGTACTTGGCAAGTTCAAAATCGGCTGTCATTATTGCTCGATGACTACCATGAACAATTCCGCCACTTGCCAATAGAATTTTTAGGATGGGAACAATGCAAGCATTACTATCATCTGCTAAAATCACTTTTTACAAAGCTTGAGGTAAAGCTAGATGAAAAAGCTATGATTCAGGCATATGAGATTTATGTGGCAGAAAGATTCTTTCGCTTTGACTTGATTTTCGATGCGGATGTCGTGGCAGAGGATGGCGAAGCTATAGTACCAAGTCTGGGTGAGATTTTGAAGTATGTGGTGCGTTGTCCACAAGCCGTTACAGGGTTTTCAGATGTAGAACGGGATTATTTTAGCAATGCTGAGCGATGGATGCCAGATCGATTACCCCAGCAGTTAGAAGAGTCTGGTTTTGGCGGTCCAAGAAAAATCGTGTTTTATGCACGAATATTCGATAATTGCTTTAATATCTGTACGCGAAATGAAATGGTAAAAATATTGCGTTCAATAGATATTACCGAATAAGATAATGCCACAAACGAAGTTGTACCTAATATTAGGGATTCCCGGCAGAAAATTTGCCGGTAATTTTGTTTGAATAGATTCGGGGTTCTGTTTTTGGCCTAGAGGTGATATAATAGTGGGGAGCATAGATGGCTTGGTTTTTGACCAGGGTGCATGCGTTATTTTTGCGAGTGTAGTACAGCGGTTAGTATGCAAGTTTTCCAAACTTGAGATGAGGTTTCGACTACCTCCACTCGCACCAAACATTGATAAAAGTTGATTATTGCCGTATAAGTTATTGAGGTAGCCCGCTGGGGCATTTTTTGTTATAATCGGGCTATGCAAAGTGATCGAGAGTTTTGGGAAAATGATTATTACAAAAACTTACAAGAATCGGAAAAAGATTTTTTGAAGGATACTTTTTTGTCAAAATATGAAGAGTTGATTAGTAAAGTAGAACCAAAACGGGTGTTGGATTTGGGCTGTGGGTTAGGGCAAGATACGAAGTGGCTGAGAGGACGCGGGCTCAAGGTAACGGCGTGTGATTTTGCGAAGCAGGCAGTTCAGCAGGTGCAACAGATTTGTCCGGAAGCCGAAGCGATAGTGCTTGATATGCGTGAAGGACTACCTTTTAAAAATGGAAGCTTTGGCTTAGTGAACGCAAATTTGTCACTACATTATTTTTCGATAGATGAAACGGCGAAAATTTGGGCGGAGATTTATCGGGTTTTGGCGCCCGGCGGGAAGTTGATCGGCGTAGTAAATTCGGCGCGAAATGGCTACGCAAATGATGGCTATGTCGCCAGCCCAGATGATAAAAATTTTTATTATAATCCACAACGAAAACAACATAAACGACTTTTTGACCAAAACCAGTTTGACTATTTGGCACAACAAGCACCCTGGAAGATACGAGTTTTGCGCGAAAATGAAATTGCACGCAAAGAACGGAAGAAATATACTTGGGAGTTCGTGTGGGAGAAATAATTCTGCAGATGAAAACACCCCGCAACCTGCAGGGTGTTTTTTGGTTAATCGTTACAAACGGCAGGTGATATATTGATTACTTAGCCAACTAAGTCACCAGTCTTTATTTTGCCATGGGTAGAAGATTATTTTATCATCCTGCTGGCCTGACGAAACTGCGCGAGCTCCTCGGGCGTAAACTTCTCCTCGAAGGGAAGACAGAGATTACCAGACTGATTCGCCGGTTCCTGCCAAATGCGCCATTTTTTCAGCTCCGGCAATGTTGCGTGCGCAAACATCTCCTGGACATTCTGAATTACCTGAATGTAATTATAGTCGTACGCCTGGCGAATTTTAGCAAAAGAGCGCTGCAGAGTAATATCCTCGCGCATCATTTCACTAAATGCCGTAGCCACGGCGACCAAAACGGCAACATTACCATCGAAATCATACCTCGACGCACAGTCTAAATATGATGCAGCCATAAACTTGCCGTAGGTACTGTTAAGCACCAGAACGTTCAATGCGCCGTCGCAATGAATGCCGCCGCCAACACACATGCAACCTTTGACATTATCAAAATGGTGTGGCCAGATATTGCGATAGCGCGTACGCGTGGCGCTAGGTTTTAGCAGCTGATCGATCGCTTCGACGGCCAAAACCTCACTGTCTCCCTCGCTGCCGCAAAAGAATCGGCGCGTACAAGAGCCATCCAACATGTTAAAACGACAGACACAGCTTGCCGAATGTTGGTGAGGCTGCTCATCGAGAATGAAGGTTCCCTTCAGGCTCTGCAGATGATTTTCTGCAATCTGAGACGCCACCGCAATCAGCGCATCAATTTCCTCCGAGTATAAGGTACTCTCCGGCTGCGGGTGTACCTCAATTTTACTAAATTTCGTCAAATTAACCATATCTGTTCCTCCTTTTTGTTTTGTGTAGGCGCATTTTTGCCCTAGACGTCGACTATAAGAAAGCTAGCGCTCAGGATGGATTATGTAAAAAATGGGGATATTTTTGAGAAATAATCGAAATTTAGGGCAAAATTGCGCAAAAAGAGTATTTTAGAGGTGGAGTTGACATAAGTCTTGATAGATTAACCAAATTTAAAAAGGGCTTGGCCGCTAAATTGCACTTTATTGCAAGCAATAAAGACCTGTACGGGTCAAGAGCACAGGAAAAACAGAGGTCCGTGAGCGAATCACCACCTTATCTTTCTATTGTAGCACAGATTTATATTTTTGTCAATAGAATTTTGGAGATTTGGTGACCTTGTAGCTATTTTGAGAGATTTTAGGTTAGGATTTTGGTTAATGACGTAAAAGTTAAGCGATTTACCAGAGAGTTCTGCTGGAACTGACTATTGAAAGAAACAGAGGTAGGCGGCAGCGCCGACGGCGGCGCCGAGAATGACAGTAAGCAAGACGAGGAAAAAGAGCGGGGCGCTAGAACGACGGCTAGAAGGGACGATAACGGTGGGGCGCTCGGGGAGATTTTGCTGCATTGGCGCGAGAAAATCGTCACCGGGGCCAGCATCAAGGGATTTTTTGCGGCCGCGTGAGCGAATGTTGCCGAACTTAGCTTTGGAAGGTTTTTCGGCGGGAGCGGCTGCAGCATACGAAGCAGTAGGGCTATAGCTGGCGGCGCGACGAGGACCAGAAACGGCTGCAATGCCAGCGGTTTCGTGCGAGAGAGGACGTTTTTCAACGTTGACAGATTTGAGGAAAAATGGCGATTGCTTACCGAGCGTGCGGCGATTATCCTCGGCTTTGTGGGCTTTGGGATTTTTGGGATCGCGAGCGTTGAGGCCGGGAGTGGAGGTTTCAGAGGCTTCGGCTGGGCGACGAGAATCTGGGGCGGCGTAATCTTCGACCACACCGAGACCATCTAACTCTGGGGCAGCCGGACGAGGGTTAGGGCGGTTGGGGCTTGCGGCAGGCTGCAGACGGCGAGCGGCTAACGGCTGATTAGTGGCGGAGCCTTTGATGATATGGGTGCCAGACGCCGCCCCAGCGACTTGCGGAGCCGCATTAGGCTGAGCGACGGAGCGACCGCCGATGAGCGGGCGCTCCGAGCCAGCCGGAGTTTTGGAGTTTTGAGGCAGAGGCTGGGCCTGAGGATGTTCTAAACCAGGTGCTTGAGAACGTGCCGATGAGCGTGTTTGGGATGGAGTTTTGGCGGGATGATTTGCAGTGCGCGACGTACCATTAATGCTATTGACACCTTTGATATTTTTCACGTTTTTATTGTTGCTAGCGTCGGTGACGGTGATTTGGCTGGAGCCATCAGAAATGGCAATAGAACGCTGCTTAGGTTTGCCGGCTGGGGTGGTGCCGTTAATAGGAATTGACCTGGGAGCAGAGGTTTGGGCTTCAATAGAACGCTGAGCGAGTTGCTTGGCGCGACGCGCGGACGGGGTGAGGATTTTTTTAGCGCGTTTAGCTTGTTTAACGATGATATTTCCCTGCTTGTCAACCGGACGCGCGGCGCGCGCCATGCGCGCGTTAGGCGGCAACGTAGCTACGGGTTTGGTAGGGAGGGCATCGGCACCTAACTTAAGAGAAGTGCGGACAGCGGGAGTATTAGGCTTTTCGCCTTTGGAGTTTTTCAACAAAGCCGAAGCCGATGCCCGGGTGGACTCCATGCTGCGTTGAATAAAACCATGGTGAAGCTTTGATGCGCTCTTGGCGGTTTCGGCCGGTGGGGCAATGGTGGTAGGTTTAGAGTTACCAGAATCGGAGGCGAACTTCCTTGCGGCCTGGCGCTTCGCGGCGTTAATTGCGTCGCGTGCAGACGCGACGGGTTGTGACGGCGAAGCGCCAGCATTCGCCGACGGAGTTGATTTGCCGTAGCGAGCGTTGATGATTTCTTGAGCCGAGCGTGGGCGGTCAGCATCAGCGTGCGTAGCAGCATTTGCAGTAGAAGCGCTCGCGGCGGACTTTGCCGTAGCATTAGAATTAATTGAGGTAGACGAGGTCGTAGACCGCGGCGTATTAGCCGCGCCGAAGATGGATTCGAGGTCGGAGCCGGCCGACTGACTAGTTTTTGTGCTCGTATAACCACTAGACTTGTCGTCAAAATTATTACCCGAGGAGTTACCGCCTAGTAAGCTATCGAGCTGAGAATTAGAATTATTAGAGTTTGCACTGGTCGTGGGAACTTCGGCGCCAGCGCGCGCCGCCATAATAGCTTCGTCGAGCGCAGAATTAGTTTTACCGCCGCTACGAGCAGTTTTTTTGGCAGCAAAAAACGAAGTGTTAGATTTCCGAAAAGGTGTTTTTGCCGCAAAATCCATAGATTAAGACTGTACCCTCCTAGCGGTTTCGATAATGTCGAGGAATTGTTCGCCGATTAGCGAGGCGCCACCAATCAATAGACCGTTAATGTCTGGAATGGTCAAGTAAGCGCCAGCATTAGATGGTCTTACGCTACCGCCATATAGTATAGGAATTTCTGAGGCAACCTTTTTGCTATAGGTATCCTCTAGCGTATGGCGGATGAATTGCGTAACAGCGCTGATATCGTCGGGCGAAGCGAGGCGCGCATCAGAAGTGGTACTAATCGCCCAGACTGGCTCGTAGGCAATCATCACCTTGGCAATATCTTCCGTGGAAACTTGCGACAAGCCGCCTAGCAACTGGTCGCGTAAGACATCGTAAGTTTCGCCAAAAGTACGCTCAGTCTCCGTCTCGCCGATACAAAGAATAGGCGTAATACCATTGCGCAAGGCTGCCGCTACGGCGTTACGCACATCTTTATCCGTCTCGTGGAAGATGTGACGGCGCTCAGAGTGGCCAATAATACAATAATCAACTATTCCGCGCAACTGAGTAAACGAGACTTCACCAGTATAGGCCCCAAAATCGTGAGGATTGGCAGTCTGGGCGGCGAGGCGAATTTTTTTGCGATCGGTCTGCAAGGATAGCGGCTGGAGCGCGATCGTTGAAGGCGCAACAACGATTTTTAGATCCCTCGCCGCCCGCACTTTTTGCAAGAGTTTATGAAGATAGACAGATGATTCCCCCACTGAAAAATTCATCTTCCAATTGCCCACGATATAAGTTTTCATAATATTAGTATAGCATAAACTTTCGCCAACTGGACAATTATTCATCGCTAGAACATAGGATTATACTTGACAAAATACATACAGTATGCTAGAATGGAGGAGTAGCCTCGGCGAAGGCTTTATCTGTAGTGGGCTGGAGCCGTTCTTTTCAGGGGAGTTTAGAAATAAGGAGGTTGGTACTTTGAAAATTAATTGATTCAAAAGATAAGCGTCAAAACGCCAAAGCTAAGCATAAGAAGCTAGTGAAAAATTACTAAAAGCTAGGCTGGCAACAAAAACATAGCAATAGGAGAGTGAAAAATGCAGGAAATGACAGTTGGATACGATGAGAACCTGGTATGTGAAGAATTAGCAACTGAAGAATTGGTGCCGGAAACTGGTGAAAAATCGGTCGGTGTTGAGCTAGCTATAGAAGTTAATGAAAGAATATTTGAGAGCGACCTAACGGCGGAGGCAAGCGAAGATATGGCGACATTACAAGCGCGGCAGGATGAAATTTTACCGGTTGACGAGCTAACGAATGAACGGCGATTAAAATCTTGGCGTTATCGTGATAAATGTGGCGAGGAGCGAACCTTTGTGCTATTGCAAGACGGACGTCGGTTGAAGCCACGCCGGAGCAGAGCAACAGAAGAGCGTAAGAAGCGCCACGAGGGAGCGAAACATGACCAATGGACAGTCTGGGACTTTGTACCGATTACTGCCTTGGTGGTTAAATTTCGCAAGACTCATTTAGCAGCAATACCCGAGTTCATGGTATTGCAATGTCCAGAGAGAATCACCGAGGCGCAGCGCGAACGATTACAGTTGATCTTTAAGCAGCTGAAAGAGCGTTGGGAGACAAAGTGGCATAGGCAATCGTTACCGCTCGGTGAAATAATACCAAGTTTTGAGCGCGGGTGGCTTGAGGTACTCGACGAGATTATGTTGCAACGGAATAAGATACTCACGCAAAAGCCCGAGCAGAGCGCAGAAGATGATAGACAGCTACGCGGGCAAATGTCGCTCGATGATTTCCGTATCTGCAGTGGAAGCGAAATTTAGTAGCCTTAACATTGACAAATTGGATAGAATCGATTAAGTGTAAAAGCGTTCCGCTAGTAGTGGGGCGCTTTGCCTTTTTATGGTCAAAAATTTTTACTATTGACAAATTGCATAATCTATGCTAGAATTGAGGTATGGGGTTGGATTTTGATATCCTAGATAACCCCCACGCAATTTACGAATTGACAAGATTGATTGTTTGTTTTAGTATTTTTCGCCTTGGAAAGGCTATTTTGGTAATTTTGCCAGAATGAGAGCTTTTGGGTAGCGAGGAGACGAGAAACGGCAGGTTCTATAAGTTTGGTGATTTTTTGAAGATTGATTAATTGATAAGTTCCCTATGGTTTTTCGTTTGGTCGCTGCCCAAAGGGCGGTCGCCATCACACAGAGATAAGGTCTTTGTTGAAACACGAGCAAAAGTTCGGTGGTGGTTTCTGCGAGAGCAGAGGAAGGAGAGGAAACATATGAAAACAAACAAAAAAGAAAGCAAACAGCAGATTAGCCTGAGGATTACGGAGGTGATGGAGTCGATTTACGAAGATTATCAGCCAGACGAGATACTAACACTAGATAACTTCCACTCGTCAGATGATGCCGAGAAGATTATGACACAGCTAGTGGGCGAATCAATGGAACGCTGCCTGGTGGAAGACAGCCTGAGCTGGACGATGTCGGGACAGTATGCGGCACCGATTCGCCTGATTATGGCATCTGACTATAGGCTGCACTATAATAAGGATGGATTTTTACGTCATCCATTAAGGTTATTTGATGAACTAATTAGTTCATCGCTATCCGAGCGGATAGCGAACGATTTCTGCGGTACTAGTTTTAGTTTCGCCTACGGTGCGTTAGGTAGCAACGACACGAGTTGTTGCGAAGATCTATGTAAGCTTTATAAATTGTGTCCGATTTTTCAGGCATATCAGCAAGAAGATACCCAAGTCTTTCACTTGGCGCCACATTATGAGCCAGAACGATATCGGCATCTTCTAATCATGGTAAAATGGGGTGGCGCAGAGAGTAGCACTCGCGGAATCACCGAGGAGATAGCTAAAGATGTATTTGGAGCGATAAGTTTCTTGAAAATCACTTCTAATGGCGGTAAAGAAGGCATCGACTACATTGTGCTACCAATAGATAAGAGTTCACTGGGGAGACTGCTTCCGAGATACTACGAGAGCCTGCAGCGACGGGAAGAACAATTCGCAATGAAATGGAAATGTTACGCTCAGACGTTGGCAGATTACGAAGCTGCCCAGGAATATTATCAGAACCTCCAAATCGAAGCCTACGAGCTGAACGAAAAATACTGTCGATGCGAAGTAGCAGCCTTATCGTTTGTCGAAATACCGTACTGCAATGTGAATAAGCTGGAGTTTGAGGCGGTAAAACCATTACTGGACGACAGCTACAAACAATTAGCAGAGAAGACTAAACGTATTGCCGACCATAAAACTTTGCGTGAATACCTGGACTCTATGATCACTGTAGGAGAAAATTGGCAGAAATTTGCACCGTTGTTTGCAAAACTACATCCTATGGTACAAGATTTAAAAGGCTGGATGCATATCGCAGGCGACGAAGTAACCGTAAGACTACCGTCGCATTGTAGTATTGATGGATTACATCGCAAGTACGATACTACTAAATATGCCCTTTCGGCAGTACGGCTAAAGGATTGCGTAAAAGATTTACAGAAGTATAAAGCCGATGAAGAGGCGGCACTGACAGAGTTTTATAAACTGGTCAAAACATTGCAGTCGCCTTCAGACGACGCGGCACCAAAGGTGCTGGAATCACCAGTAATTGAGTAGTTACTAGCAGTCATTTATGATTCTTGTCGATTTTACATTATTCCCCGGAGTGATCTGGGGAATATTTTTTGGGGGGTAATTTTTGGGGCGTGTTTTTTTGAGTGGTAATTTTCTCTTGACAAAAATAATAAAGTGTGCTACAATGGTAGTATGAGCCTCTTGCTAGGCTGTATCTGTAGTGGAAAGCTGGCAGGACAGCAGGGGTAGTACCTGAAAATCTGGTCAGTTTTTGGTTTCGAAATCTGTGCGCCCGTGGGTTAATTCCCCGCTGGCGTCGACGATGGATAGGAGGAAAAGAGATGAAAACGAAAGTTTTAGAGGACTTGGCGAAAGCTAAAGGATTTTACGGCTACCACACAACGGTTTCAGAAATGGGCGGTCTAACTGTACGAATTTGCGGAAAGAATATCGGTAATCTAGGCAAGCCAAATGTAATTTTCCATTTGGATGATTGGGAAGTACCGCTATTTAAAACCCGTAAGGGGTACTACAATCAGACCGTCGGTCTAAAATTTAGTGAGTTGATCTGCGATTTATACTCGGGCTTCAGCAAGACTAGCCGAGTGTGCTTTGGGTCGCGAATTATGAAGGACACTCGTGAAGCCGATGTAATGCATTTTACACTGACGATGAATCCGAAAGAGGTGCGTTTTTTGTTGATTGCCGATAGACAAACTACTGAAAGGCCACACGAAGTGGAGTCTAAGATTAAGCAACTAGCAAATCATTACTATCTAGGGCAGGCAGAACTCGCCGAGCAGAAAGACGAGCGGGGAGTAGATTATTGGTATTGGGATTATTACATCCTGCCAATTGGCTTCAAGTACCGCGAAGACAGCTCAGTATACGAATTTTCAGAAGAAATACCAAAGCGGCAGAAGCTGATTCAGGAGCAGTTCGACAGAATATTCGGCAGCGAAAGCGCTTCGGAAAAAGTCAAGGATGTTCTTGGGGGACAGGTAGTCGTCCAACTTGAGTCGGCATCTAAGCCCACCCAGAAGTCGAAAAACTTTAATCCTATCGAGCGTGAGCATTATGATGATGGATTGTACCGTGTAATGACTTTCGTAATTGATGCGTATGGTCGACTGCTGAAGCCTCGTAATATCGATAACAATAAAGCTAGTAGCTTTATTGACGCCACGGTGGCGTGTGTAGATGCTTGGGATGTCGTGCCGAGAGATGCACTCGTGATTGAATATGTACAGAGGGGATTTTCGACGGATCCGAGTTATAAAATCTTACGAAATCCCACAGGTAATGACGGCACCTCGATTACAGCGACATCTCTACAAGCGGACAGAGTGGCAATCCTGGAGGCGCAATTGACGAATGAGCGCAAAATGAGAGCAAAGGATCTGAATGTTGAGTATATGCTGTTTTGCGGGGCGGTGTCTAACTGGAGTGAACAGTTAAAACAGCGGAGCCTGAAACTGAACGGAATAAATTGATGACTTCCCCGGCCGATAATGGCTGGGGAGTTTTTATATCGTGACACCGATGAGGCCGAGAATACCTTGCAAGGCATAAAGTGTATCCTCGTGCGAACGGACGGTGATAGTGTCGATGCCCATTTCGACCACGGGATAATCGTTGCCGCCAGGCTGAGTCATGTCGCCAAAGTAGAGAATCTCGGTTTTGGCAACGTGGAGCTGGTCGAGGAGATGTTTAATACCAAAAGCTTTGTTCATGCCGGGAGCAGCGACGTTAATTGAGGTGGTGCCGCCAATCTCGTAGAGGAAGTCGGGGAGCTTGGCTTGGCATTTGGCGACGATAGCTTGGCGCTTCTTCATGTCAGGGTCCCAATCGTATTTTTCCGAAGTACCCATGGCTTGACCAAGAGCAGAAAAAGTGACTTGAGAAAGGCGATTTTCGATGATTTGGTCACCCGGTTTGAGCCGGTCGGCTTCCCAGAAGCCGAGTTCTTTGGCGGATTCTTCTAATACCGTTGTAATTTTTACAACATCCGCTTCAGAGAGGGGATAATTATAAATCTGTTGCCAAGCTGCGGGCTGATTAGGAGAATCATTAGATTGAGAATTATAGCGATAATACTGCGTGCCCTGAGCCACAAAAAGATGTAGATGCGCAAGCTCGGCCGGAGTACCGCCAGCCACCTGCAGTGGCTCAACGATTTGGAGGAGAAATTGCTCGAACTTTTGCCCAGAAATTGGACAAATCTCGAAATGCTGAAGGCATTGCCGAAGAGTTTGCGCCATGTCAGGAGGAATGGGAGTTTTGGCGATATTGAGGGTCTGGTCAATGTCAAAGGCGAGAACACGTTTATGAACTCTAGGTTCGTCGTAATCTGGTTTTTTGTGGTCTGGTTTTTTGGAAGCATAAGCGTCTTCCGTCGGGTGCTCTGGCGTGGCGATTTTTGAAGTGGTTTGGGGATTGGTTTTTGTCATATTAACTCCATTTAGCTAGGACTATTATAGCATGAGAAAGCCCCGCTAGGATTAGCGGGGCTTAACATTGAGAACCTTGGGCTATGGAAGTTTTATGTAGCCTAAGATCATAGTCCAATTAGACCGTTATACTTGCTGTTTCTGCAGATAATTGGTCAAATAGTCGATCCACTCCGGAGCATTCTCTTCTCGGAAGAAATGATAGAGAAACTCAACCATAATCTCGTGCCGCGTAGCGGCTTCGGCTTTGCCAGAATCAGTCAGCATAAGGTCTTTGAGCCGCAAGAGTTTTTCGAACATATGACTGATAACGGTTCTTTTGCGCGTGGCGGCGTACTCCGCCGTGGACATGTCCAGGCTGGGATAAAATCCTCGGTCAAACACCGGATAGCCATGAGCCAGATTATAACGATAAAGACGAAAGAGCCCGGTGGCGCCGAGCGCATCACACATATCAGCATCGGAGACAATTTTGCCTTCCAGCGTGGCCGGCTGAAGACCATCGAGCCTTTTGCCGTAACCGATAGCACCAATAGCGCTGAGAACTTGGCGCTTAACGTCGTCCTTGGAACAAGTAACTTGTTCCAAAATGCTACTAGCATTTGTTAAATTTTGCGCGCTCTCCGCGCCGAAGATTTTGTAATCGTCGACGTCATGCAACAAGGCAATGAGTGCAACGACATCTTGATTAGCGTTTTCTCTGGTTGCAAAGCGCAAGGATAGACTTAAAACTCGATCAATATGCGCCATATCGTGACCAGAATTATCTTGACCTAGAAGCTGCTGAACTTGAGTTCTGATTTGGTGGAACATATTAAGCCCCTCCTTATTCACAGATCATATCGATAGTAAGCGGCCAAAGCCCCGTCTAACCTGTGATTATCAAGGTGTCGGCACATTTTTGCTTCGGTCATATTGGCGTTGCGGTAGTAACGACTCACTATAACATCGGAACTATAAGGGTCCCGAGTTAGCTCCATGATACGCGTATTTTCTCGCTTACCCCTAATATAAATCTGCGCCGAGGTGGACTGAGAAATTGGGTTATCGCCCTGATTTTCACAAAGAAGCTCAAGGCCGTAATCCTCAATCTGCAGTATAACTGGTCCGCGACCAATATTAACCTGCATCTCCGAGCAAGCTACATGCGAATTACAATATAGCAGTGCGATATGATCAATGTAAATACGCGCTCCACTGGGATACCAGCCGAGTTGGCGCTTCACAGCTTCGCCTCCTCGCATAACTTCCTGATATTGCAGGAAAAATTTGATCTGCTCCGATCCCGGTAACGACATGTCCTCCACTACGGCATTCTCAATGATACCATCAATATGCTTCCAAGGAAAAATCACTGGTAACTCCGGAAGAAGAACTGGCGCCCTCTGAGATTCGTCCGTGGCGCTTGCCTCGGTATTGCGAAGACGTGCGTAAACGCTGATATCTGCATCACCGTAACGTATATAAATACATTGCTGGTGAACAGTACTGAACCGCTCTTGAATCCTGATGTTTTTACCAATCACTTTGCCACGAGCTTGGCCTTTAGTATAAAATCCAATCATTTTAGTTCCCTCCTTTAAAATTCGGTGTAATCATAGCAATAACTCTGCGATAAAGCATGGGCCATTAGTTTCTCGGCAACTTTGTATGTGAAGAGCTGCTTTGGATAAAAACTTTTGCACACCACTGCATGATCATCATTATAAAAAAGTTGAAATAGCACTTCTTCGTAGGCATTAACTGGATTCGGCGTTTGTCGCTGAATGGTCACCTCGCACTGCTGCGTGCTAGAATCAAAACCGGCACACAGTTGGAGTGTTTTTTCTGCTTTATCCTTAGTCGAAAAACATAAAGCACCCTTCATGGACTCAATAGAGATTTCGTAATCCCTATGTCCACTAGAATCAGAAAATGATAATCCTATTCTGTCGGGGAAAATCTTCATTTGGTATAAATCCCAATGTCCGATAGTATCGTTAGATTCACCTCTGGCGATTGCCGGATAGTTCATTAAGAAATTATGCTGATCCTTCGACCAAAATCCAGGCATATCAGTAATTTGAACAAATGATGCCGCAAGTATTGGATCACTCGGTACGATGTTCAAAATACCATCTTGAATACCCTGAAAATCTTGGATTACCAGACCACGTTCTTCAAACAACAGCTCTTCGACAATCACGTACTCAATCTCATATGAATTAAGCCCACTGACTAGATTGCGATTCGCCGTCTCAAAATATAACTTCGATAATTGTTTTACGTCAAGCATAATCATTTTTATTCCCTCCTGTTTCTGAATGATTTTTGATTGCTGGGTTACTAAGTGATTTAACGCTTATGCAAAGGGTCTAATTGAGGTTTTTAATTATAAAGGTACGTGCAAAACTAGACCTTTGCAAAGGCTTAGTTTAATTGTAGCACAGCTTAAGTATTTTGTCAAGAGGGAACGAGCCTGAATCTGCGAGGAACGATGGGATGGTTGGAGAAACAGAGAGAATGGAGTATAATATAGGTATGAAATTATCGGAAGAATTACTATGGCGGGGGTTTAAGGCAGAAACGTCGATTGAGGATCCGGCGGAATTAGATACGCGGGAGAATAAGAAGTTTTATTGGGGGGCGGATCCGTCGGCTGATTCCCTGACAATTGGAAATTTAGCGGCGTTGATGATGTGTGCATGTTTTGTGCGGCATGGCTATCAGCCGTATCTTCTGGTGGGGGGAGCAACTGGGCAGATTGGCGACCCAAAGGATAATGGCGAGCGTGATTTGAAGCCTCTCGAAGAAGTAGAATACAATAAATCCCGCATTAAGCAACAAGTAGAAAATGTTATTCGTAGTAAAGATGCCGTGATGGTAGATAATTATGACTGGTTTAAGGATATGAATTATCTGACTTTTCTGCGCGAGGTGGGGAAAGCTTTTTCGATGACGCAACTGCTTGACCGACAATTTGTGCAGAATCGAATCGGCGAAGGCGGTAGTGGGATTTCTTACGCGGAATTTTCTTATACTTTGATTCAAGGTTATGATTTTTTGCATTTGTATAGAGAATATGGGGTGTCGATGCAACTCTGTGGGGCAGACCAATACGGGAATTGCACGAGCGGGATTCATTTGATTAAACGCTTAGAGGATGCTAAGGCAGATGTCTGGTCGACACCGTTAGTGATTGACCCAGCGACGGGGCGAAAATTTGGTAAATCAGAGGGCAATGCGATCTGGCTGGCGAGTGAGAAAACTTCGATTTTTGACTTTTATCAGTTCTGGATCAACCAGTCGGATGAGGCCGTGGAGTATCTGCTGAAGATTTATACTCTGCTAGAGAAGCCGGAGGTGGAGGCAATTATGGCCGAACAGATAGCAAATCCGGGGACGCGGGTGGCACAGAAGGCCTTGGCTAAGGGTGCAACTGAAGTAGTGCATGGTAAAGATGCAGCTGAAGCGGTGATTAACTTGAGTGAGAGACTGTTTGCAGGGAATTTGCAGGAATTAAGCAGTGAAGAAATCGTGGAATTTGGGAATTATTTGGCAAAGGGACAGATGGGCGAGAAGTTGTTTGATATTGCGGTCAAGACTGGGCTCTGCGCTAGTAAAGGCGAAGCGAGAAAGCTTGCGACGGCGGGAGCGATTACAGTGAATGGCGTAAAGGTGGCAGAAGATACGCCGATTGATCAGGTGGCACTGGTGAAGCGGGGGAAGAATAAGTTTGCGGTGGTGATGTAGGGGGATGTTTATTATTGAGAAGATTTAGGAAAAAATCTCGGTAAATGAAGTAGGCTCCCCAGAATCTGGGGAGCCTTTTCTGCAGAAAAGCATGGTGCGTGATGTTTTATGATTGCACTTTATGTGGCGCGAGGTAATCGACCAGCAAATCGGCAAGATCATTATCGCGAGCAAGATCAAGCAAATCAGCAAACGGCGGAGCATCCTGATAACGATGTTTGTCATACTCATACCAAAGGTCAAAAGGCGTCTTGGCGCCATTAGCGATGATTTGTTGCGCCTCTGGAGTACTGGCTAAGAAATCATTACCTTCTTGGCCGAGCGGATGAAAATAACCCTGGTCTTGATAAACTTTGGCCTGCAAATCTGCTTCAAGTTTATCACATAGATGAGCAAATTTTGCGTCCTCAGTGGAACGTGCCTCAAATTCGGTGAGTATATCGATAATACGTTCTCTAGCAGAGAGATTACCGGTAACATCAATAACCGCTTGAGTCTCGATTTGGGCTTTTTCCGTTGGCGTAATACCATCGAAAGGCGTAATGTCGCCAATAAGCGCCTCACCAATCTCATGTAAGATGAGCATGATCATAACGCGACAGATGTTGATATCAGCACATCGCTTGTCACCAGTTGCGTAAATGCTAATAGCTAGAATGCAAGCCTTGAAACAATGCTCAGCGACACTCTCCAGACGACTGGCAGTGACATTCCAATGCTTATCATCCCAACCGCTGCGGATTTTATTTTGTAGCGTGGAGACGAGTAAGTAAAATCGGAGTGCTTCCATCAGCTGATTCTTATTCGTAGGATCTTCACTGACTCTAGGCTCGTCGAGTGCGCTTGTTTGGATGATTGTTGGAGCTGTCGATGTAGCTGAAGTTGCTGAGTTTTCTGAAATTTTTAACATTCTATTTCCCTCCTTTGATTTTTGCACCACAAATTGATAATGTGCTAAAGTTTTGATTGTTGCCATAATGCCATATAATCTTAAAATTAACGAATTTTGGCCCATTTTAGTGAAATCTGGGATAAAAAGCTAACAATTTTAGACATTTTAGGCAATCAAAACTAACGGCTCCTAGCGGAACTAGCGCCTTGTCCTTTATAATAGCACGGATGATGGTTTTTGTCAAGAGGAAATTTGGAATTGGTGGAGACTTAGCAAAAGATTTGATGTTTTTGAAGTGTTTAAGTTTAAGCTCAGGATGCTTTGAAGTTCGCCGTGGGGATTTTACAATTTGGTTATGATTTTGTGATATAATGGCGATGTCTCATTTTCATAATTTTAACTGCTCTTTTTATTACGAATTGTTTAGTATTTAGTGTTGCTATATTCGGTGAGCCAGTTTGGCGACATCGCATAAATAGTTGCTCACTATTGCGTAGCAATACACTAAGCAGTTATGAATGGAAATGAGACACCTTGCGGTGTCGCTTTTTGTTTTGGCGACAACTAGGTCCGTAAGGACCGTAGTTGGCGACAAAGAAGAAGTCTTTGACACTGCAATGAGTATGGCTTAAGCTTAACTACTCTATGGTATGTTGGGCGGTCTAGTTTTTTGCACGCCAAAAATAGTAGTAAACAAGGAGGTACCTCATGCACAAAATCAACAAAGCTCATCAAGTTAGACTAATGACGCTAGGGTCCTCGTGGCGTATAGTAGGATTAATATCATGTGGTGGTCTAACTTTGTTAATTTTGTGCATGGTAATACCTATAGTAACTAGTAGTACTAATGCTGTAGAATCTCGCATTAGTACTACTGATAGTATAGCGCTAGCTATTTCGCCAAATGTAGATATAGACCTTACACCTACGGCAGAAGGTAGCTTTGGGGCAACTACAGTGGCCATACGCGTAGCTTCGTCGAGCAATGCTGGCTATAGTCTGTATGTTAATACTGCAGATGGTACTACGTCTATGGTCAATACCGATGCAAACCAGACTGCCAGCATTGCTCCAGTTGCCAAAATTTTCAAGATGTCTCTAGTGGATGGTCCTCGGCTATGACTGCCAGTGATAACTTAACCTGGGACAATTATAGTGGATACGTAGCCGTCGACAGCCAAACTAAACGTTACGACGCACATTATCTCATCGGCAATTATTATACCTACGGGGCGGCCACGGCAGGCACCGGTAATAATCTAACTATCGCAGATTCACAAATCACCAGCGTCAACCAATTAGTCTCTACCTCAAGCTCAATTTGCCCTAAAGGTTGGAAATTACCAATTGCTGGCAGAAATAATAAGTCTAGCACATACCGGCGGACTTCGATATTTGGGCAATACGGCCGGACTACGCGCCTCAAGCATATTAAGCAATACACAGTCATTTATTGCCCACGCCCAAGACGGTAACCTATTCTGGTCTTCGGATAATAATTACCGGATCAATGGTTATTCCATCCGTTGCCTCGCCCGCTAACTATCCGCACGATTTTTAGCACAAGCAAGAACTTTTATGTTATATTTGTAGTATATGAATAAGGAAGTTATTTATTTGGAGCCGGAGGATGATATTACCGATATCCTTACTAAACTCCAACGGGCAGAACAAAAACTCGTCGCCTTGGTCCCTCCCAAGAAGACGACTATTCTCCGCAGTGCGGTGAATATGAAATTGGTCGCAAAAGCCGCCAAAGAGAGCGATAAAGTTGCCGTTATCGTCACGGCCGATCCTGCTCTGCTTAAACTGGCCATGGCTGCGAAGATTCCTGTGGCGAAGACGCTGCAATCTCGTCCCGTAGTGCCTACCGAGGAAAGCGTTAAAGCTTCTGCTGCTTCCGAAGATCTGATTGATGAAAAAGCTGAAGAAAACGCTGCTAAAGCCGGTAATCAGCCCACAAGCGCGAAAAGTGCCTCTAAAATGCCCTCAGAGGCTTCTAACAGCAATTCTGCGGGGTCAAATGGCAAAAGCGCTAATAGTATCGAGTTAGATGAAGAATCGCTTGAAAAAGGCTCTAAAGACTCCAAAAAAGGTAATAAAAAGGGCAAAAACTCTGCCAAAGCCGGTAAAGACGGTAAAACTTCCAAATTCGAACAAAATCGCGTAAAGATCATCATTGGCGCTGTTTCTGGTGTTTTGTTAATCATTTTACTAGTTTGGGCGCTAGTTTTTGCTCCAGCGGTCGATATTATTGTTGCTATCAGTACTACCTCCAATAATTTCGCCGAAAATATCAGTTTTACTACTAATCCCGCCGACGAAAACGTCTCAGAAGGTAAATTCTACGCTGAGCAGCTTACTTATGAGCAGAAAAAATCCACCGAATTCGACGCGACCGGCAAAGAAGACAGGGGTGAAAAAGCCAAAGGTACCGTAACCGTAAGCGCCAGCTTTGTATTAAAAAACGTCGACGAAAAAGGTTATGAAATCAGCATTGCTGAGGGGAGTAAATTCACTACTGGCGGTAAGACTTTCATTGCCACAAGTGGCGCTTCAGCCGGTTGGAATGGTGTCGACTCGATCATCAAGTGTGACGGCGGCAATCTCACTTTTTCGCCCGCTAATCTGAACAAAACCTGTAAAATCAGCGTTAATGTCAGCCTAGAAGCACAAAATTCTGGCGAGGAATTTAACGTCTCGGCTAATAGTTCCTGGAGTACTTTTGGCGGCAATATGGTTAGCAACTCCGCTGCTTTCTCTGGTGGCTCAACCAAAATGGTCACTGTTGTTAGTCGCTCAGATGTTGATAAGGCAAAAGAGGAACTTGGTGCGCAGGATATTGAGGCTGGCAAGGAGACTCTCTATGATGAAGTTGAAGACGATCAGCTAGTAATTGAACCGAGCTACGCCGTCGATACTAAGGATGCCGAGTCAAATCCTGGTATTGGTTCTGAGGCCGAAAAAGCTACTCTGACCGCCGTTAATAGTTATAGTGTTTACGTCGTAGATAGGGCTAAGATTGAGGAGTTTATTAAGGCTAAATCCGAACTTGCTAGCGACCAGCGGATTTACTCCTTCGGTGAACCATATTTCGAGCGTTTTACCAGTATTGAGGAGTCTGCCCGTCTCAAAGCTACTACTGAAACAGGTCCGACCGTCACCGAAGAAGAAATTCTCGAGCAGTCCAAAGGTAAGAAGATTGGTGAAGTGCAGTCGCGGCTAAAATCGATTACTGGTGTAAGTACAGTAGATATTAAGCCTTCCTTCTTTTGGGTAAGCTCCGTACCAAATAACCCCAATAAAGTTACCATTGATTTGACCGTTGAGGGAGAGCACTAAAGTGAAGATCATTGCCCTTGATGTCGGCACTAAACGCATTGGTGTAGCTAAGGCTGACTCTAACGTTCGTGTAGCAGTACCGTATTCTGCCGTTGAGGTGGATGGTAATGAATTTAATAAAATTGCCTCGCTGGCTCGCGCCTGGGATATTCAGAGTTTTGTTCTAGGTTTGCCACGTAATAATTCTGGCGAGGAGACTAGACAGAGTAAATACGTTCGCGCTTTTGCTAATGAACTCAAAAAAGCTATTCCAGACGCTAAAATTTGTTTTCAGGATGAAAGCTTAACTTCCGTTGAAGCCGAAAAACGTCTCAAAAAACGCAAAAAAGGTTATCAAAAGGGTGATATTGACTCTGAAGCTGCTGCAATCATTCTGCAGGACTTTCTTGAACAGCACGGTGGCGGTAAGCCTACTTCTAAAGCCGCGGCTGCGCGCCACAAATCTGTCAAAGGCGCTAAACCTCCCCGTACGCATCATCTTGCCACGGCAATTTTCGTTATTTTACTCACTTTGGCCTTAGGCTGCGGCGCAGCTTACGCTTTTTATCTTTATAATATTCAAGCTATTTATACCGACGTCGATTGCGAGGAAGAAGATGCTACAGTGGAACCCTGTCGCAAACTCACTTTTACCGTGCATGATGGCGAAAGCATTGGCGAAATTGCCCTCAATCTAAAAAATGCTGGGATTATCCGTAATTCAATTATCTTCCAGTTGCATTATCGTCTCAAATATGCCGCTGATGGCACTATTAAAGCCGGTGAATACGAACTAAACAAATCAATGGATATGGATGAAATTATCTCACGGCTAGTAGCTGGTGGTAATGGCCAGAATGTTTTTAGTTTTACCGTGTTACCAGGGGAAAACATCATGGATATTAAGGAACGCTTGGCGGGTGTCGGTTACGACGAAGCCGAGATTGAAGCGGCCTTTGCCGCGGATTATAGCGACAATGAGAATTTTGGCTGGGTTTTTGAGGGGAAACC
>CAOZKB010000007.1 GCA_948571325.1 uncultured Candidatus Saccharibacteria bacterium | reverse complement strand
ACTGCCTTATTGTTCTCCGGTGGTATCAACATCTACTTCTTGGGTGTTACTGGACAAAAGAATAGTGCAGACAAGGAGAAAAACGATGATAAATAAGTTAAAGAAAAATCTCGGTAATAATATTGCCTTCCTTATTTTTCTAGCATTCGTAGGCATATGTGGCGTATTTTTAGCTATTGGCACGCCGTCAGAAGATGGAAGCATTACACTTGATGGGAAGAACGCCAAAATTGATCAATCTACGCTGGATTTTATTGAAGACTCCAAAGCGGCGCTCGCTCGCTTAATGAACCAAGATGCTCCGACCGATGAACAGACTATTGCCGAGAATGACGAGGAAGCTACTGGACAAGGATTCTATGTCACGATTGACGACATTCTCTCACGTAGGCTAGCCCCGGGTGCCTCACCGTATCAATGCTCACGCTACACAGCCTATCTCGCAACTGGCAAGAGCGTTTACTCAACAGCTCATCTCGACTACGGGCCAGTCAACGGTAAAGATATCGCTGCTTGGCTCGTGAAGAACTATGGGTTTAAGTATATCGATCAGCCAGTAAAGGGTGCGATTGGATCAGGAGGGTTTAATACTACCTATGGTCATACGGCACTCTATTTGTATTCCACCGGAGAAAATACAGCAATGGTTGAGGATGCGAACTATGCTCCGCTTACCGTTGCTACGCACAACATGAACATTGACGGTTGGGTATGGGTCGTGCCAGGTAATTATGAGCCAGAAACAGCCGTACAAGCTCCTACAACGCCTGATAGTACGCCTACAAATACTGCTACTGACTGTTCAAAGCTCAAAGTAGTTTCTGGTGACACTATGGGAAAGATTATGGCTCGTTGTGAAGGTAAGGCAGTTTATGGTGAGGCTATGGACGCTTATGCTCGCACATGGTTCTCTACTAAGATCAAACCCGGTCAATCTGTGTATGATGGCTGGCATTCGTCAACTGGCGTGGGATTGTATGCTGGTGACATTATTGAACATAGGAAATAGTGCATGGATAAAGTCACGTTAGGACAGGTCTGGGAGATTATTGTCTGGGTAGCTGGCGCCATAGGCGTTTTAAGCGTAATCGTAGGTCTCGGCATTAAGGTTCATAAAATCTTCAAACGAAATCGACACAATGAAATCAGTGAAATCGTTAAAACTGCGATCTCTTCAGAAATGACGCCGATGACTTCAGAAATAAGCAACTTAAAAGACGCGGTCAAGGCGAATGAGCTTGGTTCGTGCAAAAACTTCCTAGTGCGTTTTCTGGCAGACGTTGAACAAGGGCAAGCTATTGATGAAATAGAATTGGAGCGCTTTTACGAAGTGTACGGTAGATATACTAGTCCAGAGCTTGGTGGTAACTCATATATTCATGAGAAAGTTGAGCGACTGAAAGCGCAGGGAAAACTCTGAGATGAAAATTGACGGCGACTTATTAAAAATCAACGGGCAAAAAGTTATTGGATTAAAAGCGTACCGAATTGGTTCTAACCTGCTATGGAAAGATGCCGAGCGTAATATGAATGGCGACGTACGTGCGTCCTATTTGGGCGAGTATCCTAAAATTGAGCTGGAGTTTATAGACGGATTGACTCAAGCAGAAATTACACAGATATATAATCAGCTTGCGCAGCCATTTTTCGATGTCACCTACTATCATCTCGGAACTGGGCAAGAGATTACGGCGCAATATTATCGTAATGATTATAGCTTGGAGCTGCTCGATAAAAGACGAGGCTTATTCAAAGGCTTTTCTGTTAGCCTGATCCCAATATCGAGGAGAAGCTAGATGATTAACGCTAGTGAACGATTCAAGACAGCTATGCGCCAGCCCGTTAAGATGATTGGCATGTATCTAACTGAGGTTAATGGTGATCATCGAGTATTTCGAGCAAGCGATTCGTTAGTATCAGTGGAAATTGAGACAATTGGCAGCTTATTCTCTACTGCCGCCAAAGCAATTGTGATACGGTTAATCGGCACAGACGTAAACTTAGTTGACTCCGACATTAGACCCACCTTACAGGCGCAAATAAGCACCAATCCGAGCGAGTGGAACGAGATAGACTATGGTATTTTTAGAATTAACGAACAAGAAGTTGACCTAAAAACTGGCACAACAACCTGTAGAGGTTACGACATGATAGGTGCGGCAGCCGACTTACCATATGCAGTTAGCGACATTGAGTGGAAGTGCACTGTCGGATCATTAGCTGAACAGGTAGCAAAACGAATTGGTGTTGAATTGGGAACCGATATGTCAACTCTGGCAAATTATGACTACCTTATCGAGGAGGATTTATACGAAAAGATTTCTGAAACCAACTACCGCAACATTCTAGCAGAGATTGCTGGGGCAACAGGTACAACTTGTCGTATGCACAATGATAGGTTGGAGTTTATTAAGCCTCCACTTGCTGAAGCTATTGACGTCCTCTCCTATGATAATTTATTGGACATCAAAAGATTGCCGCTTTATGGACCAATAAATTCCGTCGTTCTCGCGCGCACGCCGCAAGAAGACAATATTGTCTTGTCGGATGATGAAAGTATAGCGAGCAACGGGCTCACGGAACTGAAGCTTGCCAACAATGAGATATTGGATGACGCCCGCGAACGCCTCGCTCCAGCGATTCTAGATACCGTTAAAAATTTTGCCTTTACTCCTATCGATGCAACCACCGAAGGGCACGGATGGTACGAATTTGGGGATCGTATCCTAGTTACTGATGGAGAAAATGATTGGGAATCCGTAATTACGGAAATAAAATTAGTTTTTAGTGGAGGCGGTATTAAGGAAGTCATTAAAGCGGTTACGCCAGACGAAACTCAAACTAACTATGCTTTAGCTGGCGGCATCACTAAGACGCTCTACAACACCGAAATTAAAGTTGATAAACAAAACCAAAGGATTGACTCTATTGTTGAAGAGCAACAGATCTTTGAGGGCGAAGTAAATAATAATTTTACTCAGATCAACCAAAACATCTCCTCAGTCATCACCTCCGTGCAAAGCTCGGGAGGCAACAATCTCATTAGAAACTCCGCCTTTTACTTTAAGGACGCGGACGGGTCATATACGTTTTGGACATTATCTGACGACGGCAAAATTGAGGTCTTACCGTCCGCCGAAGCGGCAAGTTTTGGTTCATTGTCAGGACAGGTTATTCGACTTAAAAATAAATCGATAGCTCAAACTGTGAGTGTTAAGGCTGACTCGGCAGATATTGCTGAAGATAACAAAACCTATTATACGTTCTCGTGCCGGATTCGCAAAACTGCTGCTGGCGAGGGTTCAATCATCATCACGGATGGTTATAGCGATTGGAAGATTGAAGTTCCCAACGGCGAAGCCCCGATTTACAACGAGTACACAATAGAGAAGATTTTGCCAAAAAGCTCCGTACTTGTCATCACTGTGTTTGGCAGTGATGAATCTGAGCTTAGCGTGACTGATATGATGCTGGCAGTTGGTGATTATCGTTCGCAGTGGACTCAGGCGAATGGTGAGCTGGCTAATACCCAGACGCAAGTCGACATTCAGGGCGTTAAGGTCAGCTCTACGACTACCGATGATACTAGTAGCCAACTTACTTCGCAGGGGCTCTATACGAAAGATGGCAGCAACATTATTAGTTCACTCACAAACGGCGGTCTTGTAACCCCGGAAATTAATGCTACTAGGGAGATTAGTATGCCGCCAATTAAAATCGTACCTCAAAGAGACGGCTGGGCTTTCGTTCCAACGGATTAAGAATAAGGAGAAATATGTCAGTTGATTATGCAATTGCAAATACCGCCAACTCGTATATTCAGGGTGGTTTAGAGATCATTACGAGCAAAAGTGGTGGAAACGTTACCGTTACCGCCAAGCTCTACATGCGGCGTACCAATAACTATAGTGGATCGACCTACGATAGTAATGTTAGCCGATCTATCACTATTGATGGAACAACCACATCAGGTTCTGGTGCTGTAACAGTCGCTGGCGGACAGCAAAATGTTTGGCAAGGTCCAATTCTAACGGCTAGCAAGACCTTCAGCGGTTCAGCTCGCAACATTACAATCTCTTGGGCCACTAGCGGCGCAGCCTCAACAAATCTCAACGGGTCTGGTTCGACTGGGTTTAGTGTGCCAGATGGGTACGTCGCACCATCAGGCGGATACGTCAATGTGATAAGCAAAACTTATAACTCCGTAACTGCCAAAGTAGGCGTAGCTTCATTTGGTACACCAAATACCAATAAAAACCTTGAACTCAAAATCTTAGAAAAAGCCTATACTGCTGGCGTGCCAGCACGGCAGAATTCTGGTCTTGCAAACGGCGCAACGACTACCGTGACGAATAGTTCGACCATGTTTGGCGACAGTTTTACGATAATCGGTAATAAGACTTACCATACAGGCGTTTACGCGTCCAATGGTGCATTAGATTCTCGATTTCAGGGGCCGACATTCACAACCCCGTGTCCACCACTATCAACATTAAGACTAAGCTCGCAGGTATATAGTACATACAATACGGTCAAAGCGACAATTGGTTGGTCGAGACAGTCTGATGGCGGAGCATTAACACGCACCCTAAAATACCGGTACTCGATTGATAACGGAAGTAGCTACAGTAACTGGATTGACGCAGGTACTGCCAGCGCAACCTCTGGGTCATTTACAATCCCCAATTTACCTTCCAGTAAAAGCATTATAGTGCAAGCTAAATTAACGACTTCGGCTGGCGATTCGTCCACTAAATCTTTGACTTTCAGCACATTGAGCACACATGCTGCACCAAACTTCAAAGATTTCGCGTTTCGAGACGATAATGCTAAAGTTACTGCGCTTACTGGTAGTGATCAAGTATTTATCGAATGCCAATCTATACCAATCGTTACGATTCCCATAGAAGAAAAAGCCACTGGCAATCAAAATACTGCTATGTCTGGCTACAACATCGCATTTAGTGGTCAGAATTACTTCATGGATTATTCGGATACGGAGGATGTGAGTAAAACCTTGTCGGCGCCAACTCAAACTTCGACGCTAGTGCTTGCTGTTTTAGCGGTCGACGCGCTTCAATCCGCTACGCAGGTAGCTAAAGATGTGATGGTATATCCGTGGAGTGAGCCTACGATTGCCGCCAATATTACCCGCGAGAATGGCTTTGAGGCAAGTTCTACACTCGCCATCAAAGGCACTTACGCACCTGTTGTTATTGATGGTGTTGCGAAAAACTCCCTTGTGATCAAATACCGCTATAAGAAATCTTCTAGTAGTGAGTGGAGTAGTTGGGAGGTGCGACCTGTCGTAATAAAAGAAGGTGCTTGGGAGACCAGTAACTTAGCAAAGACGTTTGATAACAGCTCACAGTGGGATATTGAGGTCAGCGCAACAGATGAGTTCACAACTACCACAGTTAGTCTTGTGCTATCAATGGGGATTCCAAAGTTCTTTATTGGTGATGATGGGCGCGTGTCTGTCGGCAAACGACCAGAGAAGTCTTTGCTAAAGGGAAATAACGGACAGCTAGAAGTAGCTGGCAAAATCTATGGTACAGCAGCGGAATTGACTGATGACGTCACCGCGAATAACTTGTCAGCCAAGACGGCAATTTATGCTAAGAATCAACCCCTTATGCCTACGCATGTTGGCCAGGTTATCATGTCTACAACTCTGGACACTGCAGCAAAGGTTGCAGAAATTTACGGTGGTACATGGGTAACATGGGGTGCTGGAAGAGTGCCAGTTGGGGTAAATACTGGCGAGAGTGAGTTTAACACTGTTAATAAAACTGGAGGTGTTAAGTCTGTAACATTGAGCGTAGCACAGATGCCGTTACATAGTCATGGTATAAAAAACCTCAGGTTCAAAAATGCTTGGACGGCTACTGGGACTGGTTCAGGTAACTGGCTCGCGCCCTCGGCATACGTCTGGGGATCAAACACGCAATTTAACGATATCCCTATCGTGGGCGAAACACACAATACGGGTAGTGGTAATGCGCACTCCAATATTCAGCCCTATACCACATGTTATTTCTGGCGAAGGACAGTTTAAGCTGTGCGACGCCAAAAATAGCACGTAATATAGGGTTGTAAATTATTATGTGAGCTGCTACCGCCAAATTTAGAGGTTATCAGATTTGAACCAGTCCCAAAAGAGTTTTGGACATTGTAAGCCCAGTCCCAGCTCGTAACATCAAGTACCCTTACTCCTGAGCCAGTGTGACTAATAGTAACTCCACTACCAGTTTCCGATGCAAACCTTATATCATGACTGTGCGACGGAACCTGGCTAGGTGTCAATGTTACAGACTTAATATCGACGTGATATAATAAGAGTGTTCCAAAATTATTTTATCAATCACGAGCTTCGGTTGCCATAACCGGCATTCACGAGTTATAGACTGAAGTTTTTGGTTTATAGAATAGTTTTGGAACAACTACGTGAGTGCCGTTTTTGGTCTACTAGTAACACGATAAATAACAACTTACCACAAAAGGATAAGAATGCATAAAAATAAGAAACTCACCTATATATTGCTAGGTGTAATAGCAGTTGGCGTATTAGCCGTAAGCGCAATTTTTTTAATAAACCGTACCTCGAGCCAACCCGAGAAAGAACCTTTGACAACCGAATGTCTTATAGACCAGTCAAAACGTAACCATCAAGAATCAGTAGCACAGCAATTATACCTCACTGCCAAGCTTCAATATATTGATAAAGGTTATTTCCCAGAGAAGCTAGAGAATCTTACGGAAGACATTGAGTCCGTAAAGGAAACTCTCCCAAACCTAAACTATACACGCTATGGTAGTAGAGGGTTTGTGATAACTTATACCAACCTTGACGGGAAAGAGGAAAGGCTTACTTATACAGCTGAAGAGGATTAGACTTTTATAATGCTATGATTTTTCAGTTGAGAGACCCTGTTGATTGAATCTGCCATGTTTTGCGCAAAATTTAGTGAGACAGGTATATCTTTGCCGTCGATTTGCAAAGTTGCAGAAAGCTCGATTGGTTGTTTTTGAACTTTTAACTCGTCTTTAATCTGATGCTGAATCCGGTTATTAACCTCTGGTAGGTTTATACTTGTTCCAAGGTTATCAATACTTAAACTGGGGATTATATTAGGAATGTTGGTTACGGCATCGCTGAAACTATCTTGTATAGAGCTACCTATACCCGACATCATCTTATTAAGCGAGTCTTCTTCGCTTTCAAGTCCTACGCCAACACCTTGCATGATATACGAGCCCATTTGAGCCATAACTTTTGATGGCGAATGAATATCAAATTGCTTCTTGAAGACACCAAGCATAGAACTACCAATGCTACCAATAGTAGAGCCCAGCCAACCCTGCTTGCTCTTTACACCTTGTCCAATACCTTCCCCTACATTCTCGCCAGCCTTAACCCCCTCGGATCTCATTGTATTAGCAAGGCTGCCTGTAGAGTTTTTCAAATTGTTGATATTTCTGTCCGCATCTTGCCACATTGCTCTCCATGCTTTAGCATTGTCATCTTGACCACGAGCAAGTTGGTCACCGAAGAAATTAACGAGATTTTCTACATCTTCTCCAACTACCTTGACCTGTTCTCCATTAGCGTTAGTATACTCATATCCCTGTTGTGTGAGCTCAATCATTTTTTGTTTCAGTTCGTCGTATTTGCCAGCTTGAAGTAATGTCGCTAATTCGACTTTCTTAAGTTCGGCGACTTCTCCGCGACGTTGTTCATCTAAAGCTTCGCCAGTTCCAACAAGTTCATCTTGGGTATCTTTTACTTTTCTTGTCGCCTCATCAAGTTTAGTTTCACCTTGCTCTAATTTTAGAACCGCCTCAGCTAGCTCGCGGTCTTTCTCTGTAAGATTACCACTGGCTATATCCAAGTTATTGACATAGACACGAGCTTGGTCTAGCGTCATTCCATATTTTTCCGAAATCTCATTAGCAATCGAGGTTAGCTCGATGACCCGATTTTGGGATTCCAAAAGAGACAAATTGGTTTCATTGAGGGTTTTGGTAATTTCGTCCAATCGTTCTTTTAGCGCTACTTGGCGCTCAATAGTTTCGTTATGATGTGCTTGAGCTTCAGAGATCAGCTTTGTAGTATCCATATATTGGCGTTCCGCCAAGTCTGCTTCCATGGTCTTAAGCTTAATAAGTTCCATAGCTGTTTGGATTGCCAACACTACAGCCACTACCGCTTCCATGATTATTAAGCCGGCACCAAGTGAAGAAATAAACATTTGCGACCCAGCAGTTGCTCCAGTAAAACCATTAGCTGCATTAGCAAGAGGAACACCAAGCGCAGAGATTTTACCAACAACACTGCTGACGCCATCTTTGAGAGAGTTTATAATGCCCGACCCAGTAGCACCAGCTTTGTTAAATAAGTCCCAACCACCAGTTGTCTTAGATAATACTCCTAGAAATCCACTCATCGCGATACTGCCACCAGTGATAGCATTAATTAGACCAGTAAAGAAGCCAGCAACGAGATTGAGTCCAATCAAAGTAATAAAGCCTTTGACGATTAAAGATATAGTTTCAACTGCAGCACTGTTATTGGCGATACCTCGCAAGGCATTACCAACTCCATTTAGGACATTAACAATGACCCCGCCAGTGAATTGGGCGATTGGCACAAGAAAAGCGTCAATGAATGGCATCAGGAACGTATCCCACACGTTTCCGATTATTTCACCAAGCAACCTAATACCACCACCAATAGCATTCAAAGTTGCTGGCAGTAGACTCTCCCCAGACCACTGTATAAATGGTCTTAAGTATTTCTGCCACACATCTTTAATAATTTTCCCAGCATTGCCGAAAAACTTCTTCACGTCATCATAAAATTGTTTGAGTGATTTGCCTATCTTTTTGAAATCCCATTCGCCAAAAAGATCCTTAAAGGCTTTCTTAATCTTCGCCACCAGTACATCGATTTTGTCGGTAGCGACCTCCATGGCAGATGTATCCCACGCATAATCACCTATGGCTGCATTACCGCTAGCTCCAGAGCCATCACTGCCAGACCCGCCGCTACCACTGGTATCCTGCTGACTAAGGACGTTCATCTCATCAAAGCCGGCAAGCTGACCATTGAGCTTTTTCGCAGCCTTACTAGCATCATTCAGACCGCTAGCCACGCCTGCTGCTCCAGACGAAATATTATCAACATTAGTAGCAGCGCTACCAGTTTCTTTTACTAGTCCAGATGTAGACCCAGACCCACCGAATAATGCACCAATCCAAGCTACAGCCTCTTTAATGATTTTTACAAAAGCAGCAACATAACTGAACGCTGTTCCTATAGCCTTAGATAAACTATTGAAGAATCCAGCGATATTGGATTGACCTAGTACGTCCAAAACTTGCGTTATACCACGCGTTATAGCTGTTTTAAGGTTAGTTATACTAGTCGCCACACCACCAGTAGCATTGCGAGCTTGTGTGGCGAAATTAGCAAACCCAGCAACGCCCTCCTTATTAAGCTTCATGATGGTAAACATGAAATCATTCATATTTACTTCGCCAGACTGAAGCGCATTGTATAAATCCCCACCTACAGCAGTAGACGTATATCCCATAGCTGTCGCGATCTGCTTGAGTTGAGCTGGCATTGCCGTCAGAAATGCACGCCACTCCATGACATCAGGCTTGCCTTTGGAGTAGGCTTGCATCATCTGCTCAAGTGCGGTATTTTGAGTTTCAATAGCTGCGCCACCAGCCAGAATAGCGTTATTGAGCGCTAGATACATATCTGTCGAGGCGGCAATATTGCCATTTGTGGCAACTAGACGTTGCGTTGCCGAAGCGGCATCATCAAGCTTAGTGGGCAAACCAGTAATACCGTCATCAAGGATTTTTAATGATTTATTAGAGTCTTGAGCAGCAATGCCAAGATTCGACATTACTCGGGTATAGTTGTTGAGCGTGTCTAAACGTCTGACAGCGCCATCCATATGCTGGTTAATGGACTGGAACGCTTTTGAAACTATATTACCAAGAACATTCCCAACAGCAGTTCCTATGGCGACCATGCCAGTCGATAGAGGTTTCGTAGCTTTCTCTGTACTTTTGCTAAAATCAGAGATCTTTCGTTCAGCCTTGCCGACTTCAGACGTCAACTTGCTAGAATCAGCGCTGATCCTTACGCTCAACTCGTCAATTGTTGCCATTATTAACCTTTCGCATTGTTAGCAAGGCTGCAGATGTAAGCGTCGAAACTTTCATCTGATGTAAAACTAAAACCGCTATTTCTCGAACTACTATCGTCCAGCATTGGATGTGATGGGTAGTTCTTAGGGTCACCTATACCTATAGCGATATAAGAACCTAAGATATGGTTTAGTCTATCCTGTAAACGAGCTTCTTCTTCGATCCGCTCAGCATACCCATCAAGGCAGTCATAGAAATCGCCAAGTGTGAGCTCCCAGAACTCAGCAGGGTGTAATCCAATCCGAAACGCTAGCTTTTGACTATTTCTCCAGAACTCGGTGAAGTTTTTTGGATCTTCTTCTGATCCTCTAGCTGTCGTTTCATAACTCGAACGTCCTCTTGACCTAAAAAACCAGCATCGCTGAGGCCTTCCATAATAGTCATTAAGACTTTATCGATGCCTTCCTTAAAAGCCGCGTCGAAGTCTTCTGCGGTTCCATTACCAGCCTCAAATAGGAACAGTAAACCGCTAATAGATGGCTTGCTGCCGAGTGTAGTGAGCATGTCAAAGAAGTTTAAGTTATGCTCACGCTCCGCTTTAGCAATGTTTGAAGCTTTGTAGTTTAGTTTCATGGGAGAATTCCTTGATTATGTTTACTTAAAGGTGGTTACAAGGCGACCACCAGCGCCGTTCTTTAAGCCGCGGGCTCGTCTTCTGGGTTGAATTTGACGCTACCAGAGACGCGCAAAGTCATGCCAAACGTATCAAGACCATCAACAGTCTTCTCGCCATACTTGAAAGTCTTAATGAAGGCGTTAAAGCGCTCAACGTTACCAGCTGGCGTCCTAATCGTCCATTCACGTATGGCTTGCGCATCGAAGATGGCGCGAAGTTTAGCCATCTGCGTAGCGTCAGTGACATTGCCAGCGACATCTTGTGAGCCCCAGTCAACAGCACCAGGTCTATATTCCTTAGCTCCGTCTGGACTATCAAGTGTAGTAACATCGGTTTCATCACGATCGCCAGTGAGTTCGCCAATCGACGTGAGGCTTTTGATTGTCAAATCCTCAGTTTCGTCACCAGCCTTGGTGACAGTAAGGGTCGTACCCATAGTCGGTGTTCCTGCCATATTTTCTCCTTTAGAAATTAGCAGTGCGTTCATTCAATATGAACGGTAATAAAACGACAGTTAGTGTGAAACAGGCAGCCTTTTGGTTGTGACACATCTGCCGAATAGGTCATCTGATAGCCGTCTAACCTCATCACTTCCTCTACTTCAGATAGAACTTGCGAAGCTGTTATGCTATCATCTGCCCATATATCAACTACGACGTTAATATCTTGGCTAGCAATCTCGTTGCTGAGGTCAAGATTAACGCTGTTGTTATCAACTCGAAATGTGATCGCGGGAATTTCGTTGTCAGAGAAGGAAGCCTGCGCTCCTTGATGGCAGTAATAACCAAGACTGGAAAGCGTTTTTTGAAGCTGAACTTTTGGCGTAAACATCCTATTTACCTCCCGTTACGCCACTAATCGTGGCTGCAGCAATTAGCTTATTGATACGGTTTCTGTTTGAAAGTAATGCCGGCACCAAGAATGGTTGAGCAACTTGTCCTGGCCATTCTGGATCATAGGACAGAGCTAAATTTGCCTGCTTCTCATATGGATAACTACCATCGCCACGAACTCCAGTACCAAATTCAACAAACGGCGCATGCTCCATCGAGGTATAAACTATACCTACAACTCTGCGTTCACTCTCTTCAATACGCATATGAATAGAGTTGCGCAACCCGCCCGTCTTAACAGAACACCCAGCCCTCGCAGCCCCCTCTACTAGGGCAGTTGCCTGAGAAACTGCAAAACGTGTTGCTTTTTGGCTCTTCATATTTCCAAGTTTGCGTTGCAAGTTCTTAACACCAGAAATTGAAATCGTTACACTTGCCATATTTTACCCTCCAGCTCCATATGAGAATCGGTTATAACTCGGCTACTTACGACATATTTGGAGCCTTGATACTGCAACAAATCTCCGACATCTACGGTAGTGTCCGTAGAGCATGTAATTACTACGTCAATGTCCTTTACGATCCCTTTCTCCTGCTGATTCTCATCATATGAAACGAATCTCACATTTCCTGTAAAAGTACTCTTTATGGCGGTGCCAGTTTTGACTAGGCCACCTTCGGCGTCATATGCTTCTTGCTTCTCCAATATGGCAACTTCTTTGTCATAAAATGCCTTAGCTATCGCCTGTTTGGCTGAGTTAGGAAACAACATTACACCTCCGATATGGCTTCAGTAGCTCCGTAAAACCGCTAAAAACCTCTTGGTCGCTTGATGTCGCAAGATAGTTGCGTACACCTTCAGCGAAACTAATCGTCTGACCATTGTCGGAGATAGACTTGATTTGTGCTTCGCCACCATCTCCGGACACTTCGTTAGAAATACTAGTGAAAATGCCGCTCGCAATCCTTGCTGCAACTCGTACGAGCCTTTCGTCGAACACATAAGAGCCATTTACTGGGGTAAGATTAAGATACAGCGAAATGCGATCGGTAACCTCCTCAACCGTATCCTTAGTAAGGTTCTCGTTTGCGAGTGCTTTTTCATTTCTGCTTTTCAGAACCTCTACCACTTGTTCGACAAAAGTATCACGAGCGATTCCCATAGCTATTTCTCGTTTCTACCCTCTTCAGGCTTATCATCGGTTTGAGCATCTGTTGTCTTGTCAGTTTCTGCATCGGCTTCCTGAGTATTAGATGGCTTTCTAGACTTGGTGGTTGGCGACTTTGCCTTTGCCGACAGTGGCTTGCCGTTTTTATCGCAAGGAATGTAATAATCCGGCCGGCTTTCATATTGACGAATCAATAGTTTAGCATTCTCACCTTCACCGACGGCTACTTTATCACTAACAGCCAGGACAGTACCAACCTTTGCCATTTTGAAATATCTAGTTGTCATGGTTATATTTCTCCAAATTATGCTAATATTCTTCACGGGAGAGACATATTTACAGCCTCTCCCGTGCGGTTTCTACTCGGATGAAGTGGCCGGTTCCGTCAAAGTTGCCTTGAAAATCAAATCCGGCTCAACAGCCTTAGTGCCTTGATCATAGAACAGGGCAACTTCATATGCGCTACTGAATGGGATGCGAGCAGGGTCAGTGTAATCCCTAACGTTAACGTCTTGAGCCACTGCACCTTCATGCATAGCAACGATGTCGGCAGTCTGGTTGATGTTTTCATAGACGACAACACCACCGTTAAACACGGCTTGCTCTTCGCCAGTGATGCTATTTTTGATAGTATTCAGATGGTTAGATAGCTTGCCAAAGATTGCTGGGGAAGCAGCAATGCGAATCTGGTTGCGAGGCACGCCGCGAACCCAGTCGTTCTTGACCGATTCGAGAGTTTGAATCACCTTTTCGATGATGTCCTCGATTTTCATATCAGTCGTCAATCCAGCGATTGCGGTCGCCTTACTTTCAGCTTCGGCGAAGAACTTACCATCAAGATAAGCAACCATAGAAGCCACTTCGCCGTTTTGGCGGCGCTCAACCAGGTCGACAACGCCGAACCTAGTAACATCGCCTTCTTCAAGTTCTTCAATAATCTCTTGACGATCGCTGATGTTGTTGGTAACCTTACCAGTGTTTTTCAGAGCATCACCCTTGCCGGCAGTGCGGGCGGTCCCGTAAGCTTTAGAAGCGGATGTCTTAAAACGATCGTAAGTAACGGAACCTGCAGCAGGGTCACCCACGCCATAGCGGTTCTTAATCTTCATAGAAACAGCAGTCTTAGCCACAGTTTCAATTACAGCACCTTTAATCTCAATCAAGTCGTCCTTATTAGTGCCGTCCGCATAAATGTTATATGCCTCAGTCATTTGGTTTCTCCAGTTATGAAGGTCAGAGTGAAGTCACTCCTGCACCGTTGTCACGGCCGTAAGTGCGTCCATTCCGAGTGTCGGTGCGTTTACCTTTGTCGGTGGGAGTGCTCCCGCCAACTTTGGCTTTTACTGCATCCTCGAGGGCTTTTTGCCAGTCTTTGCTAAACTGAGTAATGTTTGCTTTAGTTTTCTCAACATCTTGGTCAACAATGTAATCAACCATGGATGTAGGAAGCTTCTGCTGGACCATAATCTCAATGGCTTCGTTTCGCCGTTCACGCATTGTTACATCATGTTCGCGTTTGGCAATTTCCTCTTCCTTGGCTTTCTGAGCCTCAGTCGCACGCTGCTCATCGGTCAGTTTCGCTTTACGTTCCTGCTCGGCGAGAGCGTCTGCTACTGCTTGTTTAAGCTTTTCTTCGGACTTAGCGTTCGCTTCATTGATGCGCTTGCGCACAATTTCGTTCACCTCATCTTGAGAAAAGGTCTTGCTACCCTGATCGTCACCCTTATTGGCATTATCATCAGGTTGACCTGCCGGGTTACTGTTGGTAGAATCTGGATTTTTGGGGTCCATTTTCTTATCCTTCCTTTTACGCCTCTCGGCTTAGATTACAAACCAACGAAAAAGCGACCCGAAGGTCGCTAAAGAAATTCAATAATCAACCTAACAGGTCGTCATTGATCTTAAATTGATTATATCATAAGGATTATTTTTAGCAATAACTTCATGCACTATAGAACTACTAATAGAGTAGGTTGTCATCCTCGTCGCTATAATATTCTTTATAGCTAGCAATGACCTCTGGAATTTTCTTTCCAGCTTCGGTTAGACAAGTAATGCCAGCTTCATCATCAAAATAATACCATTCACTATTCTTCATAAATAATGGCATTGATATATCAGAAAACATTATTTCAGCCCCCTCTCCCTTAGATATTCTCTCATAGCTTTTCCCCATATATTGGGACTACCTAGTTTATGTGCCACAAAAGCTTCGGCAAAGAATTCTTGCGGCTTTTTGCGCCCATAGTCTGACATTTCTGCTAGTACCTCGCTTCGCGTTTTATTGCTCATTTGTTGCGCTATCTTTATGATATCATTTTTAATCGCCGTAGCGCGTTTATTATACTCCGCTCTGGTGATTTTCTTTCCATCGACAAGGTAATTCTCGACCACATGCCCCATCTCATGCGTGATGGTATAAATGTCGTGGTACATTTTCGGAACACGCATCTTAAAGCCAACTTTCATTTCTTTTTCTAAAACTGCCAAGTATTTTTCGCGATTAGCAAAAGCCTTCCTTGAAAATAGTATGCGTGAATTATCTGTTGAAGTTGCTGCCTTATATATTGCGGCATCGACCAGTTCAAACGCTATGCCACCATTCTCACGAATCGATTCACTCACTATAGGATACTCCTCAAGTATCCTGCTTGCCTGTTTAATTGACTTTTCTATCAATGGTCTATTCGCTCCGACAAAAAGGTCATCTCCTACTTGCCACTTGTTCCATCTTTGGTTCAATAATCCCCCTATAACCCCCACTTTTAGTCCTTTTTGGTTGGCCTTAGGTTCGTTTGGTATATATTGCGCTCGCCATTCATGGTAAGTCATCTGTTCAATAGTCTTGTTTTTACCCGTCTCTGGATCACGCATAATTCGCGTTTTAGGTTCAAACGCTATTCCAATATACGGGCGTATCGCTGTGCGACAATACGGATGGAGTGGAGGTAGCGTCTTGCCTGCCACAGCATTCTTAATCTTAAAACGTTTGCCGTCCATCTCGCGACAGATCTTAGATGTACGGCTATCAAGCGTAGCTAATATCACGTACTCTGATATACCCATCTCTTTATACGCTTCAATCTCTGCTTGATTCTCGAAATAACATGTCTCTGTGCGCACTAAACGTGCCGCGTTGGATTGACTAACATTAAAACGTTCTCGGACTAATCGAACAGTCTTCTCTGACGATTGTCCAGTTGCAATAGCTTGAGAAATAATACTCTGTAACTGATCAGCTAATTTATTAGAATTACCCCAAATACGCTCTGAATAGTTTTTGCCGTAAAACTTGGATTCAAGTACTTTATCAACAGTCTTGTCGTCTAAACTGCCGAAAGCAAGAGTTTCACCAAGACCTTTAGATACATCATATCCAGTACGATAGTAAGTATTCCGAAATACTTTGTCGTATAAATCGGTTGTTGCGACACTCTCTTTGGTTGCCATTTGCTTCACTTTGCCTAGCATTTGGCTGTTTAGAAGTTCCAAACGGCTCATTCTGCCTCGACAATTGTTGGGAAGATCAGTTGGTAAGCCTTGAGCCTCCATGCTCACTAGAAAGCGTTTTACGTCGCCCTGAGAGGCAACTTTATTAAGCGCATCAATATCAAAGCCGCTCTTACCGTAGTATGTGGCATAAAGTTTACGTACCTGTTCAACGATAGCCCGAGCTGTCGCACGGTACTCTTTTTGGACTTGCTTGAGGTAGGTTATAGAAGTCTTTTCTGCCTCACTAAGCCGTTCAAGTGAACGTTTCGCCCAGTAATCATCAGAGCGCGTTTTCATACTACTCCTCGTCTAATGGATCGTCAGCCTCATCGGGCTCACCCGTCCCATAATTACCTAGTTTCAGATCTTCTTCTTTTTCTTTCAGAGCTTGCACCACGATTTCCTTGGGATCTTTAACGAACGACAACCGTCCAGCTAAGGTTTCTCGATCAACCAGACCAGAATCTAGTAATAGATTGATGAGTTGAGCGGTTTCATAATCGTTCTTTGGCAGATCACGGCTGAAGATAATATCTACTGCGTCCTTGGCAATTGCGTCATCCTTCGTGGAGTTCACGAACTGGTAATATAGACCGAGACGATCCATGAGCCCTTTTTCGAAGTAGCGCTCTTTATCCTTAATGTGCTGCTCAAAAGCGATTAGCTTATAGCTCAGAGCTACACCACTTGAGTTACTAGCAAAGTTCTCATCCGTCATGTTAGGAGTCATGGAAATCATATGAATGTCGTCGGTAATAGCTTTCAGGAGCACACTAGCATCTGCTTCGTTGATATTTTTCACGATATACTCAACTTTCGCATCTGGTGGCAAATTAGATAGCATACGGCTATTCTTGAGCTGTTTGCGTTGCTCCTCGCTGAATGCCGTTCCGTAGAATGCAAGAATTGCATCTACGAGCCTCTCACGGTCTAGCACTCGATCGCTCTGTAGAATGTTGCGAGCATCAATCAGTGATAACACTGGCTCATAATCTCCAACGCGATCGCTCGAATTAATGTATTCAACGATGGGGACTTCTCCAAAAATATGAGGCATTTGTTTATCAATCGCCAGAACGTCGCCAGTGAGTTTGCCCTCGGTAATATTCCCGCTGTCTAAGATAGTTACATCATATTCTTGGGAGCTACGTTGTCCAGAATATATGACGGCAAACATCTTATTATGGTTGACCGTGTCATCATGGACCAATATAATGTTGCGAGGGTCAATCTTTGTAGATTTAGGCTCTCTGCCTTCATCAACATAGACCTGCTCAAAGGCATGACCAAAGATAGAGGCATCAGTGGCTAGCTCATAGTCTAGAGTTGAAATTGTTTGTGCAGTATATTTCTGCAAAATCGAGTCTAAGTTTACCTTATCGTTAGCAGAGTACGAAACCGGGTTACCTAAGAAGTAACCAGTATTAGTCTTAGTAATATAGCGCGCATAGTTCGTGATGGCATACAGCTTATGTGGTGTGCGGCGGAGTAAGACATCTCCGCTATTGTAATATTTTTCCAACAAATTATATGCCTTGATGTCTTTTTTGCGATCTCGACTTCTGATTAGGCTGGCAATAGTCTTGCCTTCGGGTTCGGTGCCACGTGGTAAAATGTATAGTTTTTCCATATCACTCCTTTCTAATACATTTCAAATGGGCGACGGTAATAGCCGTCATCTATCTCATCAGTAGTAATAACTTCTGGCTCAGGTTGCGCCGTGATATTCTCAAAAATGGCTGCCAGAACGTCCACAGCATCATCGTGAGCATTTTTGCTTTTTCTTTGATACTCCATAACCTGCTTATAGAATTCTGGCCATCTGGTCTTCCAGTTTGGCGGCATATAAACATGATTTTGTACCCATGCCGAACTTGTAAGAATACGGCTCTCTTTATTCTTAGATTGTGGACGCGGAGTAATAATGGTGCGATTACTATTGTATTCGTTGTTCAATATCCGCCCTACGTTGCGCGCAAACCCACGTCCACCATTGTTACTTTCGATAAACGCCTGTGCCACATTGCTACGATGAAATAGATCGGCAGTTTTGCCTTCGGTGACTTCCATTGGCTCATCTGTGAATACTAAATCTGTAATATACGCTTCATTTTCGAATACTACATAGCTAACAGAGCAGAGAAAGTCAGAGCCGGTATCGGCTGTATCAGTATAGTTTTTGACTTCGCCCTCTGGCTTTTTCTCCCATTCCTTGAACTCGGAGTAGAGTCTCCCCTTAATATCAATAGGTTTCTGATTATAGTTCGCCTCGAAAATATCAAGACTCATTTCACGCTTGAGGAAGTTATAATCTTTAGTGTTCAAAATATCGTCACAGAGCATTATGCCTTGATCGTTGCACGCTTGATAAGTGATAAGCTCAACTTCGTCTGGAAATGCCTCCAGAATGCGCCCAGCAAGATCACCTTTTGCCCAGCGCGTCATGATGACAATAACTTTCTTCTGCCCCTCTAAGCGCGAAAGCATTGTATCTGTAAACCATGACCAGATATCGTTTAGAACATTTTCGTTATACGCCTCAACCGCGTTCTTAATAAGGTCGTCACAAATTAAGAAGTTACAGCCAAAACCGGTCGCCGTACCATTCGGAGAAGTCGCAAGGTATGATGTTTGGTTTTGCCCCTCCAACGTCCACATCTGCGCACTTGCGTCGCCGTATTGTACGCTAACTCCCGGAAAAATATCTGAGTAGACAACGCGTTCTCCAACTTTCTTTGTCTGAATAATGTTGCGCACGTTCTTGGAGAAAGTGCTAGCTAGGCGTTCGTTGTAGGACGCCGTCATGACGCGATTTGCTGGGTTATCGCCTAAGAGCCATGCAGTTGCTGATTGGGCTGTCAACGATTTGCCATGACGAGGTGGAGCATTAAGGATTAGAAAGCGTTTTGGGCTATGCTTCACAAAACCCTCGATTTGGTTACAAATATCCTTCAAAAAGGTGCGCTTTGGCTTATAAAAGCCTGGGTATTGCAGTAAACAGTAGTCATAGAGATGACGGCGTGCAAGCTCTAAACGTGCGCCAAAACGAGCAAGTTCAACATCAAAAGAGTCTTTCATGACATTGTTTCTCCAGCAAGGTGACGCAATTCCTCCTCACTTAAATTCTCGAATGGGTTATGATAACCAACATCTTTGGTCTCGACCTTGGTTTTGTCCTCCCACCCATAGTTGTTTTTAAGTGAAAATATGGCTCCGGTTGGCTTGCCACGATATAGTTGCTGTTCAGTCGCGTCATAAATTCGCAATTTCGCCTTTTTTATAGTGTCAGAAAAGCCATGCTGAATTTCTTCGGGCATATCTTTGTTCTTGTGTAGCTCGTTCTCATAATCAAGCAATGTTTCGCGCGAGGTATCGAGGAATACGGCTAATCCAGTAATCGTAGGAACCTTTACTTGGTACATCAGATATTCTCCAGATACGGCATCTTTTATACGATTTCCTTTGGCACCACGTACATAGTCATTGCATGATGCAAAATAGGCTTCAACTTTATCTTGTAGCTCTTCGACACTCTGAAATTTAAGTGGGCGATATGGTGGTTTCTTCGCGACTTTACGCTTTCGCTTTTTTGCAACAGATGCTTTAGACATAGCCTTCTTGGCAGTGTCCTTCTTCGTACGTTTCGTCTGTTGCACCTTTGCCGTCATCTATTTTTTACTCTGTTCTTTTTCTAAAACAGTCTTCACTTTAGTGGAACTGCTATTGCTTTTCCTTATGGACCGATTGATCTCCGCAAGATATTCTTCGCCGAACTTTGTAAATTTTGCTTTGCCAGACTCATTGAACTCGTCTCTGCTAAGCGTGATATGTTCGCCATATAAATTGATATGGGCATTGCCGTTTGAATCCAAATTAACTTTGATAGTTTTCATCTACGTTCCTTTCTTTTGTTGCGATAAAACTTTTGTCGTTGTTCTAAATCGGTCACTAAATCATTGATTGTCTTGCACTTTGTTAAACCCTTACGGTCTAGCACCATGATTTGAAGATTCTTGCATTGCCCATCCGCAGCTCGGTCAAATACTAGACCAAGTTCTCCAGCTATCCGCCTTGATGGGACATGGAATATATACGTGCGCCTACCACGCGCCATGCACCAGAGCTTATCGTTGGCTTCAATGTCCTGCAAATAGCTGTTAGCCCCGATGGTCGCTAAAGTAGATGCTTCGCTATGCGAATAACTAACTTTATTAGCGCGCTTATGGGTCAGCATTCTAGTTGTCACTGCTGCTTCAAACTCTTGAATTGTGGGATTTCTAATCATCTTGATAACCTTGTTGAAATGTTTGTCGGCACCAAAGACGACTAAAAAGTCTAGTCAACAAAAAAACGACCAGTATTTTCTAGTCGTCATTGATATGTCTTCATTATACCACAACCAGTTCTACTTTGACATAATTAGCCTTTTGCGATATAATGGGGTCACACATAAAGTTCTGATAGCCTCACTTAGCTTACTAGTTGAGTGAGGCTATTTCTTACTCGCCTCTAATTAATGATGCTTGGAGGTAAATTTAACGTGGGCAAAAAGGCATTCTTGAAGGTCGATATAGAGCTTGTTCGTGAGCTTGGCGAACAGGAGGCTATTTTATATGCTTTTTTAGAAAATCTCGCACGCGCTTGGGAAAAGGACAAAAATGGCTATATGGCTGTTTGGACAAAATACATAGTGGAGCAGCTTGGCTGGAGTAAGCCAAAATTTGTGCGAGTTCGCGACAATTTATCTAAGACAAAATTAATTAAGGTTCAGAAAGGTAAGAATCAAAACACCAAAACAAAATACAAGCTGTTGTAAAATGTACAACGATTTGACATAAAAGGAGGTACCTACCTCCTTTTTTCTTTGTCAAGACATCGCTTGTGGAAATGCTGTGGAAAACTATGTGGAGATCGGTGGAAAAGTTGGTGGAAAAGCTTTTTCCGCCGTAACAAAACGTTACGCCGACTTACAGAGTAAAAGTAACGAAACGTTACGCCCATAGAAAAAGAAATTAAAAAGAATAGTAGTAAGCAAAAAATAATAATTTTAATTTTGTGGTGGGCAGAAAGCGAAAACTGTAAATGGCTAAAACTTTAGAAATTTATTATCAAATGGAGGAATATCTCAATTACTGCCAGTTTACACGCGGGATGAGCCAAATGACGCTCAAAAGTAAACAGCACACCTATGTGCATTTCATTATTGATTCAGAGTGCAACGATATGAGGCAACTAACAAATCGTGGTTACGACTTGTGGGTAGAAAAGCAAGTAAACGCCAGAGTTTCAAATCGTACGATTAACACGCGTACAGCACACATCAAGGCTTGGGTACGCTATTGCCGAGAAATGGGCATGGAAATTCCAATAAAACTACCTCTGATCAAGAAGCGTCACGAAGGTAAAGTTACACGAGTTCACTACACTAAAGAGGAAATTGACAAAGTATTAACATGCGCCGACGAGGTGGCTGGACTCCTAATAAGGATCTGCTTTGATGCTGGTCTAAGAATTAGCGAGCTCACACATTTGCGCCTGAGCAACTTTAAGGGACAAAAGATCCACTTCGTAGGCAAAGGCAACAAGGATAGGGAGTCGTATGTTACCCTTGACACATACGAGCGTTTAGTCGACTATGTTTCGAAAAATGGAATTACGGATGCCTTATGGCCAGGACGTTTTGGTGATACATGTAGCACTGATACTCTTAGGATTAAAATGCGTCAAGCATTCATAGCTGCTGGATTTGACGACTTTTATCCGCACGCACTACGCCACTCATTTGCAACAGACATCCAAAGTAAGGGTGCTGAGCTTTTAGAAATGCAGATGATGCTTGGTCATTCAAACGCACAGACTACAGAGAGGTATCTGCACGGGCTTGATGGCAGACAGCAAGCCCTATTCTCAAAATACAAGGATAGCTCACTCAAAGTTCCAGGCATCGCCCCGTCGGCACACTTAGAGATCGAAACTGATGAGAAACGTGAAAGAGAGGCTCAGCAATCATTCGAACGTTGCATAAAAGATTTTTCTCCAGAACAGCAAAAAATTTTCATTGAGATGCTCGTAAGGCTATCTGAGCTCGGAGAAAAACAACGTACAGCCACTATGTAGAACACTTTTCCACAACAATAACAGATAGGGCGACGAGCAATAAGTCGTCCTATCACTACGTTGCAAAGACTCCCTATTGACTTACAGCATTGCTTATGCTACAATAGAGATAGTTAGATTGAAGCCATAACGAAATCAATTCAAGAGCCTTTACAACATTGAAAGAAAAACCGTTCTGTAAGAATGAATAGGTTGAATCAATGTTACCATTGTAGCACACATTGTTCAAAAAGTCAATAGTTTTTATGGTTATTTTGCAATTTTAGCGAGTTTTTGATAAAAGATTTGTTATTTTTGATATTTAGGACATTTTTCTGGCTTTCATAGCAAAATCATCGTAGTATTTTTGCATTTTTGCGGGGTCGGTATGGAGCTCGTGACCATAAAAATAGTCGCAAAATTCTTCGCGAGCTAAGCAAATTTCCTCTAGAGCAGCCGAATCTTCGCCACGAAGATAAAAAATCGTCAAGTCAAAAAGCTCCAGAGCGCGCTCAAAAGCCCCCTCGAAGCGTTCGGGTTTACGCTTATACCACTTAAGCGACCGTGAAACTTCACTGCCGATATTCCCCATCTGTTCGGCGAAGGACATTTTTGCCCAGCTGCCGTCTTCGACGAGGCTCTGATGCTGTTTGAGGGTGATTTTTACTGAATCCATTGCTTGACTATCTCGATAATTTGTTGCTGAATCTCCGGATCGTCAACGCTGCGAGAGCGGTTGCCTTGACGCGGGCGAATGTTAATCATGGAGTCAAATTCGAGAAAATCTACCATATCGTCTTCCTCTGGATAAAAGTTGACACCCCAGAGGTCGGTTTGATTACTACCAGTGGCGAGGAGCATACGTTCGAGATCAGCATACATGTTACCGTCTACGGCAACAAGACGTTTCTGCACGTCAACCACGCCCTTGACCATAGGGCCTTCGTAGAGTTCTTCAGCATTAAGCAGGCGGGATTTTTCAATAGGTTCGTCGAGGATTTTCATGGTTATATTATAGCAAAGTTTAATATGACTGACGCATGCAATCAAAACCACCCCTTCAAGGGGTGGTTTGCTCTGCCCTATAAGGGCACGCTACCAACAGCGTCTCAAGGCGCTGGTTTTCACGTTGTTCAAACCTAAATAATTGTTACGATTACTTAGCTACCCCTCTGAAGGGGTCTTCATATTCTTTGACGCTTAGTCTATCCAGGGCAATGTCATGTTTTTCTTGCTCCTGAATATACTTCCTTACTGTTACATCATTGAGACCTACAGTACTTACATAGTAACCATCAGCCCAAAAATGACGGTTGCCAAACTTATACTTCAAGTTTGCATGTCTATCGAACATCATAAGTGCACTTTTACCTTTGAGATAGCCCATGAACTGCGATATGCTATATTTGGGCGGAATACTGAGTAGTAAATACACATGATCAGGCATCATATAACCCTCAATAATCTTAACTCCTTTGTACGCGCATAGTTGACGAATTATCTCTTGCAAACTTTTTCGATATTGATTATAAATAATTTTCCGTCGATATTTTGGCGAAAATACTATATGATATTTACAGAGCCACTTGGTATGTGACAAACTATTGGCTTTCTCTGCCATAAAATTCTCCTTTGGTTAAATTAGGTTTGAACTACTTTAATTATAACGAAAGGAGAATTTTATAAACTGTATAACTTTTGTCTCCCACCCGCATAGCGGGTGGATTTCTGTTCCATCCGCTTACGCGTCCGGAACTGGCTAAAGCCGTTAT
>CAOZKB010000006.1 GCA_948571325.1 uncultured Candidatus Saccharibacteria bacterium | reverse complement strand
CATATAGAGAATTACTTTTTGTCCGACAACCCTAGCATATAGTCTGCAGAAACCCCGTAATACTTACAAAGTGCTACCAAGTATTCTATTGACATCGGACGCTTATAAAGTTCATATTGTGAATAAGTGGTCTGGGCAATTCCCAGCATTTTGGCTATGTCTGTTTGCGTTAAATCATTATCTTCACGCAAGGCTCTCATACGTTCGGGGTACTTCATAGTTATCACCTCGGACTTATTTTAGCAAAAGCAAAACTTATTATTGCTTTTTAAGTCGGTGTGAGTTAAGATAACGACCATAAAAATATCTCAGGAGGTAATAACCATGGAGTTCAAGGCAATGGCAGAGGCCATGAGTGACAAAGAGGCAGCATTAGTTCTTCATCTGGTGGAACCGTTTAGCAGAGTAGGAAAGATTATCCGGAATTACGAGAGCAATTCCATCAATGTCCATTATTCTATACTACGAGAGCAAAATAAGATGCAGCATCAAATTAACTTTCTGCCAGATGACATTTACTTAGTGCCAGATGATGATTTATTAGACGAGATTAGAATTGAAGAAGGTGAAGTACTTTATAAATATCGTCAGTTTATGATTGCTAAAGGCTATAGTGAGATGTGGCTGAATAATCCGTATGTTGAATTATAATTCGCACCGCACTGGTGCAAGATTGGTGCATGGGATTAAAACATAAAATCATTAGCAAAACATAACGCACCATGGTTTACGCTATTATATAAAACCATGGTGCAAAGAGTATATACGTGTATCAACGGTGACAGCTAGACACAGTAAAAGTCGAGCCATCTGGTTCGATTTTTACTTTTTATGTTTTTCTTCTTGTATAGCGTTATAAATACTAATTACAAAGATCACTATAATTACTACCATCCCACCCCAAAACACTATTTGCACAATCCAGTCTTCCCATGTACAAAACAGCGCAAACGGCGCAAAAATCAGTGTCCACATAAAAAATGTTGCAAACACCGTGCCAAAACCGATTTTACCCTCACCTATATCCGTCGACTGCGCAGGCCGCAAATCACCCCCATCATTACGCAAACTCGGGTACAAATTTTTATCATTCCAGTAATCATACTCGGGATTTCCTGGTTTATAATCATCCTTTCTCAACATATCCTAGTCGCATCCTTTTAACTATTATACCAAATGACCCATTCAATTTATAAAACCTCTCTAGTCTTTATAATAAAACTATACTACAATAAATCTTGTTGAACCATTTCGACGCACATTTCCAATAAGGAGGTAATATTTTTATGAAGGAAAAACGCCATATTACAAAAGCAGACTTATACATCGCTGCCAAACCAGCTCCTAACGAGCCAAGTATCCTTGAACACGCCCTACTAGACGGCTGGCAGGATTACCGCCTATGTCACAACGCAATCGATGAACCACCGCTGCCGACAAGCCGACCCAAGATACCATTCGATCATTACCGTATTTGCACTAATTGTAACTGTCTGATTGAACATAACTCCGAGGTTAATATCAATAATCATCACCTCGTGATAGTGTTTTTCCGACAAGGCAAGCCAGTACGTTTATACGCTGGTTTTGACGAAGATGTCGCAATCATACCATCTATCATGCCCAATCTCGAAAAGCTGTACCATCAAGCCGAACCACCGCTCACAATCAGTGAATTCGATTTCAAGCAAAAACCCATTATCAATCCAAGTTTCCGTCCTGACACACCCGAAGATCAAATTTATCCCTGCGCCGATTTACAGCAACTACATTCGCATCTCAATCATTTTTCCACGCAGGCCGATTTTACTACCCATGAGCTTCAACTTTCTTATTCCTCAGTACAGCATCTCATTTGTCACCTTGATCTTCCCGGCAAAGTTCATCCGGGCTATCATTTCGAACTTGCTTACAAAGGCGGCTTTTTCAGTTCCGAGCTTCAAACTATTCTGCCACTTCTTCAGCCCACTTAATTCCTCCGCGCCCCGCCTCGCGGGGTGTTTTCTTGTCAACTTTATATCAAAACTCTTCCCAAAAACCTCCACCTATGCTACAATATACTTGACAGTCTGGTTACAGACTTTTTTTGTTAGAAAGGAGTTTCATGTCGCAAAAGTCCACCAAATCTGGCGCTAAAGCTAATGCCGCGCCCAAAGGTTCGACCAAACAAACATCCACCAACACCAACTCCAACAAACACGTTACTAAAATTTCTGCCAAACCATCCGGCAAATCAAGCACTAAACTTAACACCAAAGATACTAAAGACACTAAAGTTAATACCGACAGCGCTAAACTTAGCAAAACCGACAAAAATCAAGCTAAGATCGCCAAAGCCGCTGCTAAGGCTAATGGTCGCCCCATTAAAGACAGCGCTAAAAGAGTCGAAAAACCACTAAAAAAGGTCTTTATTTTAGCACGACCGTTCGTCGCGTTTGGTCGCTACCTGCGCGATTCCTGGCAAGAGCTACGCCAAGTCCGCTGGCCCAGCCGCAAAGCTACTTGGAAAATGACTTTAGCCGTTTTGTGCTATTGTGCGATTTTTATCGTATTTATTATCATTTTGGATAGCTTCTTTACCTTTATTTTTAATTTGCTATTAGGTAGAAACTAAAATATAATCATAATAGAGAGGAGAATGATTTTATGGCAGTAAATCGTTACGATGATACCCGCGCGTGGTACACCATTAGCACTTACAGTGGCTACGAAGACAAAGTAGCCGAAAGCATCAAACAGCGTCTCGATAGCCCAGAATTCGAAGGCAAGATTTTCGACGCTATCGTCCCTAAAGAAAAACGTATCGAAATCAAAAACGGCAAGCGCAAAGTCGTTGACCGCAAAATTTTCCAAGGTTACGTCCTAGTCGAAATGAAATTATCTGATGAAACTTGGTATATCGTTCGTAATACCCCAGGTGTCACTGGCTTCATTGGTAATGGTACGCAGCCAACTCCAGTTTCCGAGAAGGAAATCGCCAAAATCAAAAAACGCATGGGCGTAGAAGATCCTAAATACTCCGTCAATTACGAAATCGGCGAAGTCATCTCCATCATCGATGGTCCATTCAAGGGCTTCGACGGTACCGTTTCTGAAATCGACAGTGGCAAAGGCAAACTCAAAGTCATGGTTTCGATGTTTGGTCGCGAAACTCCAGTCGAGCTCGATGCTTTGCAAGTCAAACAACTCTAAAGAACAGATCTAACAAACCCTAAAACATTCATAAAATTTACATTAAAAGTCAATACTTTTTGCAAAAAACTCGCAAAAACTCCACAAAAACCTCGTCCAATCAGGGAAAATCACAAAAAAACCACAAAAAATTGAGCCCAGCCAAAAGCTGAGCTCATTTCTTAATATACTAGAGTGATTTTAAGCCAATCAGACGCCTAATCCCCGAAGCGAAATAACTGAAACATCGCCCAAAAGTCTTATATTTCCCAGAATTTTTGCCACTTCTCCAGAGTTACTTTGTCCGCGTGATAACGCGCAATATTTTTCTGCCACTCCAGCGTCGAATCTGTCTTACCGTACAAGAACAAATCCTGCCATAATTCATTCGGATGGTCAATTTTCTCAGCAATATATCGCCAAACTTTCACCGATCCAGTGTAAATCATTAAGTCCTTAAAACAAGGAAATGTATCAGTACCACGAAAACAGCGCGTTGTCTGCAAAAACGCTTCGTGTTGACGCGTCCGCCAACAGGCTGCATTATCATCCAATAAGCAGCGACAGTCCTGCAAAAAATTCAACAAAGTCCGTATTTCCATTACTCTGCGAAAACTTAGCTGATAAAAATATGCCAAACCGATATTCACATAATGATCAGCCTCAACATAGCTTCCAGTACCTCTCAATGCTTGCCCTATGCAACTTGCCAACCCCTCCTCAAAGTGCAGATAGCCCGGCACTCCCACTGACAACACTTTGTAGTCCGAGTTTTCAAACGGTACACTGCGCAACATACGCGCCAAAAACATTTTACCAAGTACTAAGTTCTTCAAATCAGCCACGCTGTAGCCATCACGTTCGCCCGGCAATTTAAAGATTCGCTCAAACTGGTTAACGCTGATTGCTGTCTTACCCGGCACAATTTCAACTCGGAAATTAGTTTCAGTCGGCAACACCTCGTTGATAATTTTTTCGAGCAACGCTTTTGTTTCCTCCATAGAATAAAATTTACTCCCCTGCGGGATATGCCGAAAAAGTACATTCATTTTCTGTGACAGCAAAGCCTGAAACTTCTGTTCAATTTCATCCTTCACCCATAGCAACTCTTTATTCATATATGCATCATAATATTCATCAAAAGGCTTTACCACCACGCCAGCCTCCGTCAGCAACTCCAACAAACGTACATACGCCTGCATAGCCTCCAATCCTCGTCGCGTAGTCCGCAAACCTTGCATCTGAAAATTACCCAAGATAAACTGCAATTGCGCCTGCAAAAGTTTCATAAAAGTTGCTCGATCCGGTTCACCGTACAATTTGCTGTTAAGCGCGTAGAGAGCATCCCCATGCTCCATACGATCTACTAAATAATCAGCAACGGAATCGCCAGTCAAATTATTATAGTTATACGCACACTGAAGTAATCTATTCTTTCGGAAAACTTCATTACCGTATTCTTCTAGCAGCTTTGACTCGTAGTCATCATAACCAACTGGCAAAAATCTCGGCCCTTCTGCCTTTATCTTGGACAAATTTCTATCCACTAATACTCGATCTAAGTTCCCATACTCAAAATTCGGCCGCGTTAGCTCCGGCTGCGCCAAAAATTCTTCCTCGGCTTCCGCCAAATTTGTTGCCTGCAACTGATGTAGCACAGGCACGTTCATCTCATCTAACTCCCGCAAAACTTCCTTATAATTCATCCTTGTCCTCCATTCTCTGAATCTACACCATCATCACTTCACGCACTAACCTCATATGATCTTCGCGCATCTGATCAGTCTTGCCCATCCCGAACAAGTTTTGCCAAAGTTCATCCGGCTCATCATCGATATGTTCGCTAATATACCGCCAAGCACGCTGTGTACCGTTGTAGTACATCAAATCCTTAAAATTGACCAACTCGCCCGTACCACGAAAACACCGCATCGTCTGTGTAAAAGCCAGATCACGGCATTTCCCCCAACGTTCAGCACATTTTTTCGCATCATGTTCCAGTTTCCAGTCTTTCAGATACAATATCCTCCAACCAATCTCAAACACCTCACGAAAATCTTTCTCGTCAAAATACGCCAGACCAATATTGCGATAATGATCTTCACCAGTCGGCCCAATTTCACCTTTTATGACTTGCTCAACACACTTTGCCAAGCCCTCCTCAAACTCCTCATAGTGCGGCAAACCAGTCGACAACATTCTCACCGGCGAATTCTCAAATGGCACTCCACGCATCACGTGTGTGCCAAGTTCATGCCCCAACATCGCTCGCATCTGCGTCGGAGTATAATTACCCTTGGCTAGATTCTTTGGCACCTGAATCACCCTCGCCAATTGGTCCACCGACAACGCTGAACGGTTCGATACTAGTTCCACACGAAAAGCTGTCTTACCAGCCAACTCCCGTGCCAGAATCTGCTGTAAAATCTCACACATCTCCTGCGCCGTAAATTCATCATGGTTCGATGGTACATACTGCCAAAATCTCTGCATCTTGTCGTTCACCAAATCGGTAAATTTCTGCACCACCTTCAGCGACACCTCATGGTAATTAGCCTCAGCATAGACATGTGGCAATTTTATGTCCTTTAGGCGATAGTCTAGCTCGCAAGCCACTTTTAACATCGATAACGCCTTCACGGTCCTTTCATAATTCGCCACTTCTCCGCCTTTCACCTTCTGCACATCGCTAAAAAGTTCATAAAACGTCTCTGGCGTAATATCTGCCGTTTCATCCATCGCCTTGCGTACCACCGAATCGATTTTGTCCAGTTGTCGGCTCAAAATCCCGCGATAAGTTACTTCGTCCGGCTTACTATAAGCGTCCTCGTTCAGCCGATAAAAACGTTTTGCTACCCGCCTAGTACACTCTTCCTGGCGCAGTCTATATCGCATCGAAAACTGACTATTTTGCAGGTTCTTGCGTTCACGCTTACGCGCTTCGTGATAATCTAGCACGGCTCTCAACAGGGAATTTTTATGATAAACGTCCCACCAGCACATCTGTAATAATTGTCGTTCAGCTTCGCTAAAATTCACAGCCTCACTATTAAACATCCTGTCAGTTAAATCTTCCCGCGTCGGAAAAATCTCCGCCTGCACATTCAGCAAAACCTCCAAATTCTCATCCACTAAGCCACTATCCAACTTTTCATACCGAAAAGTTGGAGCTTCAAGCTCCCGATTAGCCAGAAATGCCGCCTTTGCCTCCTCCAGATTTGTCGGTGTCAACACCTCATACACTGTTACATCCGCCCGAGAAATCACCTCTAATAATCTCTGCGCTCGCTTCGTCATTCATGATCACTCTCCTTCTCAATTTTTAAGGTCCTTTTTGTCAAAAACTACTTTCTAGGTCTCTTCATCCCAAAAGCACTACTTTTCAACAAAAAACGTCCCCATACCTCCATTATAGCACACTTAGTTCGAAAAGTCAACATTCACGCCTCAAACTCCGCCCCAAAAGTTACAAAGTCACGCAAAAATCCCGCTAATAAGCCTACTTCCTCTTGACAATTCTTCTCCATTTCGCTACAATTAATCTGTTACGCACGATTATTATTAACGATAATCATTCGTTCGGGAGCACTTCGCAAACGCTTCAATTCTGCGATTATAGCTATCTCGACAAAAGGGAATTATATCATGGCAAAACAAGTCATTGGCAATCTTAAATTACGTATCCCAGGTGGCAAAGCTACTGCCGGACCCCCAGTTGGTTCAACTCTAGGTCAATGGGGTCTCAATATGATGGATTTCATTAACCCATTCAATGATGCCACCAAAGATTTCATGGGTAAAAACGTCATCGTCCACATCAAAGTTTACGATGATCGAACGTTTGATTGGATCTGTCTTGGTCAACCAGTCGATGACCTCATTCGCGAAAAAATCAAGATTCAAAAAGGCAGCGGCAAGCCCAACACCGAAAAAGTTGGCAAAATCACTCGCGCCGAACTCGAAGAAATCGCCAAAACCAAAATGGATCAGCTCAACGCTATTGATCTTGACGGCGCCGTCAAAGTTATCGCTGGCACTGCTCGTTCCATGGGCGTTGAAGTCGTCGACTAACCTAAGTTTACATTTTTTAAAAAATACAGCCTACAGGGGTTGTATTTTTTAAACTCCTTGCTCTATAATGACAATGTGGAGCTAGCTTTAGTTAGCTTAAAACTAGCCAGACCCAAGTTCTTTTTAAGGAGGTGATAAAAATGAAGGAAAGAATTGGTCAAACCATGATTGATTATCTAATTGAGGGGGTAGATTATCAATCGAGCGTTTCTACGCAGCAAATTCTCCTGGGTACAAGCTTTGATCTGCTTTGTTTAGTTATCATTGCCTGCTCACCCAAGCTTTTTTCCGTAGGCTTATTATTTGCGTTCTTAGAAACACACTATATACTTTTTTCTGGCCCGAATCAAAGCCAAACAGCAGAGAAACTAGCCTGTCTGCTCGAAGTTGCAACTATAGCCGTAGCTCTCTGCCTAGCGAATTACGACTATCGAGTGTTGCTATTCGTGATTTTGGTCCTATGTACAGCATCTGATCTGGTAGGTTTTTTCGTTACGCGCTATACAGGTAGCACGCTATACGGTCTAGCAGCGCGCATCTTCCTACCAGCCGCAATGGTTACTTTAGGATATGCCACAAGTTTACTCAGTAGCAATGATTTAATTCTTACCAATGTCGGTTTTCTAGCCATCATTGGCCAATATTGCACATGTAGCTTCGAAAAAAATCTCGGCATCTCTCGTAGTAATTACCGGCGTGTACATGCCACATCAGACATATACACCAATTTTCTGCGCAGAATTGATCCAGACAAATGTTTAGGCGTAGGCCTACATGGATCTGCCGGTTATCTTGATCGATTTTGCGGATTCATTACTGCGAGTAGTATTATACTACTCGTAAAATTGTTACTTCATTGAAATTTTCAATGAAGTCTAACAGCTGTTAGACTTCAACTGTAAACCTCCCTTCATTATTTATTTTATAGCGTCCTAGCATACTAGGGCGCTATAACATTATCGGTACTACAAACCGGCAATAATGCAGCTTTATCATAACCATTTCATCTATATCAAGGCAACCATTTCTCCCCCTTGCTTTTTATCTCACCTTTTGCTATAATAAATTCAATATCAACCGTGGGAGAAGCGATAAACATTTAAGCAACTATCTCTTCGCCCGTACCACAGAAAGGATCATTTTATGGTAGAATCTACCGAAAATCTCGAAACCAACGCTCCAGCCGAGCCAGAAATTACTGCCCCAACTGAAGCCACCGAAGAAACTTTTGCCAAATCCGGTAAAAAATCCAAAAAACATCTTGAAGAAGTTAAAGCCGAAGAAGAACGTCAAGCCCGCAAAGCCGAAACTAAGGCCCTTGAGGAAGCTGGCGAGAAGCCGCGCGGTGCCACCCCAATTACTCGTCCAAAAATCGAACGCCGTGGCAAAAAGTATCAAGCCAAGGCTAAATTAGTCGAAAAAGGCAAAGCCTACACTTTAGCGGACGCTCTAAAACTTGCCACCGAAACCAACCCAGCCAACTTTGACGCTACCGTCGAAGCTCACGTCCGTCTCGGAGTTGATCCGCGCCAGGCCGACCAGAACATCCGTTCTACCGTCGTCCTACCACACGGCAACGGTAAGACCGTCCGCGTCGCCGTTTTTGCACCGCTCGACGAAGCCAAAAAAGCTACCGCCGCTGGTGCTGACATTGCTGAGGACGAAGATTTTCTCAAGCGTCTCGAAAAAGGTGAATTAGATTTTGATGTATTAATCTCTACACCAGCCTATATGCCAAAACTCGGTAAATTCGCCCGCTTACTCGGACCAAAAGGCCTCATGCCAAATCCAAAAGCCGGCACCGTTACCGTCGACCTTGAAAAAGCTGTCAAAGAAGCCAAAGCTGGTAAAGTCGAATATCGCGTTGATAAGCAAGCCATCGTCCACATCGGACTTGGCAAAACCAACTTCGATCAAGCTAAATTGCTCGAAAACGCCGAGACTTTCTTCAATTCTCTCAAAAGTCAACGCCCAGCCTCGATTAAAGGCACCTTCGTCAAGTCAATTTACCTTACTACTTCCCAGGGCCCTTCCATCCTGGTCGAGAACATCTATAACTAATCTGTTCAAGATTAGCCACCCTAGTAGCACTCCCAGAGAGTGCTACTTTTTGCATTTTCTTTCTCCAAAACCTTAAAAATCCCTCTAATTAGACCATTTTCTGTCATTTTAGCTAATTTACAGACTTTTTCTATTGACATTTTTAACAAAGTGTGCTACAATAGAAGTATGAAGCCTATTTTTGTTCCATAAAATGATTTTAATCATCAATAAAAGCAAAAATAGAGCAGAACGTTAAGAAAGGAGGTGCTTATTTGAGCACCAAAAAATATAGAAGTAGCCCCATCGTAACCCATTGAAACAATTTCATTATATATCAAAGGAGGGAATATATGCAGAGCAAAATTTGTTTCAAAAAAATCGCTATTTCGGATTACAAACTGGGAATAGCAGATATTAAGGAAACCGTTGAGCAGCAAGATGAAACCGAGATCATGGTATTCATAAAGTCGAAACAGCATCTACTCGGCGAAATTCGCGGTAGTACCGTGCCAATTCCGCTACCTATGCGATTCCGCACCTGCGAGCCAGTGAAGAGTCAGCCCAGTAACTACAAGATCACCGGCTGGATTAAGTACATGTGGGCGCCATATAAAGGCTATCAGGACTCCTACCGATGGTATCAGTTTATCGGATTCTGCCACCAGGTCGCGCCTAGTGGGATAAACGGAAACATCAAAGTCGCCTATAGACCGGAGGATATCATCCTCTACTTTTGACCTTTCAACACCCGGCACGCCAAAATGGCGTGCCATTTTATTTTTGAGAAAACGCCGCAGAGTTATGACGTAGTCAGTTGTAGAGGGGAAGGGAAGCAATATCCATATATCATAAACCTCTCCCTCTACCCTCTCTCCTTTGTCCGTGGGGGATATATTCGTCCTTGGTACGGTTCAGCGCGGTATCTAGGCGACGGTAGCCTCTATTGGGCCTCTACCGCATACCCTAATGCTTCCTACGCCTACAATCAGACTTTTAATAGCGCTAATGTCTACCCCTCCTATTTCAATGTCCGCGCCCACGGTTTCTCCGTCCGCTGTCTTGCCAAATAACCCAAAAACACCCACCCTCACCAGTAAAACCATAAAAACACTCCTTGCTTTTTCTCGCCAACTTTGCTATAATTAATCCAGTTACCGAAGACCGTAGCGGGAGTTTATCAAGATAATAATAGCTAATGTTGTAAAATTCACAACACTTTATTGTAAAAATTACAACATTTCTTAACAAAAGTCTTGACAAAATTCCTTAATTATGCTACCGAGGCATCTCTTAGTTTGGTAACGTTAATTAACAACTTACTAGCATTTTTCTAGAGTTTAAATTTTAACAGAACTTTTAAACTCACCCAATATCAAGCCTAACCAAGGAACTTTTATGGCAATTTCAAAAGCAAAAAAGGACACTTTGGTTGCTGATTTAACCGAACTGCTTTCCGCAGCAAAATTGACCGCTTACGCGAAATATCAAGGACTCAGCGTCGCTGATTTACAAGATTTGCGCAAAGCTGCCCGCGAAGCCGAAGTAAAAATCAAAGTCGTGAAAAACCGCCTCGTTCGTGTCGCCATGAACGAAATCGCTGTTTACCAAGACACCGATACTACCGGGCTTACCGGACAATTGCTTTATGCAATTTCTGACAGTGACGAAGTCGCCCCTGCTAAAGTTCTAGCCGAATTCGCCAAGACCCACCCTGCTCTCGAGCTCATGGGCGGTTTTAGCGCCGAAGGCAACGCTATGGAGCAAGCCGAAATCACTACTTTGGCCAAAATGCCGTCCAAAAACGAGCTTATTGCTCAGGTGGTTTCTCAGCTACTTTCGCCAGCTACAGATACTATTTCTGCACTTTCTGGCGGTCTTTCCGGAATCATTTCCGGTCTCGAAGCCAAAGCAAATTAGCAACCAATTTTATCTCGCCGTCCGATTTATTAGCCTTTACTAATAAATAAATGGCGAGACTTGCGCGACGGTGATTCGTATTTGACAAAGAGAATAAAAGCGCGAGCACACGCGCAGCGCAGAGTGAAGGCCCCGTGTGGACGGGCGCCTGAACGGTTCTCTTTGACGAATATGAATCACCGTCCCCTCAAATATCAATTTTATTTATTAGCAAAGGATTATAACATGGCTACAGATATCAAAGCCTTGGCCGAACAGTTGGTCAACATGACCATCCTTGAGGTCAACGAACTCAAAAACTTACTTAAAGATGAATATGGCATCGAGCCAGCTGCCGCAGCCGTTGCTGTTGCCGCTGCTCCTGCCGAAGGTGGCGCTGCCGCTGATGAAGGCAAATCTGAATACGACGTCGTCTTGAAAGACGCTGGCGCTCAGAAAATCGCCGTCATCAAAGCCGTCAAAGAAATCACCGGTCTTGGTCTTGGTGAAGCTAAAGCTATCGTCGATGGTGCTCCTGCTACCGTAAAGGAAAAAGTCAAAAAAGACGAAGCCGAAACCATGAAAAAGAGCCTCGAAGAGGCTGGTGCTACTGTCGAATTGGCTTAATTACCATTTCAATGCACCTCGCTAGTAAGTTATAAAGAAAATATCGGATTACACCGCAAGGCTAAAGTCCGATATTTTTGATTTTTACGCATATTCTACCATAAAACTATTGACAAAATACACAATCTATGCTACAATGGAGGTATGGGGTCTATCTATTGGACGCTTTCTTTTATTGACAGAACAATAAAAGAACCCGGGGCATCTCGGGTAATTGTAACTTAAAAATTGATGATTATTGCCAAAATCATCGTAGATTCATTCCAAAAAGGACAGAAAAACAGGAGGGAATATCATGAATCAGAACCAGAAAAACGCACATCACAATTACAGCAAACTCATCCCCGTCGCCGTCGCTATTGCAGCGCTAGTTACAATGCTCGTAGTTGGCGTTCTCGTCGGCAAAGCCCAATCGGAAGCGAGCTATTACAAAGAGCGCTTCCAACGACTCGAGCTAGCCACCGGTGAGCACATCGAGGACGAATCCGATTTCGAGGCAATCTGGGAAAGTCGCATTCAGCAAGCCGAACAAGCCAGACGTTCATGCTTTATGATCTATCGGCTACATGATGAAAAGTTTCGCGCTAACGCAGTCGATGGTCAAGTACCTTTAAAGGCCAATACGACATATGTCGTAGAAATGGATTTGTCGAACAGCAAATACGCCGATAACTTCAGCGGCATCGTTGAGCTTAAGTATCCTAAAACACTTTCAGCCGGCGAAATCGATCAAATTACAATCAGCGGAATCGATAAAGACGGCGATGGTTTTGACGGCGTGATATACATTACTACCAAAAATAGCCACATCGCACTTAGTCAAGAGCTAGTCGAAGGATACAACAGCGAAATTCGCGATGGCAAGTTCTACGCTGTCATCTGCACCAAAGAAACGGTCACGCCCAACACACCCGACATATCTAGACCAAAGAATAAAAGCAATGAACTTTAAAAGCGAACTATGGCACAATCATCAAGGACAGGGCATCGAGCAATCGGTGCCTTTTTACTACCGAAGCCCGTTTTTATCACGCGTCAAGCCTAATTTCAATTTTTTCGCGTGTAATTTTTACAACACTTTTCTAAAAATATCCGACAGTCCCGTGGAAAAGTTTTAAAAGTCCGGGTTGACTTTTTGACCGTGACGATATAATATAGTTTCAGAATAAAACTTAATGACAGACAGGATGCGAGGTGATGTCTGAACTACCAGAAAAACAAATCAAAAGACTGCGTGGTTTGATTCAGGAAGCTGAAACTAACCTCGCTGCCGCTAAAGAACTCTTAATTTCGGTATTAGGTGATGGCGATGCAATTACCGCTCCCCGCGAAACCGTAGTTGATAGTCCAGAGGGTAAAATTATTGAAGGCGTTTTTGACGGTCAAATTATGATCGGCCCTGACGGCAAGAATTATCCTGTCCCTGCTAACTATGCTTCTAAATCTAAGTTAATCGAAGGTGACATCCTTAAACTTACTATTACTCCAGAAGGCCGCTTTCTCTATAAACAGATTGGTCCCGTCGAGCGCAAAGCCGTCATCGGCACCCTCGTGCATCACGACGATAAATACTACATCGAAGTCGCTGGCAAAGAATACGAGATCCTTTATGCCTCAGTCACTTATTTCCATCTGCGTGAAGGTAGTCAAGTTTCTGCGATTATTCCAGCCAACAACGATCACGCCGCTTGGGCTGCCGTTGAGGCCGCTCTCTAGATGGCCGTCCTCTATCGCAAATACCGCCCCACTAAGCTCCAAGACGTCGTGGGGCAAGAACAAGTCACCACACCGCTCATTCAGGCCCTAGAACAAGGCAAGCTTTCACATGCCTATCTTTTCATCGGTCCACGCGGCACCGGTAAGACTTCAGTTGCGCGCATTCTCGCTCACGCTGTAAACGATTTTGACTACCAAGTCGAAGATAATTATCTTGACATTATCGAAATCGACGCTGCTTCCAATACTGGCGTCGATAACATTCGTGAATTACGCGAAAAAGCCGTCATCGCCCCCACCAAAGGTAAATACAAAGTCTACATCATCGACGAAGTACATATGCTCACCAAAAGCGCTTCTAACGCCCTCCTAAAGACCCTTGAGGAACCACCTGAGCACGTGATTTTCATTATGGCTACTACCGACGCCCACAAAGTACCAATTACCATCTCCTCGCGCACCCAAGTCCACACTTTTAAGCTCGCTCAGCCCGAAATTATGCAGCAGCATCTCCACCAAATCGCCAACCAAGAGGGAATTAATATTACCGACGACGCGCTCACTATTGTCGTACGCCGTGGCGGTGGCTCTTTCCGCGATTCACTCAGCATTCTCGACCAGATCACCAGCCTCGCCAACAGCAAAAACGAAGCTATCACCGCCGAGCAGCTTAGCCACGCGCTCGGTCTACCTCAAACCCAAACCATCACAGAATTATTACAAAATTATCAAGCCCAAGATCAGGCCAAAATCCATACTTTATTACAAGATTTGCTCAATACCGGTATTCGACCCGAAATTATCGCTAGCGAGCTAATCGAGCAGATTATCACGCACCCTAGTGCCGCCTTACTACCACTATTGGCTGATTTGCCTAAAGTCCAACCACCTTTCCCCGAAGCCAAATTACTGCTCGCTTTATTCAATTTTAGCCAAAATTCCACCCCAAATCAGCCAAAAACAGTTTCAAATCCACCTATTACCACGTCAAAATCCCCGCAAAGCCCCTTCTCATCCCCGGAGACGCATTCTAGCCCCGCAGCGCCGTCAGACCCGAGTATAAGCCAAAACCCCGCCAATTCGGCCTCTACGAACGCTAAAAACAATTCTAGTGATAATTCTGCCACCGCGGAAACCACTACTAGCAAACCTAGCGATAAACTGCGCGAAAAAATCGCCAAACGCCGTCAGAGGGCCGCAGCAGCCCCCGAGACGCATTCTACCCCCACAACGCCACCAGACCCCACTATGAACCAAAGAGCGCTAAAACCGCCTCTCAAGCCCAAAACTCCCGATACGCCATTTGACTGGGCAGATTTCCTCGAACGCGTAGCCGAGGATAGCCAATCTCTCGGCGGACAACTTAAACGCGTAAGCTATGAGTATAAAGAAGAAATTCTCCACATCTACCCCGAACAAAAACTCGTCAAAGATATGCTGGAACGCCCCAAAAACCATGATTTACTGGCCGAAATCCTTGACGAGGTCCCATTTATAGTTCACGATATTACAGAAAAAACTCGACCCCAAGACGACACGCTTTCCCAAATTTCTGCTATAATGGGTAATGTAAAGGAGGTAAATACTGACCTACCGTTCTAGAACACCCTGAACGATAGATTTTTCGTGGGCAAAAAAATAATTACCTCCTAATATCAAATTAAGGAGGTTGTTTTATGCCCGAAAATTCCACCAAATCCGTGCGCGCTGCTAATACCACGTCATTCAGAGAGCCCGAAGAGGCCAATTTTCCGTCTGACACCGGGCGAATTCCCCCTCAAGATCTTGATGCCGAAAAATCTCTCATCGGGGCAATTTTATTGTCCGACACTAATTTTCCTAACATTTTAGAAACCGTCCAAACCGAAGATTTTTACGACAAACGTCACAAACAAATCTTCCGTAGCATGACCAATCTCTTTAACGATCATCAACCCATCGACCTCCTCACGCTTACTTCAGAACTCAAAAAACAGGGCTTAATTAAAGAAATTGGCGGCTCACCTTATCTCACCGAGCTCACGAACTATGTCCCCACAGCCTCACACTCCGATGCTTACGCAGCACTAGTTGCCCAAGCTGCCACCCGCCGTCGCCTGATTGCTACTGGTACTAAAATTGCCGATTCCGCCTACGACAGTCGTTATGAAATTGGCGATTTACTCGGTCAAGCCGAAAAAGACCTCTATCAAGTCTCCAACAAAACCATCAAAACCGACTATACCGCTCTCGAAGATCTCTTGCTTGATGCTTATGACCGCATCGAAGAATTACATAAAAACAAGGGTGCTGTGCGCGGACTAAAAACCGGTTTTCGTGACCTTGACCATAAAACCGCCGGCTTTCAAAGGGGAGATCTTATCATCATCGGCGCTCGTCCGGCTATGGGTAAAACTACTTTTGCTCAAAACCTCGCCTACAATGTTGCCACACGCAATGGTAACAACAGCGGTGTTTTATTTTTCTCAATGGAGATGGCTGCGGGCGAAATCGTCGACCGTATGGTCTCCGATATTTCCGGCGTTGACAACTGGAAAATCCGCACTGGCAACGTCTCGGACGACGATTTCGCCCGCATTGGTGATGCGCTCGGCGATATGAACGAAGTGCCGCTCTACATTGATGACACTAGTTCCATGACTATCCTCGAACTTCGCAATAAAGCGCGCCGAGCGCATCACGACCACGGCATTAGTATGGTGGTTGTAGATTATTTGCAGCTCCTCCAAGGTTCCGACCGCTACGCTGGTAACCGCGTGCAAGAGGTTACCGAAATCTCTCGCGGCCTCAAGACTATGGCCAGGGAATTAGAAATCCCCGTTATTGCTCTAGCTCAGCTCTCTCGTGGCGTTACCGGACGTGACGACCCTCGCCCCGTACTATCCGACCTTCGTGAATCTGGCTCCATCGAGCAAGACGCCGACCTCGTAATGTTCTTGCACCGCCCAGATTATTACAAGCAGAACAACGATGATTTTGTTCCTACCAATATTTCCGAACTTATCATTGCTAAACACCGTCACGGACCCGTTGGCAAAATCGAACTCTATTTCCACCCCGAATTACTTCGCTTTATGTCACTCGACAAAGAACACGAATAATTTCACTAACACTCTTTTAACCTACCCGCCACACATTTTACGTGTTATAATGTTTATGTGAAGAAATCAGCAATTTCTAAGTTTTTTCTCTACCGACACCGTTTTGCGCTCGGTTATAGTTTGTTATTGTTAGCTTTCGTTGCATTGATTTTTGGATTGCCACTTCTGTCACCAGCTGGCCTTTCTCAAGCCGAAATGGAGTCAGCCACACATTCCTATAATTTACACCTCAGCTCAATTTTTACCGGCGATTTAGTCGATTTACCTTATCGCATCCTCCAAAAACTTTCAATCATGACCCTTGGGCTAACCATTTATTCAGTTAAACTTCCGAGTATGATTATTGGCCTCATGCTCGGACTTCTCCTAGTTCTACTACTTAACCGCTGGTTTAAGAACAATGTCGCCTTGCTTGCCTCCATCCTCGCAGTACTATCCTCGTCTTTCCTCTATCTTGCTGGCTCTGGTACCCCCCTCATTATGTTAGTTTTTTGGCCCACCCTGCTCCTCTGGCTCGGTTCCAAGATTCAAGGCGTCACCAAGCCTAAACCACTCTACTGTTTTATCTTTGCTTTTGCACTATTAGCCTCAATTTTTACCCCACACCTTATTTATTTAGCAATCTTCATTGTCCTGTTTGCTTTTCTTCATCCACATTTACGCTTCACGATTAAAACTCTACCGATCATTCCGCTAGTAATTACCACGTTTATCATTCTAGCCGGTGGCGCCGCACTCGTAATGGCAGTATTAATCAATCCACCCATCGCCAGCGAATTACTCCTAGCTCCAGACTTTAGTTTTGACCATTTTCTCACTAATCTCCAAATCGCCTTTTTACCCTTCTTCTCTTGGAATACGACACTAGAAAGTACTTTTCTCTCACCATTCGTCGGCTTGGCTTCTGTCGCCCTTGCGGTGATTGGCCTATTATCCACCACTAAGGGCTTCTTTGCCTCCCGCAATTCTATTGCTACTTGTTTAATCATTTTTACTATTATCCTCTCTGGCTTAAACCCCGAATCCGCTATTCTTATCCTCTTGCCGCTCGCCATCCTTATCGCTCACGGCTTACGTTATATCCTTGACAAATGGTACGATTTATTTCCAGAAAACCCTTATGCCCGCATTACCGCCCTTATCCCCATTAGTATCTTCCTCGGCATTATGATTTATGGCGATATTTCACATTTTATCTTCGGAAACCGCTACTCGCCCATGGTAGCCGATCAGTACAACGATGATATTACTCTTATCCACGAAAAAGTCCCCGAAAATTCCACCATCTACATCATTGACGACCCCGTAGCCTTCAATTTTTACCAAATCCTCGAAGAAGAGGGCTCATATATAATCGAAGATCTCATTCCCAATCGCATCGATCTGCCGATAAATTTTGCTACGCTTGGCCCCACCGATGGCTTCGAAAACAACATTAATCAAATAATCACCTCGTCAAAATCGAATTATTCTGATAGAATATATATGTATACGGTGGAACGTCAAATCGACGATTCCGCTATAAACGAAGATTTTAACGAAGAAACAACTGAGGAGTAACCATATGGGTGCAACTATGGATCAAATGAAAGTATTAAACCAACTACGTAAAGCGCAGAAATCTTTAAAAAACGAGATTGTAGAGGTCGAAGCTGGTGATGGTGCCGTTACGGTACAGATTACCGGAGAATTAAAAATTAAGAGCGTCAAAATCGACCCAGAACGTGTCGATCTCGACGATATCCATGAGCTCGAACGTTGGATTGAAGATTGTATGCGCGACGGCTACGCCAAAGCTCAAGAAATCGCTACCGACAAAATGAAGCCACTCATGGGGAACTTAGGGAATTTAGGATTATAATATATGATCGACAAGATTGAAATTAGCGGACACAATTATAAAGTATCAGATAGTTTCAAAAAATATGCTACCAAGCGTATCGGCAAATTAGACCGTTACCTACCACATGGCAATAAAAAAGATGTTATCATGAAGCTTGTCATTAGCGAAGTTGACCATCCTCACGGTAATAAATATGAAATTTCTGCCGCTATGGAAATACCTGGCGGCAAAGTCGTCACCGCAAAAGACGAATGCTCTAATGTTTTTGCTGGCATTGATATTCTCGAGGCTAAGCTTAAAGGCCAAATCCGCCGCTTTAAACTCGAATCAACGCCACATCTCTCTAAAAAAGGCCTAAAAAGCCTGTTCATAAAGAGAGGCTAATATGTTATAATGGGGTGGTATAAGATTGTGGAGATTTAATCAATGGCGAATAAACCAAATTCGGCCGATGTTGACGCGAAAACTCAAAAAGTAGCCAAAACCAAGCCGCACACCCCCAAAGAAAAGAAACCAACCGACAAATTGGCTGACAAAACTTTATTGACACGAATTTTGCAAGGAGTTTTTGGCGATGCGCAGAAAAAGATTCTCAAGCGTCTCTACAAGAAAACTCTAGAAATTGGCCAACTCGAAACCAAATATGCTGCGATGTCTGACGAAGAACTCGCTAAGCAAACCGAGGTCTTTAAGAAAAAGCTTAAGGACGGCTCGCAAAAAGAGCTAGATGCCATTTTAAATGACGCTTTCGCTGTTGCTCGTGAGGCTTCCAAGCGTATCCTTGGGATGCGCCCATTTGATGTTCAGCTCATTGGCGGTATGGTTCTTCACGGCGGCAACGTTGCCGAAATGAAGACTGGCGAAGGTAAGACCCTAGTCACCGTTGCACCAGCCTATTTAAATGCACTCACGGGAAAGGGTGTGCATGTTGTTACTGTTAATGACTACCTCGCGCAACGTGACGCTGGCTGGAATGCGCCAGTTTATCACTTCCTCGGCCTCAGCGTCGGCGTTATTATTAATCAAGCTAGCTTCGTGTATGACCCTGAGTACGAAAACGAAGAGCACGAAGACGAACGCTTCCGCCATCTTAAACCCGCTACTCGAAAAGAAGCCTATGCTGCCGATATTACTTATGGTACTAATAACGAATTCGGCTTTGACTACCTGCGCGACAACATGGTTAGCGAACCTAAATTCCTTCGTCAGCGCGCATTAAACTTCGCCATCGTAGACGAGGTCGACTCTATCCTAATTGACGAAGCACGTACTCCGTTAATTATCTCTGCTCCTGCAGGAGACAATCCAGACGCCTACTATCAATTCGCCAAAATCGCCGCAACTTTAGTTGCCGAAGACTATATCTACGATGAAAAGCGCCGCAGCGTCACCCTCACCGACAAAGGAGTTGAAAAAGTCCAAGTTATGTTGGGTGTTGATAATTTATACAGTACCAAGCATACCCGTCTAGTTTACCATATAGAACAAGCCTTGCGCGCTCAGATCGTCTTTGAACGCGACAAAGATTACGTGGTAACCAATAATGGCGACGTAGTAATCGTCGATGAGCATACTGGTAGGTTAATGCAAGGTAGAAGATATAACGAGGGGCTGCATCAGGCCATTGAAGCCAAGGAGGGTGTCGCCGTCAAACAAGAAAGCATGACGCTTGCCACAATCAGCTTTCAGAATTTCTTCCGCCTATACAATAAGTTATCCGGAATGACTGGTACCGCCTTTACCGAAGCTGAAGAATTTCAACAAATTTACTCACTCGATGTCATCCAAATCCCACCTAATCGCCCCATTCAGCGCGTAGATAAAGACGATTTAATTTATAAGACTGAAGCTGGCAAGCTCAAAGCTATTGCCGCTGAAATCAAAAAATATCACGAAAAAGGTCAACCAGTGCTCGTCGGCTCCGCCAGCATCGCTAAAAATGAATTAATCGCGAGATATCTGGATCAACAGGGAATTAAATACGAACTTTTAAATGCTAAAAATAACGAACGCGAGGCTGCTATTGTAGCCAAGGCTGGTGAAAAAGGCGCTGTTACGCTCGCTACTAACCTCGCCGGTCGCGGCACCGACATTAAACTTGGTGAAGGAGTCAAAGAACTTGGCGGCCTCGTAGTTATCGGCTCAGAGCGACACAGCTCACGCCGTATCGACAATCAATTACGCGGTCGTGGCGGACGCCAAGGCGACCCTGGCACCACACAATTCTTCGTCAGTTGCGAAGATGATTTGATGCGCATCTTCCAGGGCGAACGCATCGCCATGCTCATGAGCCGGCTCGGCGTCGACGAAGATACGCCAATTCAGAATAAAAGCGTTTCTAAAACGCTCGAAAGTGCCCAAAAGCGCATCGAAGGTTTTAACTTTGATTCACGCAAAAATGTCGTCCAATACGACAACGTCATCAATCGCCATCGTAAAGTTGTTTACGGTATGCGTCGCAAGATTCTCGACGGCGAAAGCATTCACCACGAGATTAAACGTTTAATGCGCACCGCTGCCGAAGACCTTACTAAAGATAGTTCACGTGTTAATAAGCATTTTAATGAAGAATTTAAAGCAGTTTTCGACAAAACTGATGCCGATCTAGTTGATAAAATCGGTAAAATGCGCAAAGAAAAAGACCGCGCCAAAGCTGCCCTAGACGAAATCGAACGCCAATACGAACTCAAGGAACAAGAATTCACCCCCGAAATTATGCGTAAAATCGAGCGTGAAGTTTACCTTAAAGTTCTCGACACACTTTGGATGCAGCACCTAGAAAATATGCAACATCTACGTGAAGGTATTCACTGGCGCAGCATTGGTCAACGCGACCCGCTAGTAGAGTATCGCAGCGAATCACAAAAGTTATTCGACGGTCTAGAAAAAACTCTGCGTGAAGAAGTACTCAAGATTCTGCTCAGTCTCACTAAACAAGAAGCCGTAGCCGACAAAGTCATCGACGACGAAGAATACGAGTCCGAACTCACCAAAATGGCTGAAAGTGCCACCGAAAAAGGCGTTAACGAAATCAGCGCAGGCGAAAAGAAAATGGATGACGAATTTAAAGAGGAGGGGAACAGCAACGGAAAGAAGAGTAATAAAGGTAACGCTAGCCAATCGACCAATTTCAATCATCAACGCAATCAAGCTCGTAAGAATAAAAAACAAGAACGCCAGAACAAGAAGAAAGGAAAACGCAAATAAAACACTCAACCGAGGAAGTCACTCTAGGCTCTGGCGCCAAAGGCTTGCTTATCGACGTCGCGGGCGCCAGCGTTATGAACATGAAATTCCAGTTTCACGCCGGTATGCGCTACGCCAAAACTCCTGAAGTTTACGAAATCGCCCACGTCGTCGAACATCTCGCCTTTGGCGCCAACAGCAAATTCCCCGACGAACAAGCTTTTGAAGCCAATTTTACCAAAAATGGCGCTTACCATAACGCTTGGACTTCGGATTTTTCCGTCTGCTACGAAAGCGAGTGTGCCGACTTTGAGTGGGATCGCATTTTAGATTTACAACGCATATCTATCACTAGTCCGCGCTTCAATAACGAGGAGCTCAAAAGCGAAAAAAGTAACATCCGCGCCGAACTTACTGGCTATATGAACGATTACTATCGTCTACTTTGGCCACGCTTACAACAAGCCTTGGGCGAAAATGTTCCAGTATTATCTGAAAGAATCAAAACTCTCAACAACATCGAACTCAAAGACATTCGTGAGCACTACCGTCGCACTCACACCGCCGAGAATATGCGTTTTATTATCGCGGGCAATTTACGCCACCGCAAGCATAAAATCCTCAGATCACTCAACGACTGGACACTCAAAACCGGACAACGCTTCGAGGCACCGCGAGACGAATTACATACTTCTAGCCCAATTCTCATCCGCCGCAAAGACGCTAATAATATCACTTTTGGTTTCTCCTGGATGTTGCCACGCAAACTTGAAACTCCCGAAGTTTACGCTATCAATTGCCTTAATCACATTCTCACTGGCACTATGAATAGTCGCATTTTTGGTCAAGCCCGCAAAAAAGGTTTAGTTTATAACATTAGCAGTAGCCTCAGCAACAGCTGGAACAATTCGTCTTGGGATTTTGACGGCGAAGTCACCGCCGAAAACGCCCAGAATCTCTTCGAGCTAATACATCATGAACTAGAAAAAATCCTCCACGGTAAAATCCGCGAGCAGGACCTCGAAGCCGCCAAATCATACGCTACTGGACGTTACCAAATGGGCGCCCAAACCGTCGGTCAAATCTCCGACTATTATGCTGATGGCTATTTTACCAACGGTGTCGTCAAAAAATACAATTCTATGCCAGGTTACATTCACAAAATCGATGCCGACGCTATCGTTTCTATTGCCCGCGAGTTCATCGAAGCCAATATTCACGCTCTCGTCGCCGTTAGCTCCATCGAAAAAGCTCTCATTAACCAACTCGATAACTATCTAGTTTTTAATGAAGCTAGTAAATAGTATACTATTACGCTGTTTACCGTGTTATAATATAAATATCTATGCGCATTGCAATATTGGGATATGGTCAAGAAGGCAAAAGTGCCAAGCATTATTTCGAAAAGCTTGGTTACGACATCCAAATTTTTGATAATTTCACTACCGATGAATTAAGCAAAAGCGATTTCTCCAACTTTGATCTCGTTTTGCGCAGCCCCAGTGTACCACCGCATACTCTTTGGCGACGAAATCGTACTTCCGACCCGCAAAATCATACTTCCGACTCCACAGATTATACTCCCAATAGTAAAAATCATACTCTCGACTCTCAAAAACGTACTCCCGAATTTTCCAGTTGTACCCAATACTTTTTTACACATTGCCAAGCGCCGATTATCGGTATTACCGGCACCAAAGGCAAAGGCACAACTTGTTCACTTGTTACGGCAATTCTCCAAAAACTCGGCAAAAAAGTTTGGCTAGTGGGCAACATTGGTAAACCAGCCCTCGATGTACTGGACGAAATCGCAAAAACCGATGTAGTAGTCTATGAATTAAGTAGTTTTCAGCTCTGGGATCTTAAAATATCTCCGCATATCGCAGGCATACTACGCATCGAACCAGACCATCTCAACATTCACAAAGATTTTAACGATTATTTGCAAGCTAAAGGCAACATCGCGCGTTTTCAGACGACCGCAGATGCTTGCGTATTTTGTCGGCTTAGTGACGATTCCACTCAACTTAGTCAGCTTTCTCCAGGACAAAAAATCCCTTACCCCCTCGAAAATCCAACACCCGAACTTAACAAGCTTCTTGATCAACTAACCATCCCCGGCCAACATAACCGTGAAAACGCCCAAGCTGCATTGCTAATTGCCGCTAGTTTCTATCAAACACAAATTACAGATTTTATCCATGATAGCTATCCTCAATTAGCCCAAGCTTTTACCGAATTTAAAGGGTTACCTTACCGCATCGAATTCCTGCGCGAGCTAAATCACGTTAAATATTACGATGATAATTTCTCCACCACCCTGCCGTCACTTGAAGTTGCTCTAGCTGCCTTCCCTAAATCCAATATCATAGCCATTGTGGGCGGCCGCGACAAAACCAACAACGCCGCTCTACCAGAAATCGCCCACTTATTACAAGCAAAAGCTACTTTCGCCATCTTGATCGGCGAATCTGGCAAAGAATTAGCCAAAATATTACCAGAAAACAATTTCACCTTAGCAGAAACTCTCCCGGCAGCCGTTAAATTAGCCCAGGAAGCCGCCGAAAAAATTCAAAAAAGCCAGCAGCAGGATACAATCGTCCTCATGTCACCCGCCGCCGCCAGCTTTGACATGTTTCATAACGTTTACGATCGCGGTAACCAATTCCAGACTTTAGTTAAGGAGCTAAAGTAATGGCCACCGATCTTAATCAAAAACTCACCCGCCTACAACAAGAGCTGCAACAAACTTGGACCAAATTACACATTGAGCAAAAGTTGCAAATTCTACAAGAACTCGAAGCCGAAGTCGCCAAACCCGAAATCTGGCTAAATCCCGACTATGCTAAAGCTCAAAATACTAAGCTCACTCGCCTCACTAGCGAAGTCCAGCCATGGCAACTTTTGCAAACCCAACTCGCTGATTTACAGGAGCTACTCGCCCTCAATGACCCAGAAATCAACCAGGAAGCCGATCGACAATTAGACATTCTTAACCATAACTTTCAAGAGCTCAAAAAAACTTTACGTTTCACTGGCAAATTCGACCATGAGAATGCTATTTTGCGTATCACGGCCGGTGTTGGTGGCACCGAAGCAATGGATTGGGCAAGTATGCTCGAGCGTATGTACCTGCGCTGGTGCGAAAACCAAAGTTTTAAAACTAGTTGTCTAGAGCGTACCACTGGCGAAGAAGCTGGCATCAAAACTGCCGTTTACGAAATTTCCGGCAATGATGCTTATGGCCTACTCAAAAGTGAACACGGTGTACATCGCCTAGTACGACTGTCGCCGTTTAACGCCGATAATTTACGCCAAACTAGCTTCGCCCTGGTAGAAATTTTGCCAGTCATCGAAAACACCGAAGAAATTAAAATCGATGACAAAGATTTACGTATTGATGTTTACCATTCCGGCGGACACGGCGGCCAAAGCGTCAATACTACTAATTCCGCCGTGCGTATTACTCATTTGCCGACCAATACCGTCGTCGCCATCCAGAACGAACGTTCACAACTTCAAAATAAAGAAAAAGCTATGGAAATTCTCCGCGGCAAACTTGCTCAAATGCAACAAGAGCAACAGACCGAAAGCATCGATAAACTTCGCGCCGGCGAATCCGCCAAGTGGGGACAGCAAATCCGCAATTACGTCCTTCAACCCTACAAACTAGTAAAGGACACTCGCACTAAACATGAGAATAAAGACCCTGAAGCGGTATTAGATGGTAAATTTGACGATTTTATTGACGCATATTTAGAATCTCTTGTCGGCAAATAAACCATCATCCCTCCCCCTACAGTACTAGACAGCGGACGGAGAAACCGCGGGCGCGGTTATTTCCGTCGGACGAGTAAACGCCACCGTCATTAAAATACTGATGGTAGGTATCCGAGACGGTGGGAAGCGCAGTAGATGACCAATAGTTGCTACCGTAGTCTAGATGTCGCGCTGAACCGTACCAAGGACGAATATATCCCCCACGGACAAAGGACTGGGAAAGCATTTCTTTTTTCATTAGAACTACCAAGTTCAGTTTGTCCGTCATGAATATAGACGAATCTGGCGTAAATGGCACCGGTAGGCCAAGCTTTGCTAGTCCAATCATAAGCGTTAGTACCAGCATAACGGAAACCATAGTATTGTGAGTCTATACCAACCC
>CAOZKB010000005.1:3186-26443 GCA_948571325.1 uncultured Candidatus Saccharibacteria bacterium | reverse complement strand
TACAAATGGAACTAGTCATGTCTTGCATGTAGGCAAGCTCGGAGAGGTTGGTGATCTTGGCGGGGTTGGCGATGGCGGAAATAGCGACGGTGTTGGCGTAAGTACCGGCAGGCAAAGTAGTATCAATGTTAGCAGCGAAGCTCAAGTAGAGTTCATCGCTATTTCCGCCAGCAGTGGTTTCGGTAGCGATGGTAGAATCGGTGGGTACACGATAGTAAGTAGTGTTTTGGTCTGGTTTGGTAGCACTAATGCTATAACCCCAAGTATTTGCTTCAAACTTTCCGGCAACGGTAGGCTGAGTGAGAGCCGTAATGCTGGAATTAGCATTATTATAAACATTAGTCATAGCACTAGTTTGATCTAAAGTATTGATATAAAGTTGATAGCCAGCATTACTGCTGGTGCTGACTACTAGCTTAGCATTAGTACTACCAAAACTACCACTAGCCGCAGGCGTGAGGTCAATGTCTGCTGGTTGGCCAAGGCTTAAGGAGATGGTGGAGGAAAAAGTGGAGGTTGCAGGCAAATCAATAAATTCCACGGCCGAAGAAGTTGAAGTCACAAAAGGAAAAAGAAAAGCCAGTGCTATAATACCTAACCCCATATTAGCGATATACCCTAAATATCGTAAATAGTTACCGAGTTGATGATTATGATTCGTTTTGTTGCGCATGGGCCTCCTAGTGGTTGATTATTATTCAACTTATCAATCGCCCATACAAAATGGGTGCTATGACAAGTTGAATAATGTAACCAAACGCAACTACGTTCCCGTAATAGATTTTGGCGTCACAGCACCCAGCTTTTCTACAACAGGAACAAAACTGCTATTTAACAAAAAACAGTTGCGTTTATCAAATTGTTACATTATTCACTACTAATTATATCACAAACGCCATGAAACTAGATTTTTTTAAAATAAAAAACATTTTTATGTTGATTATAAGCGTTCAATATATCAAGATATGCAATGGCAGATTGATAAAAGCTACCTCAGCCTAGATGTTGCACAGATCCAATCCACCCCAACAATAACTAATCGTGCTGAGTTTCGGTCTCCTAGACCACAATATTGATAAGTTTTGCACCTTTAGGCACGATAACTTTGCGAATTTCTTTGCCGTCAGTGTACTTCTGGACATTCTCATCGGCGAGAGCGAGTGTTTTAAGCTGCTCATCGTCACCCAGAATATCCGTTTTTACCATTAACTTTGCGCGTAATTTACCGTTAACCTGGACAACCATTTCCACCTCGTCAGTTTGGAGATATTTCTCGTCCCAGGTCGGCCAAATATCATTTGACCCGAGCAGTTCAAGCATTTCACTGGCGAGATGCGGAGCAAAGGGCTTCAAAAGTTTCGCCAAAATAATCACATCCTCCGTAGTTGCCTTTTGCTTATAGAGCTCATTGACATATTCCATAAGCGCTGCGACTGCGGTATTAAAGCTTTGGCGATGCAAATCTTCGGTGACTTTTTTAATGACTTTGTGACGGCGAGCGAGCCGAGCACGCTCTTGTTCGTTCGTTGCTAAAACATCACTCACTTCGTGACACAATGTCCAACAGCGATTCAAGAATCGGTAAACTCCGCCAATCGCCTCTGTATTCCAAGCGGCATCTTGATCATAAGGACCGATGAACATCTCGTAAGTACGCAAAGTGTCGGCACCGTAGCCACTCTCGATTACCTCAAGCGGATCAATAACGTTCCCTTTCGACTTGGACATTTTCTTACCATCGGGCGCATTGATGTAGCCATTATAAAGTAGTTTTTTGACTGGTTCGCGGAATGGCAGATAACCTTGGTCGGCGAAGAATTTACACCAAAAACGAATATAAAGCAAATGTGCTACGGCATGGTCGCCACCGACGTAGACATCAGTTGGCGCCCAATATTTAATAGCCTCTGGATCCCAGGCCGCCACGTTATCATGTGGACTAGTATAGCGCCACAGATACCAACTTGAGCAAGCATAACCATCCAGAGTGTCAGTCTCGCGCGTACATTCGATGTCGTTGCCATTTTCATCTTTCAGCGTGACTTTGAGCCAATCTTCTGCTTTGGCGAGAGGCGAGCGACCAGAATCGTCAGGTTGATAATCTTTCACTTCTGGATGCATTACTGGCAACTGATCTTCTGAGATGGGATGAACATTACCATCTTTATCATAAGCCACCGGAATCGGACACCCCCAATAACGTTGCCGTGAAATCAACCAATCGCGCATACGATAAGTTACCTTGGTCTTACCTACGCCCATGTCTTCAAGCCACTGGACAATCTCTTCGCGTACATCACTACTGTTTTTGCCATTGAATTTGCCTGAGTTTACTAATTGACCTTCACCGTGGTAACAACGCTCAGCGTCGTCAGAATTTTCCGGCTTCTCGACCACCTCAATAATTGGCAAGTCAAATTTCTCGGCAAATTCAAAATCACGTTCGTCATGCGCTGGCACTGCCATAATTGCACCAGTGCCGTATCCCATCAAAACATAATCGGCAATCCAAATTGGCATTTTGGCGCCTGTAGCTGGGTTAATTGCGTAGCTACCAGTAAAAACGCCTGTCTTTTCTTTGTTTTCTTGGCGCTCGATTTCGGATTTTTTGAGCGATTCGGTGCGATATTGGTCAACTTTTTGACGCGTTTCGTCATTGACAAGATATTTTACCATCGGGTGTTCTGGAGCAAGAACGAGAAAAGTGGCACCAAAAATGGTATCGGGACGGGTGGTGAAGACCGTAATAGAATCCAAACTTATCGACTGCGAAGTGTCGCTACTTTCGGGATTCGGTGAGCCTCTCAAAATCGAGCCCTGTGGGCCGTGATTTTGACCCGGCTCAGCCACACAATAATCCCGAGAAGCAGCAACACCTTCGCGAGCCGACGATTTTGCATTCTCATCCTCTTTTGCGTTTTCCGAAGATGGATTCTTGCTGATGTGTTCTAGCTCAAGCTGCTTTCTTAAAACACTATCAACCGGGATATTAGCATTATTACTAGCTAATTGCAGAATTCGGCTGAAGCCAAGACTAATTTCGTTGTGCATATTCTTGTCGGCGTGCAAAAGTTCGTCATGAGTTAGCCAAAGCGTGTCCTGAGTGGCTTTTTCGGCCTCGGAGATTTCATCCCTCTCGTCATTTTCAAGCTCGAAGTAAACCTGCGTAGCCTCAATATCACGATTAACATCTTTATGCTCAGCATAAAAGACCGCGTGATATTGACCGAGAATATCAATGAGTCGAAGATTTTTATAACCAGTCTCTTCCAATACTTCCCGGCGAGCGGTGACTTCCGGAGTTTCATTACCATCAATACCGCCGATTACCGGTGCGATGCTTGTCATCTTTTTATAGCTAATGGCGAGATATTTGTCGGTTTTGGGGTCGTAAACAAAGGCTTGAATAGTGCGACGTTTAGTATTTTTCTTCCCCGCTCGGGGTGGTTCACCAACAAATCTCGGACCACCCTCAATCTCAAACTTCACCTCTGCGCCTTCACTGCGGCCGATCCAGTTTTTCTGCATGGTCTTAATCTTGTCGGGCCAATCAAGCGCGTCAATACCATCCAGCAGCTCGTCGGCGTAATCAGTGATTTTGAAAAACCACTGTTTCATTTTTTTCTTTTCGACTTCGTGGCCACAGCGCCAGCATTTGCCGTTCTCGACCTGCTCGTTAGCTAGGACGGTTTTATCTTCGGGGCACCACCACTGATACGATTCTTTTTGGTAGGCTAAGCCGGCCTTGTAAAGTTTCAAGAAGCACCACTGGGTCCATTTATAATATTCCGGATCAGAGGTATTAATTTCACGACTCCAGTCTACCGCATAACCAAGTTTCTTGGCCTGCTTACGAAAGTTTTTGATGTTAGTCTCGGTGGCATTCTGGGGAGAAATGCCGGTCTTAATCGCGTAGTTCTCAGCCGGCAGACCAAAAGTATCATAACCAAACGGACGCAGGACGTTCATCTCTTGCTGCGTATAGAAGCGTGTCAGCACATCAACGATAGTAAAATTCCGTACATGCCCCACGTGCAACCCAGCACCGGAGGGATACGGAAACATCTCGGCGACGTATTTTTTGGGTTTACTTTCATCAATCGGGTCGGCCTTAAAAGCTTCGGTTTCATCCCAGATTTTTTGCCATTTTTGTTCGATTTTCAGAGGGTCGTATCTATCCATAGAGTAATTATAGCATAAATTTCGTGATTTTTCTTGCAAAATACCCCAAATAGCATAAATAATATTGACAAAATTAGTAATGTGTGCTACAATGGAGGTATGGGGGTGTGTTTTTGTATGATAACACCCTAGAACTTTACAATCAGTTGGTATTATTTTGTGAAGTTCTGACTTTTTGGTGGCCGGATGCTTAGACGGCTAAATTCTATTTTGGAGGGATGGAGAATGAAGAAGAAAGAGATCAAGGTAGCAAAAAAGGAGGCAAGGAAACTATTAGATGAAGTTAATCGGGTCGAAAAGCAGAGAATTATTTTAGCGGGTGCCTTAGATGGCATGCTCCTGAGCTATAATTATTCAATGCGAGGGGTTAGTAGCATGAGCCCCGCTGGCGTTATTGTAATATGCTTGTTTTGTTTTTGCCTTTATTCAGGCATAACCTATGGCATTATCAAAGGCCTCCGAGAGACCTTTGATCAGTACCAAACAAGTGGACTAAAAATTAAAGACATGCAAAAGGGACCCGGTTTAGTATCAGCCGGCTTACTCTTTTTGACTAGTAGCACAATATCGTTCGCTTGGATGTTGCCATTTGGGCATTTTACTGACTTTTCAAGCTTTATTGCGATATTAATATGCGGTGTTTTGTTGTATATGTTTTATTACGAAACAAACAAGGTTGCAAAATGCCGCGGACTTTTTCGCGAGACAATTAGTCAGTTAACAGAAAGCTTGTCCTTTTCCGACAGAAAAGGACAACAGGAGACCTCCTGTGCTGAGCTTTGTGAAGAAGAGGATGATTGCCCCGACTCTGGAGAACCTGAGAACACAATAATGTTGTCTCGGGATGAGCTGAAACACGAGAACTCCTTCATCACAATATATGTTTACGATGAGGAGGCTCAGACCGAGAAGATTATCTTCTGTGGCAAGTTGGTCACTGCAATCGGCAATAAGCCGGCAACGTATGCAAAGCTGCTGGATATACGGAATATCCTGGAAGATAAAACGCGAAGCTCGGCAACCTTACGACTTAGCGACGCAGCTAACGGTGCCATCGAAATTGTCGGCTCGCAAACGGACGGCATGAGCTACAAGTATGTTGCGGTAGCGAGGGATAAAATCTTGCGAATGCTGAGGAACGAAGCGACAATGCAAACGGTTGAGAGCGGAAAAGATAAGAATAAGAAGAAAAAGAGTAAAAATATTAACTGATTGAAAGGAGTGGAAAATACAGGGCGTCTCATTGAGGCGCCCGAAAATTACTTGAAAGTGTTTGGTATATATGATATAATTGAATAATTACGTGCGACGAGATTTTTGCCGTAGCACTGAACCTTAACACTGAAGATTTTAGCAAGAATGTTGGCTAGTGAACTGAGACTATGACGCGAATTTAAAGGAGGAGAAAGAAATGACAAACGAAAAAAATAGCAATACTATCTCGACAGAAATTGCAGAAGAAATCAAGTATCTAGACGATAGGATCGGATGGAGTTTTCTCTGTTTTTATCTCGATATCATTTTGACGAATGGTTTATTCTGTCTGATGTTGATTAATCGGGCTTGGCTAGCTGAAAATGCTTGGATAAATCGCCCAGAAGCAGTGATTCTATGCGCGACTGCCGCGGTTGGTAGCTTTTTAGTGATTGCCATGCTACTGGATGATGTTGTGCAAGGTCTAGAACGATTCGATCAAGATGAGATATGGAAAGATGAAACACGTGGACTGCATTTGATTTTAGCGTTAAGAGGCAATACTTCCAAACTGCCAAATTTAACGATTGGGGCAATCTCTAGCCTAGGCGCACTACCAGTTTTTGCAGTATTACACATTGCTCAGCGACTGGCTCATCTCGATGCTAATTCCCCATTATCTATCATGGAGGAAGTGTTAATAATTATGTTTTTTGCCGTTATGTCATTGCGCGAGGTGGGAAAAATGCGTCGACATATGAATCAATTGGAAGAAATCCTACAACATATCGAACAAGCGGAGTCCAGCACGGCACAAAAGGCAAAGGCAAACAATATGGATCATGAAGAGGTTGAAGCAAAAGTCAGTGCTAAAGAGGCTTCAACGTTGGGTGAGAATTTTTACGTGATGACCTACCACGAACATAGTAGTGAGGGTGTTTTTACATTTTGTGGGCCATTGGTTTGCCGCTTGGCGGAGGGTGAAAATTTGCATAGTTTGAACAAGATCAATCTTAAGACTGTTGCCGCAGCCAGAAATACCGTGAAACTAATTACCGAAGAGGTAGACCGTGGCAAATTGATTGTCAAATACAACGCTAGAGACACTAAGAACTTCACTTTTGCCAATAAAGCGCAGCAAGGGATTGTCAAATTATTACGCCAAGAATCCGTACGTAAAAGCTATGAAGATGAGGATTAAAAGCTTGCTAAATTCGAAGGTTTACCAAAACAGAGCCACCTGACGTAAATAGGTGGCTTTTCTATTGACTTTTTGAACTATGTGTGATATAATGGAGAGATAGGGTGTGATTTTGGTGAAATTGTGACATTATATTTATAAAAAGTCAAAAACACTAATTTTACCCGGGACCTTAGAAAGTAAGTTTAGTTTGTTTTGCTATGATCTAAGGTTTGTTACTTGGAGGACTAAAAATTCAGATTCAGAGGAGGAGAAAAAATGGGATTTTTGGACAGAGAAACACAGATGAATATGCTGAAAAGGCGTCTGATGATGACGTATTGGCTGGGAGGAATAGTAATTCCAATTTATGCCACATTAGGAACGGTATGGGTATGGTTAGAACGTTATTTTCAGCGGATGAGCAGCATTGAATATGGTTTTTCCCTTTTGTTTATTTTGTTGTCTTTAATGTTGGCGCCAACCTATTGGAACCGCTCGAGATTATTGATGCGGGATGATTTCCGCTATGCAAGCTTCAAGTACCGTTTACTAGGATTTGCGCTAGGAATTGGCTTGGCGATTTTGATGACATTGTCAGCGTTTATGCCGGATGAAGTTTGGGCGATGGAGCAACGCGCCTTATGCTGGTCAATCACCAAGACGATAACTGGAGCCACTAGCGGCGTGACTATGTTTACGGTAATAACACTGTTCTTTTTACCGCATTCCATAGACGCGGCATTGTGCGAAACAGACGCCGACGACGGTAAATAAAAACAAGCTGAACAATACCAAGACCTAAGCGTTTAGTGAAGGTTTAGGTCTGGCTACCCCTTGGGGTAGCTATTTTTTGTGTTACAATATGATTATGAAACTGACCGTAGTGCTACATAATATTCGTTCAACCTATAATGTGGGGGCGATTTTGCGCACGGCGGAAGGGCTAGGGGTCGAAAAGGTGGTTTTTTCGGGCTATACGCCACGTTATGATGATCAGCAAATTTTGCCACATTTACGAGCAAAATTAAACCGCCAAATTGAAAAATCCGCTCTCGGTGCAGAAAAATTAGTGCCGAGCGAGACGGTAGAGGATTTGGGGGATTGGCTAGGGGAACAGAGAGAGAAAGGCGAAATTGTGGTGGGACTGGAAAACAATTTGACCCCAGAAGAAACAAAGAAAAAAGTAATGCTACGGCATGGCGAAAGTGCGGCGCTATTTTTTGAGACCATTTCGCAGGCTACGGCCGAGAACGAGGTGGCTTCCGCCCGTGACGACGGGACGGAAGAACGCCGTGTCGAGAAAAATAGTGACGTATTCTCGCTAGACCCCAACGTTATTCTGATTTTAGGGGAGGAGGTGGAGGGGATTCCAGCGGAGATTCGGGAGGAATGTGATTATTTTTTGGAGATTCCGATGCGGGGTAAGAAAGAATCTTTTAATGTCTCGGTGGCAGCGGGGATTGCGATGTGGGGGTTGGTAGGGTAGGTAAGGCAAAAGTTTATCCGTAGGTGTTTTTACATGTTTTATGAGAAATACCCGCAATTAATTGCGGGTATTTTTTTAGAAGTTAGAACATTATCACCTTGCTGTTCATGCGCTTGAACAACGGGATGTATTCGGTGTCACGACGGTAGTACATTGGATGCGATTGTCTTATGCGGCAGAGTGTGACGACGGCTTCCGTAACCAATAGCGCCTACCTCAAGAATAAGAATGACTAGTAGAAAAAATCGACTTTTGAAGAGCAAAGCACTACGCCAGCCTCCATAAAAGCGTTTTTCCCTATCCTTCAGTTCTGATAAGTTATTTCTTAACTTCATAGAAACCCTCCCTTTCTATTCCTTTTATTAAATTGCTCGAACCAATTAAGACTCGCTTAGATTATGCCTGACAGCATAATCTAGACCAAAGATTTGGTCTAAAATTTGGTAACATTTTAATTCTGAGTGTCCCTATTCGGTGAATGCTTTTCTACGGAAAACTCATAGCTAAAGTAGCTGCCCGTCTCAGCTGAAACGATCAGCTCTTCTGCGTCGTCGTTTTCGCATTCCGATCCAGGTATAACGCCCCATAGACCTTCAACTGTTGCCTCGCCGTATCGAATTGGATCATGGCCCTCGATATGGAGATAGTAATAGTGGTCAGTCTCTATTTTGATCGGCTCATCAACACCGAAATCTAATTGGTCGTAAAATTTATAATGATTTACGATGAACTCAGCCGCCAGATTATGCTGAAAACCCCTCGGATGCAATTCGGCAAAATCGTCTGGTTCTAACCAAAAAAAGATTCCATCGGCCTTAAAACGTGGGTTGCTGAAGGATACCTTCTGACCCTTATCAGGCAAGTTATAACGTACCTCGTAGTAATGGCCCGGAGTCAGTGTCGGTACAGGAGAATCTTCCTCGCTGCTGTAAGTCTTATCAGCGGTTTTGTCGTATAACTCAATAAAACCAACATGTTCTCGGCAGCTAACTTCATTACGCTTTCCTTCATCGTTACCCCAATTAGACAAAATAATATTGCTAACATTGTACTCAGATGTGAGAGACGCGAGTTCACTGGGAGACGTAATCCTCATTTGGTTTTCACTGTCAGACGATCGAATATCACCACCGTCATCAAGATCCCCGCTTCCAGATGATTGAACATCGCCATGTTCTTCATCCTCATTTGAGTCAACAGATGAGGTAACAGACGAGTCAGCAACAATGCAAGGACAACATTGACAATTGGCTGCTGCTGCGTTAGTTGTATGACCAAGACAGAGTGCAGCGATAATTAGCAAGGCTACAAGCAAACCACGCTTAATTTCTGTAACGATTTTTTTCAAACCATTTTGGCGTTTGATTTTTTCCTGGTTACCATTCGAAATACTTTTCATCATAACAATTCCCTCCTTATTTTTATTTTCCGCGACGCGCGGAGTTATGATGCTCAAAATTAAATGTTACATTCCTAGAGTAAAGTCCATTGAGAAACAATAGAAATTACTCTCTACTTCCATTGTAGCACACATTGTTGATTTTGTCAATACTTTTTATAATATTTGAGGGATTTTGCGAGATTTTCGGGATATTTTGAGTGATTTCGCAAGCAGTTTAAGAAGTTTTTGTAGAGGTTTTTCAGGGGTTTGCAGAGGATTTGGCGAAAATTTGAGTTTTCGGCTATTTGATGAGTCGCTGATCTTCGGGGAGCTGCATGGCTTTAATCGCCGAGGTGAAACCATCATAATAATTGGTTTTGATAGTTGGGTGGCCGATTTTGTTGGCGGCACGAACGATTTCTTTGACATCATCGGTGACTTTGTAAATATGTAAATCGCTTTCACTGACAAGGCGGAGCGGCAGCATTTTGCCTTGGATAAACTTATCTAGCGGTCGCCAGAAGCTCTTACCGAAGAAGAAGACGGGCATCTTTGGCATCTTTTCTTCTTGCATTAGAATAATAATCTCCGATAGCTCATCCAGTGTGCCGAGGCCGCCCGGGAACATCACGTAGACTTTCGCCGACATAGCGAGCATAACCTTGCGAGCGAAAAAGTACTTGAACTGCAGCATGTCAGTAAGGTAAGGGTTTGGCTCCTGTTCGTGCTTAAGGGTAATATTGAGGCCAATGCTGCGGCCACCATACTCGAAAGCACCTTGATTGGCAGCCTCCATGATGCCAGGGCCGCCACCAGTAATCACGGTATGACCATTTTGGGCGAGGAGCTGACCAAGCTCGCGGGCTTTTTTACAATATTTATTGTCTTGCGGCAAACGGGCAGAGCCGAAAATTGTCACGCCCTGCGGAAAAGTGCGGACAATCTTCAAGCCACGCTCGAGGTCATTAGCATAAGCTTTGGCACGCTCAACGTCGGCAGCTTCGAGCTGTTTGAGGATTTCTTCGTCTAACATAGTTCCCTTTCTGGTTAAATTAACACGCCTTTCTTCTCGCTTTCGGTGATGAGTGATTGATACATGGCGGCCGGGTCGGAAGCGCCCGTGATAGCACTGCCAACATTTAACACATCAATATCGGCATGCGCAAGAGCGCGGACGTTACTGAGGTTAATACCACCATCCCAGCCAACTTCAATGTCGGACTTGATGGCGCGGATGAGGGGGACTTTTTCGATTTGCATCATATCAATATTACCACCCTGCTGACCGAGGGCGCCGGCAAAAATCATGGCATGGTCCGCTTCGGCAATCGCCTGCTGAACTTTGCCGGGAAAAGTGGTTTTGAGCAGGGCGATGCCAGTCTTAATGCCGGCAGTTTTGAGTTGATTAAAGAAGTTCAAAATATCATCACTGGCTTCGGCATGGATAATACAGAGGCTAGGTTTCAGCTCGAGAATCTTCGCCAGATGATCGCTCGGACGAGCACTCATAATATGCAAGTCAATAGTTGTGTCTTCGGGAAAAGTCATTTGGTCAAGCGGCAGCATAGTAGTGGGCGCAAAACTACCGTCGGAAGCGTCAACTTGGATACGCTTGGAAAATTTCTGAAATTCCGTAATGTTATGTTGAAAGACTTCTGCGCTGTCGGTGGTGATGGTGGGGATGATAGTGGGCATGGATTAGTCCTTTACATCTTCATCTAAGCGTTTGACGCGGCGCGCATAGCGTTCGTCGGGATTCTGCCGCGAGTGACAAAAAGCTTTGACGATTTGTTCCATTTGGTCGACATCTAGACCATCTTCTTCGGCCGATAAGCAAAGCACGTTCGCGTAATCATGCTCACGACCACGTTGAGCGCTCTCTGGAGTCGTAGCGTGAATGGCGCGAACACCTTTGAAGCGATTTGCCTGCATACAAACGCCATGCGCTGAACCGCAGACCAGCACGCCGAAACTATGTTCATTGGCAAGAACGGCTTTTGCAACGGCAATAGCTGGATCATTAAAATCATCGTCGGGATCGAGAGTTTCTGCCCCCAAATCTTCCACAATAACGTTCTCATGGCAATCTTTAATTAAATCAAAAAGCTCTTCTTTTTTCTGAAAGCCGCGGTGGTCAGCTCCGAGGTAAATTTTATATTCTGGCATCATCTGATGGTCCTCCTTTCTGCTTGTGCTCTTTATGCTCTTTATGCTCTTTAGATTTTTTATGCTCCACGGCCAAAATCAACTGACAACTCGACAAGACGATTAGAGTAACCCCATTCGTTATCATACCAAGCCACAATTTTTACTAAATTACCACCTACAACGTCGGTGAGCGGTAGATCAACGATGGCAGAATGGGAATTGCCGCGAAAGTCCGAACTAACTAATTCTGCGCGGGTAACGTCTAGAATACCCTCATAATACGGTTCGCGGGAGGCTTTTTCAAGCACGGAGTTGAGATCTTCGACGGTAACGTGGTGTTTAAGCACGGCAGTAATATCGGCTAGCGAAACGATTAAGCTTGGCACGCGGACGGAAAGACCATTAAATTTACCATCTAAGCTAGGAATCGTCAAGGCGGCAGCCTTGGAGGCGCCGGTGGTAGTAGGCGCGATATTAACGGCTGCGGCGCGAGCCTCGCGCAAATCTTTAGCGGCATCGTCGACGAGTTTTTGTGAAACGGTGTAGGAATGGACGGTGGTCATCATGGCTTTTTCGATACCGAAATTGTCTTCGATGACTTTCATAACGGGGGCGATACAATTAGTAGTGCAACTAGCACAAGAAATAATGTCATCGTCGGCAGTCACAACTTCTTCATTCACCCCTAATACAACGGTTTTAGCGCCGGATCCTTTAGCAGGAGCGGAAATCACGACTTTGCGGGCGCCGGCCTTAATATGCTGACGAGCATCGTCGGGGGCGCGGAATTTACCGGTACACTCTAATACTACGTCGATTTGTAACTTATCCCACGGGAGTTTAATAGGCTCCGGCTCATTCAAAAACAAAATCTTGCGACCGTCAACGATGATATGCTTTTCATCATAGCTAATTTCATGGTCATATACACCATAAACTGAATCATATTTCAACAGATGCGCAAAAGTGCGCGCGTCGCCGAGGCTATTGACGGCGATAATCTCGGCGTCGTGTCGCTCAAAAGCGATTTTAAAAGCGGCCCGCCCGATGCGCCCAAACCCGTTTATCGCCAGTCTTACCATTTTATTTCGTCTCCTAAAAGTCTACTTTAGTTTTATTATAGCATAAGCTAAAATAGCATAAAAGTATTGATTTTTTCGGCAATATGTGCTATAATTACTACGTGGGGCGAGTCTGCGAAGCTAAGCTTGGGGATCGAGTTTATACGATCGCCATTAGAGTTTTTGCAGGGTCGCGATGCTTTGCGTGCCTATTTTAACAATGTGACGATCTATAGCGCGGTCGGAGCTGGATATGGTGACACTGTTAAAAAACGCTTCTGTTTACAAGAAGGCCTGGGACAAGCTCTGGTCGGTGACAAAACTAGTGTTTGAAAGCGGGATATAGATAGTAACTGGCTCTCGAGCATTCAAGTTTACTAGTTACAAGTTTAAAAACGTGGCCTTCAGACTGCGTTTTTTAATGATGTCCCTGCGCTATACTATTAGAACTGTTGACGGTGGTTAAGCGTTATGCTGAGCTTCTGTCATACAATAACCTCTCCCTCTACCCTCTCTCCTTTGTCCGTGGGGGATATGTCAACCTCTGGACTGGCTCTTCACGACTTCTAGGTTTCTACAGCGTCTACTGGGCTAGTACCGCCTATCCAGACGCCTCATCTGCCTATCATCAGTATTTTAATAGTATTCACGTCTATCCATCCGGTAATGATAAGCGTACCATCGCTTTCTCCGTCCGCTGTCTAGTACTGTAGGGAGAGATAGTGACGGGAATTCTAGCTGGCTCCTGCTGGTGACCCACATATTAAAGTACATCGACCAATCAATATTCTTTAATACTACTTATCGTTTTTTCTAGTCACCAGCAGGAGTCGTCTAGAATCCCCACCAATCCCTCGCAGCATTTTAGATTCCGAGCTAAGTTATATAGCCATGAGTTAATACTCCTTCACGTCTTGAGCTTTCGCCCTAGGCGGACACGGGTCAAAACCAGCGAAGCGTTAGCGTAATCGGTTTTGAGAGTGTCCCCTTGACGTGAAGGAGCATTGACGTATGGCTTACACCTTCCCCTACGCCAAATCCCCTGCCACGCGATTCACTTCTTCAATCGTCGTCACGCCAGTTACCGCTTTCAAAAATCCATCCTGTCGCATCGTCACCGTCCCCTTTTCCTTCGCCACGCGCATCACTTCCGCCGCCGTTGCATGCGCCACAATCAATTTCTGGATATCCTCATCCACATCGATCGCTTCATAAAGCCCGGCTCGCCCCGCATATCCACCCGGCGAATTCTGATCATCCACCCCCTTCACCAAACTATACGAAGTCTGATTTGCTAATGGTAAATTCTCATAACCCAAATCTTCCCCTCTAGACACCGCCTCCTCCGCCGTCTTCGGCAACAAACCACCAATCACATTCTCAATTTCTTCCGTTTCCATATCCGTACTCTGTCGCACCGTCCGCTTTGGCGCCACTCGTCGCACCAAACGTTGCCCAATCACCGTATTTAGCGTTGATGCCAATAGAAACGGCTCAATCCCCATATCCAACAACCTCGGCAAAATCCCTGCCGCCGAGTTTGTGTGTAACGTCGAAAACACTAAGTGTCCCGTCAAACTCGCCTGCACTGCCAAATTCGCCGTCTCATTATCACGAATCTCCCCCACCATCACCACATCCGGATCCTGACGCAAAATACTCCTCAAACCTGATGCAAAAGTCAACCCTGCATCCACGTTCACCTGAATCTGATTCACCCCGTCCATCTTATATTCTACCGGGTCTTCCAGCGTTACAATATTAATCTTTTCAGATTTGATCTTCTTAATCAACGCATACAATGTCGTACTTTTACCCGAACCAGTTGGCCCCGACGTCAAAATCATTCCATTCGGCCGCTCAATCCCTGCCATCACCGTCCTCAGCGCCCGCCCCGTCATCCCCATGTCTTCGATTTCCATACTCGTACCACTTTTATCTAGCAAACGAATCACCACCTGCTCACCCCACACCACTGGCGAAATCGCAATACGCAAATCCACCTCCTTATCTCCCACCGCCACCGCAAATTGACCATCCTGCGGAATCCGATGCTCATCAATCTTCAAATTCGCCAAAATCTTAATCCTCGACACCAGCGCCGGTTCAATCGCTCGTGGCAAATCCATCACCTTCCGAAGCACCCCGTCAATCCGACACCGAATAATCAAGCTATTCTCTAGCGGCTCAATATGAATATCCGACGCTTTCGACTTCACCGCAAAATCCAAAATCGAAGTCAAAGCCTTCGAAATCGGCGAATCCTGCGTAATCGTCTTAACGTCACTATTTTCCTTCAACGCAACTTCTTGATTTGTGGTCTTTACCGCCTGCTTAACGCTCGAAAAATCCCCGCGATACTGCTTCAAAACTGCCTGAATTCCATCGCTCGACGCCATCAAGGCTCGCACCGGTTTCTTTGTTAGAGTCGAGAGATAATCCACTGCCTGCACGTTTCCTACATCCAGCATTGCCACTACTAACTGACCGTTCTCCTCCCCCAATGGCACCGCCATTGAACGCTCCGCTACCTCCAGCGACAACAGCAATAGCACATTCTGATCCATTTCAACGTTCTTCAAATCCACATACGGCACCCCCATAAACACCGCTGTTGCGTGCGCAATCATATTATCACTTACCAAGCCCTTTGTCGTCAAAGCCTCAATCAGCGGCTGCTTCGTCTGCTGCACTTCCGCTTGCACCTGCGCCAAAACCGCCGCGTCCAAAAGCCCCTCACTTACCAGTAAGTTCGTTACACTTTCCAACCCATCCTTGGTCAAAAGTGCCACCGTTTACTCCTCTTGATTCTCAGTATTATTCATTCCTGCAATCACTTCATCAATATAAGACTTTTTATCATCGCCACACAACGTTGTTCCCTCCGGCGTCGCAATACAACCATCAGTCTCCCTAATCCGCGTCAACTCCTCTACCGTTGCATCTTCACCCGTTGGCAAAGACTCTGGCGCCGCCTTACCACACACAATCAATTCCGCCGTGTCCAAAATTCCGTTGCGGTCAATATCTTCACAATCCCCTACATAGACTTCCACCGTCGGATTAATTGCATAGCTATTAAAAATCTCCGGATCCGGCTGGTCTAGGCTACTACTTACCACATCGCGCAACGCCGTAAAACTTACCGACGCCTTATCCGGATCGCCCAAAATCGCATTACACACAAAGAACGCTGCCAAAGTTCCAATCCCCGCAATCAAAATCAACGTAAAAATATCCGACCGTTTCATTTATTTGCGCCCCTTTCTTGAAGCATTCACCGTCTTCGTTATCTCTAATTCGTCCATCTCATCCAAATAATACGCATTAGCCTGCGCCTGCAAACTAATCCCCGCCGTCGTCCACTCAAACAGTCCCGACGTAATATCAAATTCCCGAATCGAGCGCTCAATATTATTCAAAGTACCCAGCGTCGTCGCATATGACCCTTCTACTCGCAAAGTTACCGGAATCACCCCTACACCATCAATCGCGCTATATACCACATCATCCCGCGGCGACAAAGTCTCTGGCTCCCAGTTTGACAAGATAAAAATCTGGTTCAAGCTCGCCATTAAAGCTTCAGTATTCTGCTGCGCTGGCAACGCATCCGGCACCACCCGAAGCGCCGAACAAACTTTCGTCAAAAGCAGATATTGCTGCTTCGCTAGTTCATTGTCTGTTTCCTCATACTTCGCCATAAAATCAATTTTTTCGCCATTTGCATCATAACAGTCTTGCTCTCGCTGACGCGCTACCGATTCCAGGTCCTCATTATTCGCCATCACATTCAACACATTAAACCTTAACGAATCCTTCATATCGCTCACCGCCACTTTATACGGATCACATTTATCCAATTCTTCGCCATTCAAACGATTATTCTTATCCGTATCCTGACAAATACCAATATTACGTAGTGATTGATCGTAGTCCGTAATCGCCTCATTTTTCGCCGAAATCACTTCTGTATTAAAGCCAATATATTTTACCAAAAACACTACCAGCACCAAACAAATCCCCAGGATCAAACTCGCGCCTAAAACCTCCAACATCGTTAACTGTTGCGCCCGAGAAATTTTTAAACGTTTCTCTTGTGCTGGCTTATTTTCGTCCGCCATTAGTTGCCTCCTGAGTTTTTAACATTATATAGACAATCTGAATCATTTGCTGCACATTCTGTCACTTCTTGAGCAAACATTCCCTCAATTTGCACATACGAATCTGTCACATTCTGCCCCATCGGACCAATTGCAATCATATGTTTATTTTGGAATTGGAAAAATGCTGGTTCAATCCCTACTGTTGCTGTAAATTTTAACACCAAATTATTACTCTCATCCCGCGCATTACTCGAACTTGTCACTGTTAAACCCTCTGGCACTAACATACACTCATTGTCCGAAGTCCACCGCGTCACCTCACCTACCTTTGAGCCACTATATTTAATACAAGCACTCTCGAAATGATCAATTCCCGAAATCGCCCCGTCCATCGTCATATTACCTGCCTGATACCATTTTTCGTATTGTGGCGTTCGCCAAACTTTCACTCGCATCACTTCCGTAACCTTTACCGGCTCACCATTATTTTCGCTATTCTCCACATTCTCAGTGTTCTGCTTCGCTTCATCCGCATTCATACCATTCCCCCGTTGCGCATCAATCTCTTCCTGTGTTAACTCACGTTCCTGTGTCTCTACGTCCGCGTCAGCACTATACTGCAAACCAGTTTTCATATTTGCATCAGATGCTCCGAGTACTTCATCTGAACTCGCGCCTTGCTTCATCGCTCCACAACCATCGCGTCGCAAATCCCACCAAGCGTAATAGCTCTCACCTTCTTTTAGCGCATTTCCATCTGCATCACTTTCGTCAATACACCAACTCGGAATCTCCTCGCCGTTTACATCTACATAACGACCATAATCATACTTCGTCAAAGCCGCACCTTTTTTAAACGACTCTAGCACCCGATAATCAATCAACGGGTCAATCCGCGCATCCGCCCGCCCCTCCATATTTAGCATACCTTCTTCCAAGTTTACTCGTAGTTCTGACAGCTGTACTACATCTTCCCCATCCGGCAACATTACATCAAGCGCCCCAAAAACTCTCGACAAAATTTTCTTATTCTCCGCAATATCTGACAACGCCGTTAATTGTCCTTGAATCGCCACCAAATCCCCTAATTCACTATAACCAGTCATTTTCTCCGACAGTACTTTTAGTTTTCCATCCTGATTTGCCATCGCAATATCCTGCCCACTTTTAATGCCAAACAACACCAAGACTGAGCCAATTGCCGCCGCCGATACCACAATACACACAAATAACACCAAATTCCGAATTTTTTGCGCCTTAATCATTTGCAACTTAATTTCCGGCACCAAATTGACTTCATACTTTGTATTGACCGTTGTAATTAATTCTTCTTCGTCTTTCTTACCAAAGAGTCCTTTAATTTTTTCTAACCAATCTTTCATTAGTCATTACTCCTTTCCGCTAGCCCAATTGCCACTGCAAATTCACTCGCCACCGGCGCCAAAACCTGTTGCTGCTCTGGCGTTACCTTCACTAACTGCCACGGATTACCCTGCGTTGTTGGAATATTAGTCTTCGCCTCAATATACTCCGCAATAAACGGAATCATCCCAGCAAAACCTGACAATACCGTCCCACCCACCGGAGTATTCATATACTCTGACCGGAAGAAACTAATCGATTTACCCAACTCCGACGTAAACGTTTGCAACACACCATCAAGTGCTTTAAACACCTGCCCCTCCACCTTATCCTGTGCCAAACCAAACTTCAAAATAAACTGCCTCGCCTGATCCTCCTTCACATTCAAAGCCGAAGAAACCGTCTTCACAAATACCGAAAAACCGCCCGGCACCGAACGCACCAACCTTGGCGCGCCCTCATACATCATCACGAGATCCATCGAATGCTCCCCCAAATCAATAATCAGTCGCGCATCTTTCGCCCCCACCGGCATCAAAGCTCGCGCCATCGCAATCGATTCTGGCTCTTGCGCAACCACGTTTAATCCAAACGATTCAATCATCTCCATCCGCTCTTCTGCAAAATCCACCGCCGTCGAAGAAATCAAAACCTCCACCTTCGTCGCATCAATCGGACACACCCCTAGCGATGTAAAATCTACCGTCGCTTCGTCCACTGGCATCGGAATATATTTATCCAGCTGATATTTTACGTTGTTAATTAATTCTTTTTCCGGCTGATTTTCTACCCGAATTACCGTCGTAAAAGTCTTCCCCGCTGGCATCCCCACTGCAATATTTTTCGTCGTAATACCAGCCTGTTTCATCGCCCCCAAAATAATTTCACCTAAATGTCGCTTCCCCGCCGCTGAACTGTCTTCAATATCTTTGCGCTGCATCGGCACATACGCAAATTTTTGCAACGACCAACCGTGCCGCGAATCACCCGACAGTTGGATCAATCGAATTGCTGTCGTACCAATATCTAATGCGAAGAAATCGCCCACTCCATGGATTAAGCTCATACTACCATTATACTCATGGTAATACCAAAAATCAACATTAAAAAACAAAATCCCTGGACCTTTCAGTCCAGGGACATCCTCCTTTCTCACTATTTAACTCCATGACACTCTAACGCATCAATTCATTCACAATATCCATTACCAATTCATACGCCTTGCCAGTGCCATATTCCTTGAATATGCCGCCAGCTGTATAAAATTGCAATGTCATCCCATTTGCCGCATCCATAATCTGACGTTCGTCCTTCGGCGTAATGTAATTTTTATCTTTACCAAGTGCTTCCGCCCTATCAAGATTCATCTTCCGCCATGTCTTACTCGCGGCTTCCTGCTGTTTTAGTAATTCTTCATAATTCAGGCACTGCCAATGCAATGATGCAAGCTCATACCGCAAAGCGTCTGCTGCCGCCATTGCCGTAAATCCTTCCAAAGACGCAACGAACTTCTCCAACCCGTCCATCGTCGATAAATCGTATGACTCACGATTTAAGATACCCGACTCATCAGTGTAACAATTTTCAAACCGCGCCCCCGTCACACCATAAGTATGCTCCAGATTCATGGCGGCCGCCAATTTCATACAAATCTGCACTCTCGCCATCAGATTAGCTTCGTCAACAGCCTTCTGTTCCTGCAAGTTGCACCATTCCATCAGCTTCTGCAGACCGTACTCTGTCTCCGGCAAATAAACTGGCTCCGCACGATCCCATTTCCGCAAAGCGTCCGGCAGTTCAATTTCAATCAAACCAAATTCGTTGAGTGCTTCATTCACCCTGTAGCCACGCATTCGCAAATCCTTAAAAGCAAAGTACCAATATAGATAACTACTACCAGCCGCAAAAGGCGCGGCCTCGCTTTCAATGCCACATTCCATGCGCCAACTTCTAGATCTACCAATCACGTCGTGGCGAATCCATTCGCATAATGCTAAGGACCCCTCCAGCATATCATTTATCACAGAGTGTATTTCACCTACATCTTCCAGCGTAAATTCATACTTCTCTGCTAGCCCTCCGCCTTGCGGCGTCAGCAACATACAACTACCTTTTTTACCGCCAGTAATCTCATAATCAACGCTATAATTACAATAGTGCTGCCAGAAATATTCCGTCTGTGCCAAAAGCACTCCAGCATATTCCGCCTGATCAAGCTCATCCCGATCCGCCAGAATACCCTTACATCTAGCATCAAACCAGACTTTCGCAAACACTGTTTGCTCAATTCCGTAATACCCCATCAAGCTCCGCCAATATTCCTTCCGTTCTTCAGTTACAGGCTCTTTTTCCGCAGTTTTTATCTCTGCCGTCTCGCCATTCATAGTCTCACTCTTTACAGCCTCATCCTTCACTTCACCACTTTTCACAGTTTCTTCTTTCATCGTTTCATCCTCCGCTACTTCAATCTGCTCAACCTCTGCGTCCTCTGTACTATCTGTATTCTCTGCCTCATCAGTCGCATTTGTCACCTTTATGTCCTCAAGGGCAGGTATGCGCTCTTGCATCGCAGCTTTCGTAGAATGACCAATGTCGTCTTCCTCATCCATTAATACACCAGCCTTTTCTATTGCTTCTTTCATCGCGTCAACGCCAGCGCTCTTCTTCGCCTCTTTTATTTCGGTTCTGCGCTGTGCATTTTGCGCATTTTGTGCGCTAATCGCCTTGCCTTCTTTTTCTTTTCCTGCCATACCTGTCTTTGCCATCGTGCATCCTCCTTCTTTGCAAATGAAATAAATTGTTAAATAGTTTCTTACTAAGCCGCCCTAAATTTGTCCCATTTTGCTACTCATAGCAAAATAGTTCGAGCACCTCGAACTAAACATTCAGTTTATGCTAAGTATAACCCAACAAAAACCACGCCGTCCGAGTCTACCTCAGCAGCTTCTCCTACATCATAGCACACTTCATCACACAAGTCAATAAAAAAACAACATTTTATCACATTACTGCCATCCTCACATAACATTAAACGTCCTCTCTCCTTTGTCCGTGGGGGTATCGTCCATCCTTGGAACGGTTCGTCTCGGGCTCTAGGCAACGGTAGCTACTATTGGGCTACTACTGCATACCCTATTGCTTCGTATGCCTACGATCAAGCTTTTACTAGCGCTAATGTCTACTCCTCCTATTACGGTAACCGCGCCAACGCTTTCTCCGTCCGCTGTCTAGTACTGTAGGGGGAGGGGGGGTAAGAAACATGAACTAAGCACTAAACAACCTCGCACATAAACTATCCTCAATTTTACGCTTCTAATCTTCCTTGACCTTCACGACTTTCCGCGTTATAATATAAATGTTCGTATCCTACTAGCCAATACGAATAAAATTACAGAAAGGAAAACTTAATTCGCCCTATGTCAATTAATACATAAAAACGGCTAGCGGCATCATTAAAATCAAGATGGAAGGAGGCTTCTACCAATCCCCAAGACATTAGATCATAAAAATCTAACACCTTTTTCATTTAATCTGCATTTTCATCATTTCTACTGTTACTGTGACTTATTCTAGCTCACCAGCACAGAGTTCAGCTCTCTTATTGCAACCCACTATTTTACATTAACAGTTATTCAATTACAATCTTTGTTTTAATAACTATCGGTTAGCATCCTTCTATCAATTCTTTGCCCCGACTATCTGCCGGGGCCTTTTCATTGCTCATACTATCGTTTCCTCCTACTGCGTCTTCAACCAATAAAACCGTTCCAAATTCCCACCTACTTTTCCCCGCAATTCATTATCACGCTTTTTCACTACCACAAATCCGTTCCGCCTCAGCCACACCTCAAAATTCTGCACAATTTCCCGTCGCATTCGCTCATTTTTCACTACGCCATTCACCAACTGATCCGGAAACGCCTCAAACTGCGGCTTCAACATTACCAGCCAATCTGCCTGCCCACTTACCACATTTTTCTTTACATAATGCAAAACTTTTTTCAAGCTCACAAACGACACATCCGCCAGAACTACCTCAATTTTCAGTATATCCTCTGCTTTTACCGTAAAAATATCCGTCTTTTCCATCAATACAATCCGCGGATCATACCGCAGCGGCACCTTCATCTGCTTCGTTCCCTTCTCTACTGCTACCACCTTTCTCGCCCCTCGCCGCAGTGCCAATTCTGTAAAACCACCCGTCGACGAGCCAATATCCAGCACCGTCTTCCCCCGAAAATCAAATCCAAAAGCCTTCACCGCCCCCGCCAATTTCAATTCCGCTCGCCCCACCACCGCATCACTTCTTTCCATATTCATATCATAACATAAAAAATGCAGCCAAACAACAGCTGCACTTCGATTCAAATCCTCCATAAATTTTCAATGGCGACCATCACAGCCGCCATTCAAATTCAATTTTTAGAAACAAATCACCTATCCCTGATCATCGGATAAATCACAGTTTTCACATTGTCCATCCCCCTATCATACTTCACAGTGCCAATAACCCTCTCTCCGTTCATGAAATACATTCGCCCAGAACCCAAAAGTTTCATCTTTACAACCAAATCAGCGTTGTACTGCACGTCAAGTTCATACACTCTGCCACAAGTTGGCAAAGCCACGTCTTCGCCAACCAGCTTCATCGTGTTTTCATTCGCCCAGTTTTCAATCACGCTCTTCAAATGCGCACCCGCACTTACGTAGTATTTCTCTCTCAAATCCAACATAGTTCTCCTCCTTACTCATACGAAAAATCATAATTAACTACAGCAGTACCAAATGCTTTGCTCGCTTCGCTGCCTGAGTCATCTCATGCTACTCTTTCGGCGACAACCCCGTCTTCCACCGCGGCTTAATCCTGCCAAAGTCATCAAGATAACGTTTCAGCTTCTCTGGTTTCCGATAATCAAATTTCCATTCTTTCATACCGTGCCCTCCTTCCTCGTTTCTTTTAAAGTACGTGACCGCAATAAATCAACAACCAAGCCCAACATTTTCATGAGCCTACCATAATACTAGCACACATTATCAATTTTGTCAAGCAAAGCCCCCTCTCTCCGAATATACGCAGCCTTTTCTACGACATCGGTCAAAATCCTCTCTCCTTTGTCCGTGGGGGTATCGTCCATCCTTGGAACGGTTCGTCTCGGG
>CAOZKB010000005.1:0-3087 GCA_948571325.1 uncultured Candidatus Saccharibacteria bacterium | reverse complement strand
GGTAACCGCGCCAACGCTTTCTCCGTCCGCTGTCTAGTACTGTAGGGGGAGGGGGATGCAAAAGTAATTTTAAACATAAAAACCTTACCCAAAAAAAGAGCCCCCCAACTCTTTTCATTTTTCAACAATCTGATTATTTCTGCCGCTCTCGGTACGCCCGCGTTTCAGTATCCACGCTCACCACATCTCCTTCTTTGATAAACGCTGGCACTTTAATCACCACGCCAGTTTCCAAAGTCGCGTCTTTTTGCACTGACGAAGTCGTGTCACCCTTCACCGCATTCTCCGTGTAAGTCACCTTCAACCAGATATTCTTCGGCAAAGTCAAGTTAATCGCCGTACCATTATAGAACTGGATTTCCATTTCATCACCATCACGCATAAAATCCTGTGCATCACCCACCATATCTTTCGACAGTTCATACTGCTCAAAAGTTTCCGGATCCATAAAATAAAACTTATCATCATCGTGATACAAGTATTGTACCTTACGCGTCGTCACTTCTGCCGGCTCAATTTTTTCTTGCCCCTTAAAAGTCTTCGGCAAGAGCGCCCCCGTAATCAAATTTTTCACCTTTACATTCACAATCGAGCCACCCCGCCCCATCACTTTTTGCGAATATTCAATTACCTTATACGGCTGCCCATCTAAAGTAATTAGCACATTTTTCTTCAAATCAGTTGGACCATACATTCTAACTCTTCTTTCTCCTATTAAACCCTATTAGCAAACCACCCCGCCGCCCCCACACGATAACGAAGTTAGTGTGGATGGAGTACAAGGAAGGAGCGAAGCCCGCAAAGGAGCTGTACTAAAAGTACTGCTCCTGCGGACTAGAGCTCCTGACGCAGTAATCCGCCACAATAACGAGTTATCTCTCTGCTACGAATGGTAATAGGGCTAAATGCCTCGCCCTCTTAATCGCCACCGCCAACTGACGTTGCTGTTTTGCGGTTAAACCAGTTTTAGAAATCGGCTCAATCCGACCATAAACATCGATATAACGTTGCAAAGTTTTTACATCACGATAATCGAAATACTCTGCGCTATTTCCTTTAACTTTTCTCATATAATTTCTCCTCTTTCTCTATTCCTAAAATGGAATCTCATCCAAATTAATTTGATCTTCTGGTACATCGTCCGGTACAATGTCGTCACTCATATCAACATCATTGCTGGCGGCACTAGAATTACTGCGTTTACTGCTTCCACCACCATAGCTACTTGCACTACCCCCATCGTTATTACCACCCACGAAACTAAAATCATCCACCACGACTTCCACACGCGAGCGCTTTTGACCAGTATTTTTGTCGTCCCAGCTACGCTGTTCCAAACGTCCCGAAACAAGTAAGCCTGACCCTTTCCGCACATATTGCGCAATCGTTTCGCCTGGCTTACCCCAAGCAATACAATCAATGAAGGATACTGAATCTTGCTGATTACCAGAGCTATCCCGGTAAGAGCGATTCACGGCAATCGTAAAGTTGCACACCTGTGAACCACTCGTCGTCGTGCGCATCTCCGGGTCTCGCGTTACGTTCCCCGCAATAATTGCCTTAGAAAATCCTCTCATTTATTCCTCACTTTCTTGGTTTGTGTTTTCTACATCTGATGCACGACGTGCAGCTTGTTTCGCTTGATATTTCAGTTTGCGCTCATCCACCGTTACCAACAAATGACGCAAAATTTCGTCCGTAATATTAAAAACGCCCTCAATCTTTGCTGGCGCATCAGTCGGCAATTCTACTTCGTAGAAATAATACACCGCAAAATCCTGCTTTTTCACCGGATAAGCCAGGCGTTTCTTCCCGTCATTCTCTTCTTTTACAATTTTACCCCCATACTTCGCGACTGTATCTTTAATTTTGGCAATCGCCGGCTCCAAATTCATCTCCAAATCCGGATGAATCAACACCGTAAGTTCGTAATTTCGCATTACAATACTCCCTTGGTTAAAGCAAACACGGCTCTCGCCCTTCCACACCGACCGCAGTCACTAGTCCACTGCAACCCATCGCATCAGAGCCCTCACCTGTTTACTGAGTTAATATTCCCAACCATTTTATCACACCGCCCCACCTCTGTCAACCAATCTTCAACTTGTAAACCTTTTACAAGTTCAACTTCATTCTACCCCTATAAAATTGCCCTCCTTTAGCCTTACTTCGCCAAACACCGCACATTAATACCAGTCACTTTATAAGCATAATTCGGCGCAATTACCGCCCCACTTTTAATATCCACTGTTGTAAAAAATGCTCTCTGTTGCAGGGAATTATCAAAAGGATCTCGTTCTGGATAAGCTGTTGCAGACCAGAATTGTCCACTCTGCAAATTGTGCCATGTTCCAGTCCTGTATAATGTCACACCACTCAACGCCCAATACATCGACGCCCGCAAAATATTCTGCCCCGCCCCAGTTAGCAAAGACGTATATCCCAGATGATTAACATTATTCTGTATATATTTTCCCGTCTCTGGATAACCATACGCCAACATTAAATTATACACACTATCTTCTCGCGCAAACGGTTGCCCCGTCACCACATTCGACCCACCTTTCGGCAACTGCCATCCTTTCGGACAAATACTATCCTGTGCATCTACCAATTTGCTCGCATCCTGCAATGCTCCCGTACTCACCATATCTCCGCCACTTCCCGCCGTTGCTGTATTCCATTGATACCAATTCCCCGTCAAATAATGTGCATCATAAGTTTCGTTCACCCGATCCACCGCCATGTACTTCACTTCATTGTCCGCGGTCACATCTTGCGCTGTATAAATCGGCCTCCATGTCCCCACATTTACCAACGCTGTACAATTCTGCGCCTCAGCTAAACTCGCAATTGTACAATCCGCAATCTCCTCCGGCTCTGCCAATAGATATTCCCCAAAATCCCAAGATCTTGTCCCCGTCGCCGACGAATCACTTCCCCTCGCCGGCACTTCTCTTTCTGTACTCGTCGGCACCACCCAATCACTTGTCACATCCGTATCACTTGGCGTAAGTACTTTCCCCTTCACCAAATCATAAGCCAAATTCTGCGTCATCCAACAATTCCCATCTGCAAGCTTAGCTA
>CAOZKB010000004.1:14131-27520 GCA_948571325.1 uncultured Candidatus Saccharibacteria bacterium | reverse complement strand
TAAAGAATACTGGGTAGCTAAGCTTGCAGATGGGAATTGTTGGATGACGCAGAATCTCGCATTGGATTTAAATGAGAAGACGTTACCGTTGAAACCGGAGACGAGTGATGTAAGTGGGGAGTGGAGGCCGGGAAGTTATACGGAGAATAGTGTTCCAAATGTGGCAACTCCCACTTTTACCTCTACGCGTTCTTGGAATTTAGGCAAGGTGGTTTTAGCAACCCCAACGCGAGGGGTCAATTGTGTTGCAGTGCCAACGAGTGATTTTCCAGATAATGATAGTGGTGATTCTTTGCGACCAAATCAGAAGCTTGGTGAAGTGTGTTCGGATTTTGTGGATGTATCTGGGGAAAATTGGTATCCAACTTTTGAGGCGGATAAGGATGGTTTTAGAGTTAATAATGGCTATGGTGATGGTATTTGGCTGAGTACTAATTATGATTCGGCGACTGGTAATGTAGTTTATTCTACTTATGATACGGCGGATGATACTGCTTCTCCTGATGGTGGAGTTGTTACGGTGGAGCGAAAGGCTGAGGGTGGTAAATATGATGCGCATTATTTGATTGGGAATTATTATCAATGGGGAACGGCGGTGGCCGGAACAAATTATATCGATGGAAGGCCAGTAGTGAGCGGTTCGCGTGCTGATCCGGATAAATTGGTAAATACTAAGGATTCGATTTGTCCGAAAGGTTGGAAATTGCCAGTAGCAGGCGGCAATACGAAGACTGGTCAGCCTTTTGTGCGGCAGGATAGTTTTGTGAGCTTGTTTGCAGCTTATGGGTATCCGACGGATAACTACACGCCTTCTTCAATTAGTGGGTATACGCCTTTTTTGAATGGGGAAAATCAAAATCCAGAATTGGCGCCATTTTATTATCCGAGGTCTGGCGTGGTGTTTGCTTCGTACGGAGTGATGATATATACGGGGATGATTGGATCTGCTTCGTCATCAACAATTGCACCAGGAGCTTATAAGTTTGCTTTTACTATGCAAATAGGTTCTCTATCAAATGCTGATGTTCTGCATACGAGTGGTGATTCATCGAGATTTATGGCGAAAAATGTGCGCTGTATGGCGAGGTAGGATTTTGACTAAAGATATAGAGAAATATGGTATAATTGGGAGGACGGAAGTGTGGCCGAGTGGTTGAAGGCGCACGCTTGGAAAGCGTGTAAAGGTTTACGCCTTTCGCAGGTTCGAATCCTGTCGCTTCCGCCAGATTGGACTTAGGTCATTTTTTAAGCATTTTCTCCCCGTTCAGAGTTAGTTATAACCTGATTGTGGGGAGATTTTGTTTTTTTCTAAAAAATCCTGAATCGGTTTCAACCATGTATAAGGGGTGATATTTATTCTCCTATCAATAATTTTCGGGTTATAACCTATGGCATGAACCATACTACGTTTGGTTCCTTGAGACTTGAATATAAACTCATCTTGCTGTTTTAATTGGTTCAAAGTTGAGCCGATGATTTCATAACGGTTTTTCAGTCTATGTTGTAATTCTTCGTTTAGCGTTTTCATGTTTGCGATATTGGTTTTAAGCTGCTTTGATTTAATTTCAGCTACAAATCGGACTATCGCAATAACCGACTCATACAGCGATTCTTCGGCAATATCATAACCAAGCTTCGCCAATGTCTGGCGAAATTCGGCTAGTCGATTGGGGCTGATGAATTCGTCCATACCCACAGCTTAGCAGCAAAAAGGAAGGTTGCCCCTAGTATATAAAAAAAGATTTTATATTCTGTCTAATCTTCGGTATGAGGCTTGATTTCAAATCTAAGAAACTCGTCATCAAAGTCCAAGTCGAATTCTTGGGAATTTGAACTATTAGCATATTCCCGATAATCAGCTATTGCTTTGCGGAACCAGTCATGTCCAGAGCGTTTATTGACAATATGCTTATAATTAGCACAGTCATCGGCGGTGATTGTCTCCCTATTGGTTGGAAAGATTGCATTGTCCGAGTAAAAAATCTCTTTGGCTATGTTCTCAATATCTGTATTGGAAAAATCATTAGCGATTAAGAACCTGAGAACGACATTTTGTAATACATTGGAATCAAGGGTCTTTTTACGTTTTGTTTCGGTATCCTTTATTCCATCATAGATTTGTTCTCCAATATAATTCCAGTCATTTTTAATTAGAAAAAGCTTCTTTTTGCTTTTCATTTTTAGCATAAGCAAGCACAGAATCTGGTGCTTCTGTGATGAATTTGTTAAATGCCCAATCTTGGTTTGGCTTTTTCATAGAATCAACTAGCACATTGACTTAAATGATAGTATAAAACATGATTTTTAGCAACAGCACGTTCTCGTCATTTCTCGTGAATTTTAGTGTTCAAAGTAATAGTTTTATCGTCTTTTAGTCTAGAGATAGGCGAGAGATGAATCTCGAACGTCTGGGAGGCTTAACAGGTTTAATAAACGAACTTAGAACAACCTCTGAGTTTTAAGTAGCTATCTACATTATAAAATAGCTCGGGATGATTGTAGCGATTTTCCCATTCACGAAGGATGAGGTTGAGCTGTCTAAGCGGGAAGGTGAGATCACGATAGATGTGACGAAGGGCTCGCTTCATGACGCTCCAGAGGTTTTCTATGTGGTTCGTAATACCATAGAATCCAGCAGCATGGTCACATCTTTCGTGATCATAGCCGTCTAGCGACCATGAGTTATAAGATGCAAGCGCATCAGTTCTGATTAGGCTGCCGGGCTTAATATGAGCATTCACAAACGTCTCTACGGCTTCAGAATCACGTGCTGTAACAACTTCAAGGACAATCTGCTTATTTCCAGGATTAATAGCTCCTGCCACGAGTTTTTGTTTGCCATACTTAAGTCTACCGAAGAAACTACCATCTATCTCTACGATATCCTCTAGGACCACGTCTGAGGGCGCCAAAGCTGCCCTCAGACGCTCCAGCCAACGTTCTACGGTGGGATATGACATTCCAGTTAGCTTTACTATATCGCCAATACCAATCTTCTGTTGCCAGCTCCAAATGAGGACATAAATACGCTTATAGGTGAGATTACTAGACCTAAAGATAGTTTCTGCTTTAACTGAAGACTTGTGCTTACAATCAGGACAATACTCATAGTTATCCTTAAACTTTAACTTCCGAGAACCACAATGACTACAAGTGCAATCTCCCCATATTGCTTTATAGAAATTACGATGGCAATGATAATTATTTGGTAAATCTGCTATACTATGCATAGGAACAACTCCTTATTTATTAGTTTGTATTGCTACTACTAATTATAAAGATTGTTCCTATTTTGTTGAGCTTTCTTTCTGGATTCGTTAAGTGAACCTTTTCATTATACCACCATTGCCAAATCAAACAATGTATGATACAATTAGCCAGTCACACAAGTACATTTCAAATCAGGAGGAAAAAATATGAACTATGAATTAGATCCCAAGTCAGTTTCACCAGAACGAGTAGAAAAAATCCTTGCAGAACTTAATGCTTTTTGTAAGGAGCGTTCCGCTACACTACCAAGCCATGCCGCAGCTAAATTCTACGAGATATCCGTCCAAAAAACTATCAATAACCTATCGAAACTATACCAAGAAGGCGAAGCAAAATGTTGTCCCGATTATCGCATTACTCATGGTTTTCCAAAAGTTACTTTCATTTTCTATTCAGACTACGATTCAAGCGCAGACCTAGATACGTCTGGCTATGTTAACATCAGCACATCAAACATAGCCAATGACATACAGCACGATTGTTCCTGTTATCTTCTCGCGCAATTAGAAACCATTTACCAAAAAGTCGCCATCGAACATCAACACAATCTGCAAATCTACACCGATTATGATCAAAATATAGACAAATTCATGGAACAGACGCATACAATAAATCAACTTGGTGGCAACATCGTCCCCAATCGACCATATATCACCCTTGATTTGCCTGACCCATCGACTATCGGCGTCAATACCTTCACAAAAGTACCCTGCAACAAACTCAGCTTACTCAAACTTAAGACCTACCTACAGCACCTTTCTCATACATATGGCGCAGCTTTTTTCAATAATATTTCAACACCCGACGAACCAGAGCCAATTACCCCCAATAATACCTCAATTTCCCCATCAAACGACATCACCTAAATCCGTCATCTTTCCTCTTATTCTCAAGCCCTTCATTCGAGGGGCTTTTTCATTAGCAATATAGCTCAATCGAACTTGTACAGGCTGTACAAGTTCAACCACATTTCTTCTCTATTAATTCCATAAAATCAACCACGAATCGAAGGAGACGCCATATTACGGCCGCGGAAAGCAAAGAATCTCCTACTATAACCAGAAACATCAATATCCGTAGCATTAACTGATAAAAAATAACTTCTAGTCTCATCAGACTGCCTAGGTACATCACTCCACATATAAACTCCACCGCCTACAGTATCCTGCAAAGATCCAAGCAATAAATCAACTACTCCACTACGCACAAAGTAGAGGGGAGGGGAAGCAATATTATAATCTTTATACTATAAAGTTTTATCATAACGCGCAAAGTCCACTACTTTAGGGTATTATTAGCGAGATAGTTCAAGACAAAGATGAGAACCGCAAAAGAATATTACTTTAACGAGATTATCTTGAATGAAGTACGAAGCGAAAGTGAAGCACGCAAAGAGGCTGGGCTTATGGCCCTGCCTCTGCGTACTGGAACTTTCAACGAAGTAATTCGTCAAGAGAACTCGTTAAAGCGACATTTCATCGATGCTATTGATTAAGTATAGCAACGAATCCGCCCGAATCTTATCATCACGAATCTGGCGAGCCGCTTCATAAGCTGGAGCAATCACTGCCTTATCGCGCATTGAATTCAACATTTCCTGATAGAGCAAGAACCGCTTCTCAGGTTCAACTTCCACACGATCCATAATAGGGAACAACTCTTTCAAAGCCGCTTCCTTCACTTTCGAAATATCCGCACCATAGCCCATCGCGCGTCCAAAACCACCCATCGCTGCAGCAGCAGGCATTGTCATCGCTGGCTGTGGCATTGGCGGAGTTGGTAATTTCATTGTATTTGGCGCTGGCTGCACAGGTGGCATCATATTCGCCGGAGCTTGACCAGCAGGAGCAGCTGGGGCCGGGGCCGGAGCTGGTTTGCCATTATTAGAACCACCTTTCTGGGTGATCTCATCGATTGCACGTTGCAAATCGTTGTCTTTGTTACGATTTTGATTCATTTCGGTTCCCACCTTCTATTAATGTTTACCATTATTTACACGTATATAACCCCTATTATACAGGACTTTTTCTAAATCCGCAAGAACTTTATTAATTTATCTAGCAAATCCAACTGCACTGTTTCCATCGGCAACCTTGCCCCAAACGCATCCACGATTTCCTCACCTTGCGCAGCAGGGAAATACACCGTCATCCTCGGCGAAAACCTTTTTCTCGGCGTCAAAACAATTGCATAATGTTTATTCTCGTTCAAAATCCCAAACGCCTTAAACTGATCAAAATCATACTCCCGCGTATCTTCAATCAAACCTTTGTTGTTCAGGGTATATTTTAATACTCGCGGCGGACGCAACGCATACACAATCAGCGCTACCACACTCAAAATCACCACTGCCAAAAACGTCCAAGATTGAATCCAAATAGCAATTCCCGACAAAACCAATCCTACTGCAACCAACCCCACATACCACCATTTTGTCTTATCGCGGACTATATATTCCTCCGCCTCCCAAGTAATTGTCTTTGCCATAATAATTATATTATACTACAAAAAATGGCGGAGGGTGAGGGATTCGTTATGCCCCACATTTAAGAATCCCAATCTTCGCCAGAAGATTTGTTGAAAATTTATTTTCAACAGCACCCTCCAAGTTCATTGTAGAAAATAAAACTTGTTTTACTTTTCTGCAATGGCGGAGGGTGAGGGATTCGAACCCTCGCACCAGGTTTCCCCAGTCTAACGATTTAGCAAACCGTCCCCTTCAGCCACTTGGGTAACCCTCCGTCCCCTCCATTATATCACACCCCAACCTAAAACATCAACCCATCTACCCCTATATCACAATTACTCCTCTTATGCTAAAATATTCATATGAACCAAAAAGTTATTTTCGCCATTATTATCTTAGCCCTAATTTTTATTTTACCATTCGTTGCTCTCAAAATTTACCACGACCAAATCACCAGCAACATCGAAGATTACAGTACTTCTAACTCCACTAACACTATCGAACCAGAGCCAGATTTTTCCACCCGCATCGTCCTCACCGCCAACGGCCTAGATTTTCTTATTACCCTCGAAGACAACCCCACTTCTCGCGCCCTCTACCAAAAACTCCCCCTCGAAATCACTATGTCCGACCTCGCCGGCGAAAAATATTACTATTTCTCCGCGCCACTCCCCAATAATCCCACCAAAGTCCAATCCGTCAACGCTGGAGACCTTATGCTTTTTGAAGATAATTGCCTCGTCCTCTTCTACGAATCCTCCACCACGCCGTATGAATATACCTACCTCGGCAAAATCGACCACCCCGCCCCGCTCCTCAATTCCATCGATCAATCCCCGCTTGAGGTTAAACTCGCCCCCTACCCCACCAAATAGCAGCAAATCATTCTTAACACTCATTACTTTTGTCCAAACAACTGAGGAATTTTTGCAACGAGAAAATTATTTTTCACCTCCAAAAACCGCTAGCATTTCCTAAAACTGTGCTATAATCAAAATTGAACAAAGCTACAATTCAACACGCATTTTTTGGTATTTTTGAACAAACCCCAACGAACCTCACAATATTTATACATAAACAAACTGGGTGTCACGACATACCCACAAATTTATGTGTAATATTGCATAGGTTCGTGTTGGTAGCTTTGTTCAATCGTCGTGGCACCCTTTTTTGGTTGCATTTCAGCCACACTCCAATCCTCGGGTCACCACAAAACGATTTACAAAAACTAAACCCAACGGAGGTCCTATGCAACATCACACCAATTTTAAGCTACATTCTCAAGCCAAACTTCTTGGTCCCGCTAGCCTAATTTGTTTGACCTTTTTACTCCTCTGCCTAAGCTATCCCGTTGTTAATACTAAGACCTCCGCCCTCACTGTTGCACCAAGCAATCTCCAAACCAACGTTCCATCTGGTGGCAGTCTATCCATCGCCCTCAGCCAGGACACCACTCTCGACATTACACCCCAAGCTAACGGCACTTTCCAAGCTACCAATAATCAGCTCACCGTCAGTAGCACGCATCCTACTGGCTACACTTTATATCTACACACTAATGATCAAACGAATTCTCTCGTCAATACAGACACTACCAAAGATACTCAAATCACCGCCACCAAGCAAGATGTCCTCGGCGCTAATTTAACCCGCAACACATGGGGCTATAGCCTAGCCGATAACCCAAACAGCGCTACCTACGATCAGCTCACCTATCAACCAGTTCCACTCACCGCTCACCAAATTACTCGCACTAACCTCGCCCACAGTACTGATCAATATAATTTAGTCCTCGGCGCTAATATTGACACTTCACTCCCCGCCGGACAGTACGCCAACAATCTTACTATTTCCGCTATTGCCAACCCCATCTACGTTACTGGTCTCCTCGATCTGGTTTATATGCAAGACATGACCAGCACTGTCTGCAATAACACTGTCGCCTACGATGGCACCGATATCAAAGGTCAACCCGGTGGCGAAGTCTCCAAACAGCTCATCGATTCTCGTGACGGTAAAGCTTATTGGGTTAGCAAGCTCGCCGACGGTAATTGTTGGATGACGCAGAATTTGGCGTTGGATTTAGACTCAAACAAAGCACTAACCAGTGCAAATACGGATTTAAACTCCAAAGAAAGTTGGGTGCCAACAAACACAGTAGTATCAGAAACACTAATATTCCCAAGCGAAATTAATCGCACTACCGATTACTCCTGGAATCTCGGAGAATACGTTTTAGCTACGCCAATCAGGAACGTAAGTTGCAACTCCGCTTCAACTATCGATTCTACTAATACCGATCCATTTAATTCCGTTCGTCCCGGTCAAACTATTGAACAAAACTGTAGTGACTTCGTCAATGTCTCCAAAGACGACTGGCAACCAACCTTTGATTCTAGTTCTGCACCAGAAGGTACATGGAGTGGAACAAATTATAACTCTACAACTGGAAAAATGGAGGATTATACTTATACTGGACCGCTGAGTGTGGATAAGAATAATAAAACTTATGATGCACACTACTTAATAGGAAATTTCTATCAATGGAATGCAGCAGTAGCTAGTAGCGGCACCAACCTAACCAGCATCGACGCCGAACAAGACGCTAACAAATTAAAAGATGCTCCAGATTCGATTTGTCCAAAAGGATGGAAACTCCCAACTACTGGTCGTAATACGGTTACCGGGCTCCCATTCAATCGAGATGATAGCTTTTACAAACTTCTGCTGACATACGAATATCCCAATAACACCACCGTCACAAATGACCCCATCGCGTATAAAGCGTGGTATATAGACAATGGGGATGCGTATACTAAAATTCTAGACGGAGTACTAGGTTCAGGAAATGGAATCGCACAGCAAAACTTAACATTAGAACCAATGTATCTTAATCGTGGAGGATCTGTTAACGTATGGACCGGCTCCTATCGCGCCGCTAACGCATCTGGCGTATTTTGGTCTTCCACAGCCTACCCTATCGTTTCGAGTATTCACGACGAAGTTTATGGTTTCCGCTTCAATAGTATCAATAATATCTATCCATCCGAATTAACATACCAAATCTATGGTAACCCTATCCGTTGCCTCGCCCGCTAATCCCACAAGAAATATTGCAAAATTCTCAAAAATTATAGTTAATAATTCAACACCATCCTTCCAACCCACTTCCTCAACCCCACCGCACTCTTATAAGCCTCCATATCTTCATCCGCCTCCGCATCCAAAAAATCCACCACTTCACCTCCCCGCACTACCACCAACGACGGCAGATATTTCACCACCTCCATCAAATCCGTTTTCTTAAACTCTTCCTCATCCAACGCAAAAATCGTCAGTCCATCCTCCTTTGCCAATTGCCTCGCCGTATCCGTCAAAGGAAATTCTGCCGGGCAAACCGTCATATGTATCAACACCAAAAAATTCTTTTTTTCCACTACCAATTCTTCATACCCCGCCGCACTGATATCCTTTAAGCCTTCGTTACTTGCTGCCTCATCACTCAAGAAAAATCTTTCTTCCGCCCCTGCACCAAAGCCTTCCGAACCTACATCATCCACTCCATCATCCCCACTGTCAAACCACCCATTCAACCAGCCCACTCCCAGCACTACAGCCACTACTACCATCAAAAATCCCCCCACTATCCAAACTTTCCTCATAACTTATGCAATTCCTCAAACCTCACCTCGTGATACGGCACCTTCCAAAAATCATAAGTCACCTCACCGCCTGGCAATTCACGTTTCACTTCCACGTTATGTTCACCATCATAATACCAATACCCGCCCACATTATAAATCTTCAACTCATCCCACCCTAATTTCACTAACATATTTTTCATCATTCCCGCATATCCACCCCCACCACACATCAAGAAAATCACCTCATCCTTCGGAAAATAATATTCCAAAATCGCCATTGACTCCGCATAATTCGCCCGGTACTCATCACTTTCCGGCACATAAGTAAACAACGTATCTCCAGTATATGTTTCACCCACTGCCGCTGGCAACCCCGTCACATTCACCAACATCGGGTAGGGAACTACCTCAAAACCTTCCACATAACCCGACAAATACGAATCACCTCCAATACTCTCATAATCCGCTACATCTACCAACATTCGCATATCCAGGTACACTGCATCTTCGCGCCCCAGATATCGATCAATCGTTTCTTCATTAATATGAGCATCAATCCCCATCTCACCCCGCACCCCTCTAGCCACTTCCGGCCTTGGCAATTCCACTACTCCCGCCGCTGCTACCTCTTGCTGCACCCGACCAATCCCCATTACCCCACACGTAATAATTCCCACCAACCCCAAAACCAAAATCACCAAAGCTATTCTTGTCTCATATTTTCTCATAAATACCTCACTTCTTCCTTTTAATATACTATATTTTTCCCATTTTATAAACCCCTCAATCCAGAATTATCCCCCACGTCACCAAAGTATGTTATAATGAGCATAATAAAACACAAGGGAAGTGTATAATAATTAATCATAGGTTTTTAATATGAAAAAATTCACCAGAAATATTCTACAAATCGTGGCCGCCATTAGTACCACCGCTACACTCTGCGCCGGCAAAGCCATGGCCATCACTGTCCGCGAAGGCGCCGAAGCTGCCCGTGCCGACGATATGCCTGCCGAACTCATCGGCGCCGACGGCGTCTTTACTAAATTCACCAATATCGCTCTTTATGTCATCGGTGCTATTTCCGTCATTATGCTTATTTGGGGCGGCTTGCGCTACATCCTCTCTGGCGGCGACAACAAAAAGGTCACCGATGCTAAAAACACCATCCTCTACGCCATCATTGGTCTCATCGTCGCCATCCTAGCTTTTGCTATCGTCAATTTCGTCCTCAACGCCATCGGTAGTGTCAGCTCTCCCGAAACCACCGAACAGACTTCGCTCCTATTCACTACCATCCTTGCCTAAATAACAAGGAAGTTTTCCAATTGAACTTGTACAGCCTGTACAAGTTCAACTACATTTTTCCTCTATAAATTTCACCAAATCAGCCGCGAACCAACTGTTATATTAACAGACGGGGAAAGCATAATAACGCTGATGTCCAGTGGTTGAGACTATAGTTTCCGTGTCACCAAAAGATAAAAAGAAGGCATTCTCTGGTTGCAGTTCGCTAGTTGATGACCAAAGGTAATTTACGCTGCCAGAGTAACGTAAATTTGAGGTTTGAGTATTAGTATATCCACTACGCACACACCTGCAAGTTTTTGAGTAAAATAAGCACTTGTGCTTATTTTTGAGAAAACGCCGCAGAGTTATGACGTAATCAGTTGTAGAGGGGAGAGGAAGCAATATATTATTATACTACTCATCATTAACCTTTCCTTTTTCGAACAGCCCGAGCATAACAATAGAATTAATCATCATTGACCTCACTACTAAAGAGTGTTAGGTTTGTAGTATTAGAATTCGATCGACCTAGCGTTTCTTACTGAAGTCAATTTTGATTTCAGCGCCTAACTTGATGCGCCAAATTCGTAGCGATACTCTCATACTCCTACTACATTAAAGGAACTCGGGCTATTCTGTACTCCAGCATATACTAAAAAACAAAATAATTACAACCCCCTAAACTAGCCAAAATACATTTTTAAAAAACACTTCTAAACCCAGCAAGGAACACCGCGCCAAAAGATAATTCAGCCACAGAGTTTATCTCGACACCCCTATTACCACCCCAAACATCTCCTCCACCCCCGCTTCTTGCATTACTTTAGCTGCCGCCAGCATTGAAGCGCCAGTCGTCCAAACATCATCCAGCAACAAATACCGCTTCCCAGACACAACTTTTCCCACTACTTCATACGCCCTTGCAGCCTGTGCTTGCCTATCTGTCGCCTTCGTCCCTACTTGCACCGTATCCGCCGCTCGTCCCAAAACCCTCTCACACTTCCAACCCCGCCTCTTTGCCAATTTTTTACCCAATCGCCAGGTATGATCAATGCCTCTCTGTCGCACATGCTTACCAATCGTCGGCAAGGGAACTATTACTACTTCAGACTTATCACCCTCCAATCCAGATAAGCTTTTATCAAAATCCTCCGGTATCGCCTCATCTATCACCTCCGTCAAAACCTCACCAATCGCCCTCACCGCATAATATTTATAATTACTTACCATCTTCGCCAAATCCCCCTCGCGCGTCCCCGCCACAAACATTCCATTCAGAATATTTTCACATTCATCACATTTCCACTTTTTCGCAAGCTTTTGCTTACAGATAGGACAAATATTCTGCCGGTTCTTTAGTATGTTTTTTTTACAACACTCACAATATATCGCCCCCAATTGACCACAACCCATACAGGTATGTGGACATAGCAGGTCTAATATCCCACATTTTGTTGTAATTTTTACATCAAAACCCATAATTACTATTGATTTTAACGCAAATTGCCTCTATAATAAAGCATAACAGTATATAACGGAGGTAATTCAAGCAATGGCTCGTACCAATAGTGAAGATATGTTGATGGAAGACGAACTAGCAGCCGCTTTCCTTCAGGACGAACCGACCACGTCGCTCGCCCCAGAAGAAAAAGCTGACCTCGGACATGAAACGTCAGAAGAAGACGAGTGGGTAACAGTATCAGACGATTTTCCGGGACAACTGGCAGTAGACGTTTACGAAACAGCCGACAAACTTGTTGTCAAAGCACGCACTGCCGGCATTTCTAAGTCCGACCTCAACGTCACAATTAATGACAATATTCTAACCATTTCCGGCATCCTAAGTGGCGGGGAAGATGAAAACACCACTGCGTGGCACATCCAAGAGTGCTACTGGGGAGAATTTTCTCGCACCATCGCGTTGCCCGTTCCGGTCAAAGACGAAGAAGGCTCTGTTAAAGCCGAGCTTAAAGACGGTGTCCTCACTATCACCTTTGATAAAGAACAAACCACTAACGTTCGCACTGTCCAAATCCAGTAAACCACCTGACAATCAATTTTATACAGCTCACACACCAAAATCGCTCCCATAAAGGGAGCCTTTTTGGCATCAGTATTTACACCCACACACTACCTCATAACTAAACGTCAACACCCATACAACCCTAATACTTAATCCATATTACACACTCCACACCACCACGCCAAAATACCGCCCCATTAGAAGCGGTATTCTGTTATAATTACTATATCTTCTAGAACTTTCCAGAAGTACCCGTCGAATCCGACTGCGCCCCCTGCTGCGTCGTTCCACCAGAACCATCAGCACCTCCAGCACCACTACCGAAGAACGAATCCAAGATAAAGTTCACAATCGCAAAGGCCATAATTGCTACAATTAACCCCACAATCCCCCAAATAATCGTATTTTTACCCTTCGTAACTTTTGACGCATCACCCTGCGAAGTTAAGAAACTGAACGCACCAAGGATGATTACTGCTACTGCCGCAATCCCCATAATTGCCACAATCACATTCAACACAGTGCTTACAGTCCCCCAAACATCACCATTACCCACCGCTTGCACATCTTCTTCTCGAATATTACACTGCGCATAGGTAGGAGCACTACCCCTGGCAGATCCCTCCGGACATTGCACAGCAGCATACGCCTCACCCCCAACCATCGCCCCCGCACTAACTAAGCTCAACGCTACC
>CAOZKB010000004.1:0-14121 GCA_948571325.1 uncultured Candidatus Saccharibacteria bacterium | reverse complement strand
CCGCCATTACCCCCATTAACACCTTCTTCATCTCCAGACTACCTCTCTATCTTATCATTCAATACTTTATTCAGAGAACACGTTAGCCAAGACGAAGTTCACAATTGAAAAGGCCAAAATCGCCACAATCAACCCCACTACACCATAGAGAATTGTATTACGAGCTTTTGTCACCTTAGATGTATCACCTTGCGAAGTAGCAAAGTTAATACCACCAAGCACAATCATTGCCACTGCAATAAAGCCAACCACACCCACTACTACGTTAATAATTACGGTAAGAATCCCCATCAAATCACCCTTACCAAAAATGCCCTCTTCACTACCTTTAATAGTATCGCAATCCACCGTGCCAACACAATCTTTAATTCCATCAGCATACGCCGGAGAAATCGAGGCTACACAGCCCAGTCCCAAGACAGTCACCACCGCAGCGATCACATTTAATGCAATTTTTTTCATTATAGTTTTCCCTTTCGATTACTCTAGTTACAGTTTATTATAAATTATCTCATAAAAATTGTCTATACTTTTTCACACAAACCGCTTATCACTTATAACCATCGCAGTTTGCCCAGAAGTCACCGGAGCAGTTACATTACTCACAAAATTCACAATCACATATGCCAAAATCGCCACTACTAAACCAACTATTGCATATATAATCACTCTGCGCCCCTTAGCAACTTTCGCAGCATCACCCGTACTAGTCATTAACAAAAACCCACCATACATAATCACGCCCACTGCCGCAATCCCCATTACAGAAATTATCACATTTACAACCACCTGAAAAACATCCGTCACTGTACCCTCAGTGTTACAACCAGCTGCTTCTTTTAATTCATCATCCTTCAAAGAATCACAAATATCTCCACCTGCCGCATATGCACTATGCACCGGTACCACAGACACCACCCCCCATAACATCAACACCCCTAATATACTCATTAAAATTTTTCTCATTTAATCGATCCTCCTATCGCTTCAGTAACAAACGCCGTAATCACAGCCGCCAAAATTACTATCACCAACCCCGCTACCGCGTACAATACTGTCCTCGTCGCTTTACTCGCTTTCGCCGGATCACCCTGCGATGTTAAATAAGTCACCCCACCATACACAATAAACAACACCGCCACTAACCCCGCCATCGCATAAGCCCAGTTAAACGCATTCTGAATCTGCTCCTGCGTCACCTCTTGTTGCTCCCACCCCGCCGAACGATCAATTCCTAGAATCGTCGTCCCCGTATTCACAATCACCGACGACCCCATCGCAATAATCACCCCAATAATCGCCATCATCAGCGTCCGCTTACCTTTCGCTGCCTTCCCCGGATCACCTTGCGACATAATATATAAATACCCCCCGTAAATCACGAAACCTACCGCTAAATACCCCACCACCAGCAACACATCGAACAGCACATTTAGTACAATTGTCCATACAAACGCCCCAATTGCCTCATCTGTCCCCTCCGGCAAAGTAATCGTCGCACTATCACCAGACCCTTCACATAGGCCATCAAACCACGGCCGAAAACCCAACGGATGCGGCGCTCCACAGTCTCCACCGGCCGCAAAAGCCGTTTTTGGCACCAAAGTCAGGCTAAAAACCAGTATTAACCCCCAGAAAAATCCCAAAATTCTACGTTTCATACCTTAATCTTATCATTTTTTTTACATCATGACCACATTTCCCGAGTTTTCCACCACTTTTCCACAGAAAAGTCTTGATTTTTTCGCCCACGTGTGCTATAATTAAGGTATAGCCTATTTTAGGTCTCTATTGGGATGTAATATTTCTATGAAAAAGCGAATTATCAGACTAATTATGCTACCCGCCCTTGCGCTGGTCCTCATTCTCACCTCTGTTTTTGCTGTTTTTCCAACTATTCACACCGCTCAAGCCCTTCCTGGCGAAGACGAAAGCGTCCTCGACCCCACCTTTGACCCTAGCGACCTCGACGATTATCAACCCGAATACAACGGCCCCGAATTTGACCCTAACGACATCGATGCTAGTGCCGCCACCGAAAGCGGAAGCGGCGGCTTCGGCCTCTGCCAGGAACAATCCGGTGCGCTATCTTGGATTGTTTGCCCAGTTATTATTACTGTTGCTAAAGCCACAGATGCCATATACAGTATCTTCGCCGACACTCTCTCGGTTGACCCCATTCAGCAGTCCAGCGATTCACCAATTTATCTCGTCTGGCAATATATGCGCCGTCTCACTAATATTATCTTCATTATTGTCCTACTCATCGTATTATACTCACAACTCACTGGCGTCGGTATTAATAATTATGGCGTCAAACGTATCCTCCCGCGCCTCATTATCGCCGTCATCCTCATTAACCTCAGTTATATAATCTGTATGTTTGCCGTTGATATTAGTAATATTATCGGTAACGGACTCTATGAATTCCTTATGAATATCAAAGAAAGCGTCCTCGGCAGCAACGCTGGTGACAGCGGAGCCTGGATCGATGTAGTATCTGCCCTTACGGGCGTCACAATTGCCGGCGCCGCGGGCCTCGTTGTCATCAACGCCGTCGGCGGCCTCGGCTGGCTCGTCTGGGTCTTTATCCCGCTCCTCTTCAGCGCCCTCGGCGCCGTCGTTATCGGCTTCATCACCCTTGCCGCCCGCCAAGCACTCGTTTTCCTCCTAGTCATGATTTCTCCGCTCGCTTTTGTTGCCTACCTCCTACCAAACACCGAACGTTTCTTCGAACTCTGGCGCAAAACCCTCACCAGTATGCTAGTTTTCTACCCAATGTTTAGCTTTCTACTCGGCGGCTCCCAACTCGCCGGCGGTGCCATGATCGCTGCCGCCAACGGCGATCCCCTTGGTATCATCATTGGCCTAGCCGTCGAAGTTCTACCACTTTTCGCCAGCATTAAACTTATGCAGATGTCCAATACCGTCCTCGGTAACGTCAGTTCCGGTCTCAAAAAACTCTTCAGCCCTGCTCAAGCTGGCATCGCCAACTGGGCCGGCTCCCACGCCGAACGCAGTCACCAAGTCCACCTCGGTACCTCCAAATCTTATGGCGCCCGCGCCCGCCGCGAACTCGACTACCGCCGCAAACTCCGCGAACTCGATACCGCAAACGCTCTCCGCATCCGCGAAGGCAAAGCCCTTGAGCGCGCCTACACCAAACTCGCCTCTCGCGATGGCATAGCCAAAGATGGCACCGATAAATACAAGAAAAAGCCCAACAAACTTACCGAACGCGCTGCTCTAGCCTCCAGCTACGATGTTTCTTCTGGTCAAGCCAAGTCCGACTACGAAAACACCATCAGAGACTATGGCAAACACTTCGAAGACAAAACTTCCCAAGCCATCAGCGCTCGCTCCGGTCAAGCCTTCCTCGAACTTGCCAAGCAACAATATCGTGCTGCTAACATCGCCCAAGGCGACCAAGACTTCCTACTCAAAAACTTCATGGGAGCCGCTAATAAAATCGGCGAAAATCCCTACGACTATAACCGCCTCATCAAAAGTGCCAGCGGTAGCATTCGCCACCTCGGTGAAGCCTCCATTATGGGTCAAGTTATCGCCGAAAACTCCCGCATCGAGCAACGTCGTCGTGGGGAAGCACGCATCATCGCCAACAAATTCGGCGTCCGCAAACCACAATTCCGCGCCATGTTCTTCGATGTTGCCAATATTAGCGACGACGGCTACGAAACTGATGAAGCCGGTAACGCCGTCGAGGATATCAACTACAAACTCTTGCCCAATAAGCAACACCGCCAATGGCAACACTACATCGGCGTCCATAAAGACACCGGCAAAGAACTTGAAAAGGCGGAATACGATGCTCTTTCACCAGAAAACAAGAAACAGTACCGCCGCGTCAATTACATGGACATTATTAATCCCGAAACTGGCCAAATGGTTCAGCGCGTTTACGCCGACGATGCTGGCTACATGAAAGAACTTCTCACCGATGATATTGCTATTGGTGACCCGATTAACCGTCGCTATGCTTTCTCTGCTGGACGCGCCCTTACCGATGAGGAAAAGAAAACCCTCAAAGAACTTTATAATGTCGATATCCCCGATGGTTATAACGAAAAAATCGCCGAACGTCTTGACACCACCGGTCTTGCCCATCGCTACCGTACTACCATCACTACTGGTATTCAAAATAGTCACTACCGCGACCACGATGTCGCCATGACCCCTATGCTCCTAGCTCAGCTCAATAATGGTTACATCCATACTCCAGGCCAATTCCTCATTTCAGCTGTTGATAGCTTTAATAAAGCCGCTAAACCAGGCCCACTCCTTATCAACGACCCACATGCCATTCAAACCTGGGCACGTATCATTAATAGCATTAACAGTAAAAACAGTGGGGAAACCTTTGAAGAATTAATCGAAAACGAAGATATCGCCACCTGGCTCAATGTTAATGGTATTCCGCTCAAAGGCCTCCGTCATGTTATTGATGAGAACGGTCATGACAAATGGGAAGAAGTTGACCGTACAAACAAGTATATCACCGCCGAAGACCGTAAAAACTTCTTCAAACACAATGATGTACCAAAACTCGCCAAAAAGCTCGTTGGCTCACTCAACCGTCAAATCTCCGCCGGTACCCTCGATAATCAAAAGCCCGGTACCTATGAAGAACTCCTCAAACTCATGGGTACTATTAAACAAGCCGCCTTCGACAATATCGACCCCAATGTCGCCTTCGAAGATAAACTCAACCCAAATATTAATCCATTTGAAACCCATAACCCTCGCGAAATGATGTGGTATATCAAAGATATTGAAGCCGAACTCAGCAAACGTTTCGCCATTGCTAAAGGAGAAAAATATCGCGACGATGGCAACGAAGACACACCTAGTGGTAATATTCCTCACGGTGGTGATCCAACTGGTCCAAAAGGTGGAGGTTCCGGCGGTAGATCCAATAATCCAAATGATGGAGGTAACGCTCCATCCAGCAGTGGTAGCAGAAGCTCTACTAGCGGCACTACAGAAAACTCATCCCGCAAATACAAGCGTCCTTCACTTCAACTTCTCAATAACGCACTCGATAAGGCTAATCAATACGAAGAATACGAAGCTGGCGCGAATGATATGGACTCAATAGTTTACGCTATTAACGGTTATTGTGACGGTAATACTGATCTTGATACGGTCTGCGACAATCTCATTTATTACTTTGACTCACTCAGTACCCTACGAGAACATCGGGAAAATATTTCTCGCATTATTGACATATATCGCTCCGGTGATAACCCAAGAAATCGCCAACAAATACTTGGCAACATCAAGAATTACCACAATGAAGAATATGAGAGGGGGCAAATTGAACGTCTTCGCATTGCTCTCACCACCTATATCACACAAATCTTCTACCATTAAACTTAGCTCTTGCCAATCTCGACACCTTCATCTATACTATCCCCAGGAGGTGTCGTTTTTGGTGGGAGAATATACACATTTTCTACCCATTCTATGATAAAATAAAATTATGGCTACTTATAAGGTTCCGCAAGATGTCGAAGCCGACGATAAACTGCTCGGCCCGCTCTCTTTTCGTCAATTCGTTTACGTAATGATTGCACTAGGGCTTATCACCCTCGCAGTATTTCTTTTTCAAATTTTTCCCCTACTCGCCGTCATCCCAATTCCTTTTGCCTTCTTCCTAATCATTATGGCTCTCCCCATCAAAAAAGACCAACCAATGGAAACTTACCTTGCCGCCCTTATTTCTTTCTATACAAAACCTAACCGTCGCTTCTGGATCCCCGGTCAACGCGAATCTACCATCACCATCGTTGCACCCAAAAAAGTCGAACCTACTCGCGTCCGCAACATTACTGGGGAAGAAGCTGGGTACCGCCTTTCTTTCCTCGCTGGCATTATCGATACAGAAGGCTACGCTATTAAAAACGCTGGCAGCCCCGTCCGCGACGAATTTTACGCCGAGGCTAACGGTATTACCGATATGTTTGACCAAGTCAACACCAATCGCCTCACTAATTTAATTTCCAAAGAACAACAAGCTCGCCATAACGAAGCTGTTAACCAAATGCGCGCCGCTATCCAAAACTCCGAAGCTGCCCAAACTGCCGCTCAACCTCAACAATCCGTACCATTCGATCGTCATGTTATTCAACCTAGCGCCAATTTCGTTGCCCAAAACATCAATCCCGAAGCTTATAACGCCGGCCTCACTGCTAACCCCACCGTCGAAACTCCACCCCACATCATGGACACTTCCTCAGCCGTCATCCAGCCCCTCACAAACCCCGAAGCCGTTAAACAAATGGGGAATCTCGCTTACAACCCTGATTATAGCGTCCAAACCATCCAACAACAAGCCGATCGCATCCGCCAAGAAAACGAAAAAGAAGTTTATGTATCATTGCATTAAGGAGTTATTATAACATGAACCCAAATCAACCACCAATGTCAAATCCATCGCCAAATCTCATGCCTAATCCTGGCAATATTCCACAGAGTCAACCAGCCGCACGGCCACTTAACGAAGTTGCCGCCGCACGCGCCCAGCAAGCCAGTATGCAACAACAAATGCCTATTCAGGTACCTTCCACCCAAGCTTTTAACCAACCACCCCAACCGATGATGCAACCTAGTGTTCAACCCGTCGGCATTCCACAAGCCAATACACCTCAGGCTATTGGCTCCGCCACCCAAAACGTCCCAGCAGCAGCACCAACCAATGCAACACCCGATAACCCCATCTCTACCCAATCCACTCTTCTTATTTCCGAACTTCGTGATGGTCTAGTTATTATGAAAGACGGTTCCTTCCGTGCTGTAATCGCTTGCCAATCCATTAACTTCGATCTTATGTCCGAAACCGAACGTGAGGGTGTTGAATATAGCTACCAAAACTTCCTCAACTCCCTCACTTTTACCATTCAAATCCTCGCTCGCTCCCAGCGCGTCGACATTGGACCTTACATCGAGCGCCTCACCGAGCGTCGCCGCACCAACGATAATATGCTCCTCGGCGTTCTAATGGATGATTACATCAACTTTATCGACATTCTCGCTCAAGAAGCTAATATTATGGATAAATCATTCTTTATCGTTATTTCATACTACAGTTCTGCCGATGCCGAAAAACTCGTTCAAGAAACCAAAAACTTTTTCAAAACTTTCACCCGCAACAAAGGTCCTGCCATCACCCGCATTAACCGTGAAGTTTACGATAAAGCCATTGATGAGCTCAATAACCGTGTCGATGCTGTCGTCGCCGGCCTCTACCAAATCGGTATTCAATCCGCCCGCCTTAATACTCGCGAACTCAGCCAATTGTATTACAACTTCAATAACCCAGATACCGCAGTTCGTGAACCGTTAGTTGATTTCACTAAAATTGCCACTACTTATGTTCGCAAAGGAGAGAAGAATGTCTAAGAAGAAAAAACAAAAGAAGCAAAAACTTAACGCTTCTGATATTGCCGCACAATCTCAAGCTGCCGAAGAAGCTGAAATCCAGCAGGCTTTTGAACAGGGAATTACTACTCTCCGTGACCTCATTTCCCCTAGTTCTATCGAAATTCACTCCAGTTATTTCCGTCTTGGCACCAAATACGGCCGCACCATTTACGTTTATGCCTACCCCCGCACCCTATTTACCGGTTGGATTTCCCCATTAATTAATGTTGATGAAGTGCTCGATGTCTCAATGTATGTTTATCCAGTCGAAACTACCGTAGTGATGAAAAACCTCCGCAAAAAAGTTACTCAGCTCGAAGCCAGCTACAACGTTAATACCGAAAAAGGTAAAGTCCGCGACCCAGAGCTCGAAGCCGCCATTCGTGACGCCGAGGAACTCCGCGACCAACTCCAAGTCGGTGCTGAGAAATTCTTCCGCTTCGGCCTCTATATTACACTCTGGGCTGATTCACTTGATGAACTCAGTTTCGTCCAAAACAAAATCGAAACCATGCTTGGTCAACAAATGGTCTTCTCCAAAGTCGCTAGCTCTCAACAAGAGCAGGGAATGAACAGTTGTCTCCCTCAATGTACTGACCAACTCCAAATTCGTCGCAATATGAACACCGGTGCTATTTCCACTAGTTTTCCCTTCACTTCCGCCGACCTTACTCAAGAAAACGGTATCCTTTATGGCATCAATATGCATAATAGCGGTCTCGTTATCTTCGATCGCTTCTCCCTAGAAAACGCCAACCAAGTCGTCTTTGCTAAATCCGGTGCTGGTAAATCTTTCGCTGTTAAACTTGAAGCTGTCCGCTCTATGATGATTGGCACCGACATTCTCATCATCGACCCAGAAAACGAATATCAACGCCTTTGTGATGCAGTTGGTGGTAGTTATATTAGGCTTAGTCTCAACTCCGATGTTCGTATTAACCCATTCGACTTACCAAAAGTCATCGACAAAGAAGACGCCAACGATGCCCTCCGTGCTAATCTCGTCACTTTACATGGCCTTTTCCGTCTTATGCTAGGAGGGAACCAAGTCGGACCAAATGGCCAAGTTGTCCCCGCCCTTACCGCTAATGAAGAAGCCGACCTTGACCAAGCTTTAATTGATACTTACGCTCGTGCTGGTATCACTAGCGACCCACTCACTCATCAAAGTACTCCACCCACCGTCATTAACCTTTACGATACCCTCCTTCACATGGGTGGCACTGGTCCACAACTTGCTCAACGTCTGCGCAAATATACTTCTGGTACTTTCGCCGGTATTTTCTCTCAGCAATCCAATATTGATATTAATAACCAAATGGTTGTCTTTAACGTACGCGACCTCGAGGATGAACTGCGTCCCGTCGCTATGTATATCGTCTTGAGCCACATCTGGAACGTCATTCGCGCCGAACAGAAAAAACGCCTCCTTATCGTCGATGAGGCTTGGCAACTTATGCAATACGATGATTCCGCCAACTTCCTCTTCAGTCTTGCTAAGCGCGCTCGTAAATATTATCTCGGGCTCACTACTATCACACAAGACGTGGAAGACTTCATGAGTAGCAAAATGGGTCGCGCTATCGTTACCAACTCCTCTATGCAACTACTCCTCAAACAATCCAGCTCCGCCGTAGATGTTCTATCTGATGTATTTAAGCTTACCAACGAAGAGCGTAAGCGTCTCGCTAATTTCCCAGTCGGACAAGGACTTTTCTTCGCTGGTCCCAGCCATGTTCATATTCGCATTATTGCCTCCGAAACCGAAGAAGCTCTGATTACTACTAGACCAGGAGACACCGTTTAATGAATCCTCAAACTATGCTTCGCGCCGCCGAAAGTGCTGCCATCCAAGCTCGCAAAAACAATTCTTCCGCAATTCAAGCAAGCGACAACCCCAACGGTTCCGAAGGTGGACTCTATCGCAACGACGCCGAACCACCCCGCAAAAACCCTTTCAAGGGTCACAAATCCAAAAGTTTCGTCGTTATCGCCCTCATTATGCTTTTACTCCTTTTTGGTGCCGGTACCCTTATCGCCTCTTCTCCCCTTAATATTATCGGTATGATGATGAGCAACCTCACCGACGTTTCCGATACACAATACCCTGGAAATCTTGCCCGTTATCACAAAATCGCCTCCGGCATCAGTGCTGGACAAGGCAATTCATTACCAATCTACGATCGCGTCGCCAACTCCAGCTCTTATGAATCTAATCTAGAGTCTAATAACATTGACCCTGATAATATCACCGAAGAACAAATCGAAAACCAAGATGATTACCGCGCCCGTATTAACAAGGCCGGTAATATCCGCGCCATGGGATACTACGACGATCTCGCTAATACATATTACACCATCCGCAGTGAAGGTGGCGATCTGCGTAATAAATTCAAAAATTTCCGTGTTTCCGATAACATCGAAAAAGATGAAGAAGAATACAATAAAACCATGGAAAAACTTTTTGAGACAACTAATAATGCCGACGCAATAACATATAAAACATTAGAAAAAGAAGAGAAAACAACCACCACCACAGATCCAGAAACCGGAGAAACTAAAACTACTACCACAGTTGAATGGATTATAGAAGGTCCTTTTCGTAATACCACTAACGGCAGTACTACTAGCAAGGATCATATCATCAGTGAAGAATCCAAACAAAAGGCTCGCAGTTACTTACAAACCATCGCCCAAAAAGCTTCACGCGAGATGGTTTATGGTAATGAAAAATTTCCAGCCGGACGCGACAATACAGTCCCCTCCAAAACTTGTCTTAAATTCCGTATGGCCAATATGGTCGCCACCACACTTTATGGTCTAGAAAAACTCCAATCAGTTAAATACTCTACTACCATCGCTGAAAATATGAGTAAAACTATGGCAGGATATGGTTCCGAATCTGCCATCCATAACCTTCTTAATACTATGTTTACCCCAGATACTGCCGAAATACTAGACATGAAATCCGCTAATAATATGAAAACAGAAATCTCTACTAAAACCGTCTCTGGTGCCCCGCTAGAAGAAAAAACTCTCCTCAGTATGCTTTCTGATGCTCCGTTAGACAAACACGACGGCTATGATTACTCATACGAGCGTGGTGTCACTGCCATCTATAAAGCCATGGGTATTCCAGATTTTTCCGGCACAGAATGTTACGCAGAATACGCCGCGCAAAACACTATTCAAATGCCAATTATTGGTGGTGTTATCAAGACCCTTACATCATTCTTTGTTAGCTTAGCCTGCTTCACCGATTCATTCGGTGACTACCTCTTCGGCGACGACTTTACCGTCTTAGTACCACTAGTCGCCGAAATTATGTTCTCTAATCGTTGGGATATTACCGGTAGCCTCGCGTTCGGCGCACATACTGCTCGTGGCTTCCGCTCTGGTGGTACCAATATAGGTATTAATGGTAGCGGCCAATCTCCAGGCGACGCTGAAGCCAACGCAGCTTATAACGAAACTGTCGGCAAAATCACCATGCAAGATGCTAGAATAGACCGACTTAACCGTAGTCCACTCGACGCAAGCTCTAAAAACACTTTTCTCGGTAGTATCATATATTCAATTATGCCAATTTTCCTACCAGGTAACAGTATTACTAGTAATATTACTACTATTGCCAATACAACATCCAAATCCACCACCCAAATCGCTAATCATTCTGGTATGAATATCGCCAACGCCGCCGGTAAATATTACGGCTACACTTCTAGCTATTGGGATACCTTTGGCGATTCTTGTAGCGTCATTAATGGCATTGACGCTGAAGGTGACGTATTCTGTGGGCAAACCGGCACCTTTGATAATAACACAATTAGTAACACCGCCATCAACGATAGCACTTACGTTAACTTAATCTCTAGCCAACTTGACAGCAGTGGCAACATTATCAAAGGTAGCGAACTCAGTAAATTCAAGGATTTCTGCGCTGACCGTATTTCACCTTACGGCATTCTTGATGTTAACGTTCTCGATGCTCTCTTTAATACTAGCGATATTAAAAATGCATCCATTGAAGCCGAAGACGCTTTCGTAGTTAACCCTAATGGCATCAATGATCCAGCATACCTTTGGGCTTCCGGTAAATATTGTATGAATACCACCTCAAACCCACGCTGGGATAACGAATTCAAATATTACCAACTCTTCCTCGCCGACGATCGCATTACCGCTCACCTCAGTGGCACTAAAAGCGTCGCTCTTGCCTATGCTGAACAATACGGCAATACAACCCCACTCTCCGAAGAACCACTTGATAAAATGATTTCTCGCATCTCCGGCCTATCAATTAATGATTCCCAATCCGTAATCGCGTTTATTCAATACTGTGCCTACCTTAATGAATACGACGCCTCCTCCACTATCGCCATGGACGGGGAAGCAACCCAAACGATTATCCCCACGGATACTATGATTTCCCGCGTCGAAAATAATAAACGTCAACTAATCCATAATTCAGACACTTCAAAGGAGTTAGAATCACAAGCTACCGTAATCGCCACTCATCCAACCATCTACGCCGACCTTCGCAACCGTAGTTTCGCCATCTGCTAAATACCCACAAAAACACCGCAAAAAATGTTGAACTTGTACGGTATGTACAAGTTCAACATTATTCTACCCCTGTTCTATCTTACTTTTCCACCTACTTTTCCAATACTACACACCCACCCAAATCCTCTACACTCCCCACCGACGTAATAATCATCTGTGAATTCCGAAAATTCCGTACTAGACACTTCTGCCTAGTTTCATCCAATTCGGAAAATACATCATCTAATAGAACCACCGGTTGTTTTCCTAATTTTTCTGCCACCATTCCCGCCTCAATAAATTTCAATGCAATCACTAGCGACCTCACTTCACCCCGACTCGCCGAACCATCCGCTTTCGCCCCATTAAAACTAAATTCATAATTATCTCGATGTACTCCATAATTTGTATACCCCAAAAGTCTATCTCGCTCAAAATTTTCCTCCAATACTCGTAAAAATTCGTCTTCACCTCTCACTTCTGTTACATACTCTAACTCAATCTCATCTTCATTTTCCGCAATCGAACGGTAAGTTTCCGTAACTTCTCGATTAATTCTCTCTATTCCAAACCTGCGCTGTTTCATTAAAGCTACCCCATATCTAGTTAGTAATAAATTCCACGAAAACAAATCTGCCTTACCAATATGCTCATTCTTAAGCAATTCATTCCGTTGTTTTAAGGCTTTATTATAGCGATTTAGTGCCTCCCCATATTTTTCCGACAATTGCCCCAACATTCGGTCAAAATAATTTCGCCGGCTCGTCGGACTAGCTCCTACCAAATTCAAATCATCCGGCTCAAATAACACTATTGGATACTTATTCTTTTTAGGCAACCTCCTCGCCTTTTTATCCTCTACCTGAAACTCTTTCTTTGTTCCATCATACACCACCACCATCTTTCGCCCATCATCATAATCTAATTCCACCCGGTAAAAACTCGCCCCTCTTCGCACAATCTCGCGATCTACCGCCCGAAAACTTTTCCCCTGCAACGCCTCATAAATCGCTTCTAAAATCGACGTTTTTCCACAGCCATTCTCACCAATAATCTTCGTCGTCTGCGGCTCACAATCCAACACAAACCACTCGTGACTCCGAAAATTCGCCAATTTCACCCGCTTAATCACCATGTACCACTCCAATCCAAAGCAGTAATCTATCCCTTTAGTGGCATAATAATATGCACATAAGTATTCCCACTACCCCCCTCCTCTTCACCTCTCAACACTACTGGATCCAATCTCGCTGAAAATCCAAACACTATTTTTTTTCCACCCACAGCATTTAGAGCATCCAATAAGAACCGCGAGTTCAACGTTACTAAACCATCCGCTTCTACCTCAGTTTTAATCTGCGAAGAATTCTCCCCAAACTCATTTGCCACCGACGCCACCTGAAACATCCCCGAGTCCACATTTGTTTCGCAGGTAATCGAGCCCCCAACTTCTTTCGCAAATAACGCTGCTAATTTCGTAATCCTCACTAACTCATCCCGCTTCAAGTCCAATCGAATATCTGTTTCTTTCGGAATCAATTGTCGATAATCAGGGAACGAGCCATCTATTAATTTTGAAGTAACCTCTAAATCTCCTAACCTAAACCTCACTTGCGATTCATCAAACAAAATTTCCACTTCGTCCACATCATCACCTAAACTCCTCAATACTTCCTGCAGGGAACTAGACGGCACAATCGCCGATACCTCATTTTCCACTTTTTCCACCAACTTTTTCTCCGCCAAACGATACCCATCCGTCGCTGCTAAATATAATCCATTCTCAAAAGTATTGAAATATACTCCAGTCAACGCCGGTCGTGTCGTATCATTACTCGATGCTATCATTACTTGCGATAACCCCGCCTTAAAATCCTCCGCCCCCATCACAAACTTCACCACTTTTTCCTCATCAATTCCCGGCAATTCCGGAAAATCATCCGCTAAAGCACCATTAATTATCGATTTATACCCCCCAGCCTTAATCGTAGCTTTCGCTCCTTCCGCCACGATTTCCACTTTCTCACTTCTTGGTAAATTACTCACAAATTCCGCAATTAACCGTGCTGGTACCGTCACTACTCCATCTTGGCATTCCTTAGCCAGTAAATAACTTACTACCGCCATATCTAAATT
>CAOZKB010000003.1 GCA_948571325.1 uncultured Candidatus Saccharibacteria bacterium | reverse complement strand
ACTTGCAGTTTGGAGCTCACCGCTCCAAACTGTCCCTCGCCACTTGGCGTAATATCTATATCACTAGCTGGTTCTAAGGCGAGGGAGATGGTGGCGGGTTTAGGGTCTTGATGGTCAAGAACTAAAGCTTGACTAGAAGTCATACAAATCGGAAAGACTAAAACTAAACTCAGTAACCCTAAACCCGCCAGGGAGGCATAGACAACTAGGTGACTGAGTTTATGATTAGGTAAATGGTTCGATGGATGATACATAGCGAGGTGCCTCCAAGTTAATAATACTTATGTATCGTCGAGTAGCAGGAGCGTCATTTGGTTTTAGCGGGTCTGATTTTATTTTCCAAAACCAAAAAGGGTGCCACGACGATTGCATAGTATTACCAACACGAGCAGTGAAACCACAACTGAATTGGTGTCGAAGCACCCAAATTTTCCAGTTATAGTTTCTATAACTCGCAGGCACAGAGAAATACTATACCAAAAATATGCGTGTTGTTGTAATACTATGCTTTTTAATTATAGCACGTTTTTTATAAACTCAAGCTTTTTATGAAATTTTTTGGCGATTTTTGACATAGGTTTGCCAAGCGAATTTGAAAAATGGCAGACCAAATTGAAGGGAGCGCATAGCAAGTAGGTCGCGACGTGTACTAAGCGGATTTTTAAGAATGTAATTTTTATGCTTGCGGAGATAGCGGATGGTACGACGACGAATTTTGCGAAATTCGGATGGAGTGAGGCCGTTTTGGATAGGTGTCATAGCTTTTGGTGTTACCATAACCATTTGACGGAGAATACTAAATCTAGCGTGCATACGACGTTTTTTGATAGCGTTAGATAAATTAGTAAGATCGCCTGGCGTAGAAGTATGATTTCGTGAGTCTGGAGTAAGAAATTTAGCGGTGAGTTCATCACACATTTGGTCGGTTAATTCAATCAGGTCAAGCTTGCGTTTAGTGAGATTTTGATGAATGATAGAGTTGTCATTTTGATAATAATCGTAAAGAGAGATTGACGTAACGGTGATTTTGTCGCATTGCTCGATTAGTTTATAGGTGGTGCCAACATCTTCATGGAGTTTACCGACGGGAAAGCGGACATGCTGGAAAAGTTCGCGGGCGTAAAGTTTACTACAAGCGGACATTGTGAAGTTATCTTCGCAAAGCATCGCCGTAAGGCATTCAACCGTGGATAAGACGGAATTATTCTGCGGCGAAGGCTGCGACTTGGCGAAGTTTTGGCGACGGCCATTAGGATAAACTTCGGTAAAGGAGCCGATAGACATAAGAGTTTTATGGTCTTGGAGGAGTTGATATAAGGTAGTAACAAGGTCGGGATGCGCAGTATCGTCAGAATCAACAAAAGTAATGTATTTCCCTACTGCGAGACCGAGGCCGGCGTTACGAGCTGCAGAAAGACCTTGATTAGGCTGATGGATAACTTTAATGCGGGAATCTTTTTTGGCGAAAACATCACAAAACTTACCGCTCATATCAGTAGAACCGTCATCCACAAGAATAATTTCGAGATTAGGATAAGTTTGATTTCTGATTGATTCCACGCAGCGTTCGAGAACCTTGGCGACATTATAAACTGGGATAATTACCGAGATAAGGGGTTTAGGATAGAGGCGATGCGCACCAGCGATGCGCGGCTCAACATCACCGAGTCCAGAAGAATGTTCTGGAGTGGTACGATTATTATGCAGTTTGGACGATTCGGTCATTTTCCCACCTAATAAACGTTAGTTTAATTTAGTTTTTAGGGAGTCATAGCAGGCGAGGGCCGAGGCGATGGTTTTATCCATATCATAATAAGCATATTCACCAAGGCGGCCACCAAAAATAACATTCGCCTCGGCCCGGCCCAACGCTTGGTACTGCGCAAGCTTTTCACGGTCGTCCGCGGTGTTGACTGGGTAGTAGGGTTCTTCGCCGCGATGCCAAGTTTTGCTATATTCGCGGACGATGACGCTTTTACCAGAATTTTCGGCGTAATAATTTCGTCCATCTCGTAGCCAAGGTTGCCGACTCGACATTAGATTACTTGAGGTTTCCGCGCTGTTATGATGATTAGTGTTATCATTCTCATTATAGTCGTCACTACGAGCATCTTTGTAGTTATTACTATCATCGAGATTATTACTTGGCTGACTATTTTGACGTTCGGGGTGAAAATGTTTAAACTCGTGAATACGGGTGTATTTTGGCTCTAAATCAGCGTAATTCATTACTGGACACCCCTGAAAATCACTAACATCAAGGACCTCTTTTTGTAAATCTAGGCTACGCCACTTGAGTTCACCAAATTGATATTGGTAAAACTGATCAATGGGGCCGGTAAAAATTGTGAGAATTTTTGCAGCGCGGAGTTTTTGGATAGCAGGATCAGTGAAATAATCGGTTTCAAGGCGGATTTCGAGAGAACTTTGGCAAGATTTGACAATATTATCAAACCAAGCAGCATAACCGTCAACCGGTAGACCTTCGTATTTATTATTAAAATAACGGTTATCGTAATTATAACGCACCGGAAGACGCTTAATGATGTCTGGAGAAAGTTCTTCGGCAGGAGTCTGCCACTGTTTGGTAGTGTAGTTTTTGATAAAAGCGTCGAAAAGTGGTTGACCAATGAGCGAAATTCCCTGCTCGGCGAGGTTTTGAGGCTCGGCTGGAGCGCTGGCGGCTTGCTCGGCAATCTTAACCTTAGCTTCGTCGGGAGTATAAGCAGCATGGAAGAATTGGTTAATAGTACTTAAGTTGATTGGTAAAGGAAAAACTTCATCATTATGCGTAGTGTATACCTTGTGAACATAATTCGTGAATTTGGTAAAACGGTTAACATACTGCCAAACCCGCTCATCAGAGGTATGAAAAAGGTGAGCGCCGTATTTATGGCATTCGATGCCGGTTTCTGCGTCAAACTCAGAATAGCAATTACCACCCAGATGATTGCGCTTGTCAATAAGGAGAACTTTTTTACCGCTATTATGTACGAGGCGTTCGGCCATAGTGAGACCAAAAAGTCCAGCGCCGACGATAAGGACGTCTGGCTGGGATGCGGCTACGTTATTCATAGTTGAGGCTTGATTGTTTGATCGCACTGAGGTGTTTTTGCTATTGTCTTTATTCATTAAGTCTAATTCCTCGCTAGTTAAATTATTTCCACAGATCTTCGTAAGCTTGAGCAACGTCGTCTGGATTACCTTCGGTTTTAACTTTGCCATCTTCGAGTAGGATCGCACGGTCGCAGAATTTGCGTACGTTTTCCATAGAGTGTGTAACAAGAATAACGGTTTGGTTGCCGTGAAGGCTGGCGAAGTAATCATTGCATTTTTCCTGGAAGGCGGCGTCGCCCACCGCAAGGACTTCATCAAGGATAAGAATATCACCCTTGGCGCGAATAGCAATTGAAAAAGCTAGACGAACTTGCATACCAGAGGAATAGTTTTTAAGTTTGGCATCCATAAACGGTTCGAGCTCGGCAAAACGGACGATTTCGTCATACATGGCATCCATTTCTTTGTTAGAAAAACCAAGCAAAGCACCGTTAAGGTAAACATTTTCGCGACCAGTAAGTTCAGGGTTAAAACCAACACCAAGCTCAATGAATGGAACTAGGGTGCCGTGGACCTCGATATTTCCCTGTTCGGGATAGTAAATTTGAGCAAGAAGCTTCAATAAAGTAGATTTACCGGAGCCATTACGACCAACAATACCAACGAATTCGCCTTTATGGACTTCAAGATCGACACCACGTAAAACTTGTTGCTCGGTATAACCTTTAACACCTTTAAGCCAGTTGAAAAAGGCTTGTTTGAGTCCGGCGGCGCGCTCAGTGGGGAGACGGAAGCTTTTATGTAAGTTAGTGACTCTTATAGCAATAGGAGCTGGCTTAGAAGACTGTTTGGATTTTTCCACATGGTTTTGCACAAGTTCTGAGGGTTTTTGCACGGGTTTTGCACGGTTTTGGGAAGGTTTTGCACTGGTTGGCGATTTTTTTCCACTTTTTGATGATACTTTTCCACTTTCTGAACTTGGTTTTCCACGAGTTTTCCACGAGTTTTTCACAGATTGACCAAGCGAAGTGTTGTTTGGGGATTTTTTAGAATTCTTGGACATCTTAGACTTCCTCCGCAAAACGGCGCGAACGTCGGCGGAAAAAGAGTGCCGCAAACGTAAGTACGATTAAAACTAATACAATTGGAATGAGACAGAGTGGAAACTGCACAAGTTGCCATGTAGTAACCGTAGTGTCGGTAATAAGATTATATCGAACATCTTGGATAACTTGCGCGATAGGATTTAATTGGATAATTTGAGCAGCAAAATTACCGTAGGAGCCAGAGTTAAGCACTAGCGCAAGAGGATAAATAATCGGCACGGCGTAAAAAAGTGCTTGGATCAGAACGTCCCAAATTGAAGTAACGTCGCGATATTTAACATTCAAGGCACCGAGTAAAAATGAAATTCCTAGAGAAAAAGCATAGAGCTCGAGAATGAGCGGGATAACCATGAGCCATGACCAGCTAGGAGTAACGCCATTAATAAGCGCAAAAACAACAATTACGCAAAGGTTAATGGCAAAATTAATAAGAGCGGTGGCCGTAGCGGAAACAACAACAATATATTTAGGAAAACTAATTTTGCGTAGAAGTTCCCCACGCTGGACGATAGACTGGATACCCTGTCCGGTACACTCGGTAAAGAAATTCCAGAGGACGGTACCCGTCAGAAGATAAACTGGATAGTGCGGAATACCATCACCAAAACGCAGCAATTTGGCAAAAACAATATATAAAATAGTAAACATTAGCAATGGGCGTAAAACTGCCCAGAGATAGCCTAACACAGAATCTTGGTAGCGCAAGCGAAAGTCGGTTTTGACTAGCTCGCCCAGCAAAATACGATTCTTGCGACATAAAACATTTGGTACTCCCATACTGTATATATTTTAGCACAAGAGAAGAGGAATGTCTATTTTAAGATTTTGTAATGCAATTGTATATACATTGTATGTAATTTGTATAGCAAATGTATGACAATAGCAATACAAATAAATCCCAAGGTAAGTTATTGACGGCGAAGCTTAGCGCGAAGACGGAGGAGATGATAGGCGATTTTAGGATGTTTGAGGATCATCTGGAGGGCAAGCCACTCGGAACGGCTAAAGCAGGCGCGATCTAAAATTCCCTCTTCAGCGGCGGCAAGAAATTCATGACGCATAGTAGCGTAGAATTCTTTAGCTAGAGCGGGTGAAAGGCGCTGAAAATTCCAATGATAATTGCGGAATTTTGTAACACTCATTAAACAACCAAGTTCAGCAAATTGGCCGCGCTCAGTGAGGTAGGTCTCAATTTCGACATATTCATCAACTACGCACTGCATTTTACCAGGGTTATTAACGGAGGAATTATTATTATCTAAGCGATAATGCACAAAAGCGTCACTGGTTAAAATCACACTCTCGGCTTCAGCCCAGACCTTAAAACTAAAACCAGTATCCTGATAAGAAGCCCCCGGAGTAGGGAGAAAATCGATACGGTTTTTCTTGAGGAAACTGCGGCGATAAATTGCCGTCCAGATTGTAGGGGCGAGGCGGAAAAGCTCAGGATTTTGACGGGGGTTGAGGATTTTATTGGAATCTTGAGGGTCAATAGCGCTGATTTTAGTAGATTTGCCGTTTTTTTCGGTAAAATAGTTAGCTTTTACTACGTCAGGTTGACGCGCTTCAGCGAGCTGATAGAGTTTCTCATAAGCATTCAGCTCAATCCAATCGTCTGGCTCGAGGATACCGATGTATTCACCTTGGGCTTTTTTGAGGCCTTGGTTCATACTGTCACCGTAGCCAGTGTTTTCTTTGTTGATAAGGATGATGCGGGGATCTTTGGCTTGGTATTCTTTAATGATGTCGAGTGAATGATCGGTGGAACCGTCGTTAATACAGATGATTTCTAAGTCGGAGAGAGTTTGATGAATTAAGCTATCAAGACACTGACGAAGGTATTTCTCAGTGTTGTAGATGGGGACGAGGATGGAGAGGAAAGGTTGCTTGGTTGAAGATTCAGAGGATTGCTGTTTTTCTTCTTGGGGTTGAATATCGGTAGGTTGATGAGAATTAGATTTGGTGGTCTGCGTGGTAATCTTGCGATGTTTTTTGCTCATAGTCGGAGTCAGTTTTACTTAAGGTTAATATTAAAAAGTCTTTTTAGACGACAAACTGGGTATATTGTAGCATATTTTGAGAGATTTTGGGTATTTTTGGGGTAATTTTTGGGAAAATAACATAAATTATGGATTCTGTATTGACAAAAATGAGAATGTGTGATACAATGGAGATATGGACCTGAGTCTATCGCACCTTGACAGTTAAATGACTAATCTGTCCCGTTTTTTTGGTGATAACTGAGGTGAAGACTGGTATAAAAAGGAGGAGAAAATGATGAAACTGAAGGAAAGGCTTAGTAGTGTGGAGCATCGTGTGGAGGAATATCAATATCATTCGGTAGGACATAAGCGGCTGGATGTATTGGGGATTTTTGTATGTCTGACATGGTTAAACAGCGATGTGCTAGAGAGGCGCCAAATTGCTCGACAGGTGTTGGGTAAAGTATTCTCTGGAGTGGTAGTTTCGGTGCTTTTGGTGGTATTATTGGTGCTAAACTATGGTCAGTTATATCGAAAATTTGCATGGTATTATGACGACCCTGGCTACTTAAGTGGTTCTCGATTATCTGACCAGGATCTTGAGGAGATAGTGCGAGATAGTGCTGTGGATTTAAGCTTAACCAGGACTGGAAGTATCGTGGCTAAGGAGACTAATGAGGTTCAAATTCTTCATGTAGGGAATGCAACAACTGATCTTTCAAAATATGCGTTGGTTTTGTGTATAGAAAGGGAGGATTTATTACGGTTTAAAGAAGGCTTCGAGCGGGGTGAATTTAATAAGTTGAACTTTGCTGTTGAAGACCGGTTTATTCCAGTTACTCAACTGACGATGGATTATGTAGATTGGATCGAGAGAGAAGCTGTTTATAATCCGCAAGGCGGCGTGTATGTTTTTCGCTATTTGGCGGATGAGCCTCTGTATGGAGGATTGAATCGCGTAAGTTGGTGGATATTATGGAACTTGTGTGATATTGGTTTGGCTTACGGCCTGATAATTGGACTCGTAGGGTTACCGGTTATGCTAGGTGGACTCGTTATATTCGTATTGGTATGGCGACGCCAAAGTGAGGTATATTTCTTTGATCCTGACGACATACTGAAGGTGTACGAAGAGGAATAGGAGAGGTTAGTTGTGATGGTGGGCGCCGAGTAGTAATGGCGCCTATTTTTTATTAGTAAATTTCCCCTACAGTACTAGACAGCGGACGGAGAAAGCGAAGGCGCGGTAATGGTTACCGGAGGGGACGACATTAGCACTACCAAAAGCCTGATAGTAGGCATCCGAGGCAGTAGGATAGGCAGTAGTAGACCAATAGACGCTATCGAGTCCTAGATTCCGAGACGAACCGCGCCAAGGATAGACGTATCCCCCACGGACAAGGGGGGGCACATGAAAATTAGAATAAATTGCATTTGCTTGAAAGAAAAGTCTTTAAATTCGGTGGTTCTTACAAGGCTCGAACTTGTGACCTCACGAATGTGAATCTGTCTGCGTCAGAATTTTCGGCATTGGCTCGGAAAAGATTTTGCATTTATGGTGGTTCCTATTGGACTCGAACCAATGACCTTACGAATGTGAATCGTACGCTCTAGCCAACTGAGCTAAGGAACCCCACCATAAATGTAAAATACTTTTCATTCGTCAATTTGAAAATGCGAATGCTCTAGTCACTGAGCCAAGAGACCTTTTGATGATTCCCCTCTGTGTGATATAATAGCATAGATGAAACAGGATTTCCAGAAGTTTGAGCAAGAAAAGCAAGAGATTGAGGGCTTTTTGGCGCAGCCGGAGGCATTTGTGGCGCCAGATTTTGCAGAAAAATCACGGCGTTTGGCGGAGTTGAATGAGATCTTGGACTTGGTGAAGCGGATTGAACAAGCGAAGCGGAATTTGGAGGAAGCGACCGAGTTGATAAACGATCCAGAATTAGGTGAAATGGCGCGAGAGGATGTGCGGAATTTAGGACTGAAGATTGATAAATTGAATGCGGCACTGGAGGAGAAATTATTGCCGCGGGATCCGGCGGATGGTAAACCGGCAATTATGGAAATTCGCGCAGGGGCGGGTGGTGATGAAGCTTCCCTGTTTGCAGGGGAATTATATCGGATGTATTTGCGTTATGCGGAGAAATGTGGCTTTAAAACCGAACTAATCTCGCAGAATGAGAATGAAGCGGGCGGTATGAAAGAAGTGGTGTTTAAGGTGACGGGTGAGCGGCCGTATGGACAGTTGAAATTTGAGGGGGGCGTGCATCGCGTACAGCGAGTGCCGGTAACAGAGTCGCAGGGGCGGATTCATACTTCGACGGCGACGGTGGCAGTGCTACCGGAGGCGAGCGAGACGGATTTGGAAATTAAGCCGGAAGATTTGAGGATTGACATTTATCGTTCTGGTGGTCACGGCGGACAGGGGGTAAATACGACAGATTCGGCGGTGCGCATTACGCATTTGCCTACAGGAATTGTAGTGGCGATGCAAGATGAACGTTCGCAGCAACAAAATCGGGTGAAGGCAATGACGGTGTTGAGGAGTCGATTGTTGGAGAAAAAAGCACAAGAGGAACGACAAGCGGCGAGTGATGCGCGAAAATCTTTGATTGGTTCGGGTGATCGGAGTGAGAAAATTCGGACTTATAATTTCCCGCAAGACAGGATTACTGATCACCGGATTCATTATTCGCGTTCGAATATTGGGGCGGCGATGGATGGGGATATTGAGGACCTAGTACAGGAGTTGATGAAAGCGGAACGGGCTGGGGTGGAGTGATTTTTGCTTGCGTAATACGTGAAAAATGGTGATTTTGCGGTTTTTCTATTGACTTTTTGAGTAATGTGTGCTATAATGGAAGTATATACCGTGGAGGCTTAATAGATTAAGCCTTATTTTTACAGCGTAAAAATAAGATGCGGTTTAGTTGCTTAAAATTGAGTTTTGGATTTTTGAGTGTGTATTGACGTATGGAAAGGAAGGGATTTGAATGCAAAAAGCAGAAAAATGTAATGGGGTGAAGATTATGCATGCCCAGCACTCGTTTGCGGAAAGGATGTGGCTGACTTGGCTAGCGGAGCTTTATGATGAGAATGACTGTAGTTTGGACTGGTGGCTATTAAAGAGCGAATGGCCGAATGAGGCGCAAACGATCCTTCAGGTTTTTTCGAATTGGACTACGGCTTTGGCTGAGCTAGATAAATTCCTGGATGAATGCGATCAGGAGAAACGGCAGTCGGACCAAAGGCGTCTGCAGATTATTAACCGAGATTTTTCTGCGGTATGTAAGCATAGTCTGGAGGATCTTTTGCAGGCTTTAATTAAGATTCAGGAATATTACGGCGATATTAATGTAGTGCCGACTAATTCGCAGATTCGAGCATGTGCGCCAATCCTGCATACACCGTGGCCGACGGTGTTTAGGAATCGTTTGGGTCCAAAGAAAAAATGGCTGAGGTATATTCGATGTTATCGGAAGGCTACTACGGAAACGAAAGAAATCGTGCTAAGGGAAATTGAGGAAGAAACACGGCGGCTCAGGATAGAAGAGCGCATGGCTTGTAATGAGGTGTATGATTTGCAGTGCAAGAGGGGTCATAATGATCAGATACCTGTAGAAGTGTTGCTTGATGACTTGCGACGAATTAGAGCGCATTTGAAGCTAAAAGATAACGAATTGCCGACTGGGGAACAGATGGCGCAATGTACTAAGGAAATTGGAACGGCAAGTTACGTGACAATGAACCGTCGGTTGGGTCATAAAGAACATTGGTTGGAATTACTCCATCGACAAGATGAGGATGCTGAGATTAAGGCATTTATGCAGCAGTACAAAAGTTTGAAGATGCGTAAGAAGGTGCTTGATTTGGATAGTTTGCGAGCAAAAATGGATCAGGTAGCAACTCCCGAAGAGCAGGCAACAATGTTAGTGCTGCTAGACGGAATGAAAGACGTATGCGCAGGAAAAACATTTAGGCTGTCAGTCAAAGTGTTTGGTAAGAAACATAACTTAAAAATTCAAGCTTAATGAGGAATACCCCCCGGAATTGGGGGTATTTTTATGTTATAATATGAGTTATGAAGATTGGTGAGTGGTTGAAGTTGGCAAAGAAACGGATTGATGCGTTGGATGCGGAGTTGATTTTGTTAGCAGGGCTGCAGGATGATTTACCGGCGGGAGTAGATCGGAGTTATCTGGTGGCGCATGCGGAGGCGGAAATTGCGCCAAAAAATTGTCGAGAGCTGGAAGAAATGTTGGTGCGACGAGCATCTGGGGAGCCTTTAGCGTATATTTTGGGATATCGGGAGTTTTATGGGCGTAATTTCACAGTGAATTCGGAAGTGCTAGTTCCCCGCCCGGAGACGGAGGGGGTGGTGGATTTGGTGCTAGGACGTCTGAATGATGTTCAAGGCGATTTGCGAATTTTGGAGATCGGTACGGGGAGCGGGTGTATTGCGGTGACTTTGGCGCTTGAGCTGGCGAAAATGGGGTTTTCTGATGCGGAGATAGTGGCGACGGATTTGTCGGAAGAAGCCTTGGTGGTGGCGCGTAAAAATGCGCAGAATTTAGGGGCGAAAGTGAAGTTCTTGCAGGGTGATTTGTTGAAAAATGTGCCGAAAGGGGCAAAATTTGATATTTTGGTGGCAAATTTGCCGTATGTGGATGAGAATTGGGGTTGGCTGGACCGAAAAAGCTTGAATTTTGAGCCAAAAATGGCTTTATATGCGCCAAAACAGGGCCTAGGAGCTTACGAAAGGCTGCTAGAACAGCTTGTGATTAAAAAGGTAGCAAGGACGGCGGTTTTGGAGATTGATCCGTGTCAGAGGTCGGAAATGCGTAAAATGGTGCAAAAATATGGGTTTTTGGTGGTGCGTGAGGAGGAGTTTGGGACGGTATTGGAGGCTAATTGGTAAGATTTTTGTGGACTAATAGTCCAGTGTTTGTTTTTATTGATTAGTAAGCAAGGCAACGGACGGATTGACCGTAAGCGCGCCGGTTAGGTTCTGCTGGCTTGATGTTTAGGCTGTCAAACACAAAAGAATATGCTGATAAATTACTAGTAGCCGCCGTACCGGACCATTCAATGTGGGTAATGCCGATAGATCTTAGGGCGATATGCCAGAAGCTGAGGTAGCCATCACGTACGAAATACATGGGGCTTTCGGCGATGTTTTGATGTGCTTGCCCGATAGCTGTACCTTGGAGAATTTGGGTATAACCATTACCATTGTTAGGAATGTATGCAGAGGATTCTGGGTAACCATAGGCTAATAAAAGTTGATAAAAACTATCGTCTAAGTCGTATGGGTATCCAGTGGAGTTTAGACCAGAGGTCGGTAATCGCCAGCCTTTCGGGCAAATCGAATCTTGAGCATTAACTAAGGCAGTTGAATCGTTATTGGCGCTTTCTGGGCTGGAAATATTCTCTCCGCCGGTACCAGCTGCTGCCGTGTTCCATTGGTAGTAGTGACCGAAGAGGTAATGCGCGTCGTAGGTTTGGTTGGCTTTATCAATCGTCACTAATCCAGTATAGGTATAAGGCTCACGTTTTTTAGTGTAGTAATTATAGTTGGTCCCCGACCAGGTGCGATCGTAACCATCTTCGGCGGAATTGAAAGTGGGGCTCCAATTAGCGCTGCTAACATCAACTGCATCATCGCAGTTTTGGCCAATGGTTTGGTTGGGGCGAACGGAATGAGCGGTACTGTCCTCTGGAGATTCGGCAGTTGGAGCTGAGCCGCAGGCTACGCTTCGATTAGGTGTGGCTAGGACATATTTGCCAAGATTCCAGGATCTTTCGGCGTAAAGATTAATTTCTCCTGCTGGTTTTGTTGGAACCGTGGTTTCAGTGTATGTTTCTGGTCCCCACTCCCGGCTTACATCCGAACTCTCCGGTTTCAACGGCAGCGTCTTCTCATTTAAATCCAATGCAAGATTCTGCGTCATCCAACAATTCCCATCCGCAAGCTTAGCTACCCAATAGTCTTTATTGTCTCTCAGGTCTATGAGTTGTTTAGTCTCGTGTAGGCTAGAATTCTCACAAGAAAGCGTAGACATTTCCTGCATATACGTGAGATCGCTCAAAGTACGAATTGTTTGGGGATTTGCCACGACAGAAACTAAGACTGTATTAGCATATTGCCCAGTGGGCAGGCTAGTGTCTATGTTAGCACCAAAGGCTAAAGTATAAGTATCAGTTTCTGTCGCGCGGGGGATGGAAGTAACTAGACTAGAAGTAGTAGGGGCTGGTTGGTAAAGTAGATTGGTAAGCGCAGGACTCTCACCTGTATTACTTCCATCCCGCGTCAAGGCAAATCCCCAAGTGTTAGCCTTAAAGTCACTCGGTCTCTGCTCACTGTCAATTGCCTGGATACTTAGCTTATTATTACCATTCACATTCACCATAGCATTAGTCTGGTCCAGAGTGTTAAGGTAAATGCTATACCCTGCGCTATTCGTGGTAGCTACTTGCAGTTTGGAGCTCACTGCTCCAAACTGCCCATCACCACTTGGTGTAATGTCTATACTACCAGGTTCTGTCATAGCAATGGAAACGGAGGGGGTAATGATAGTGCGTGAGGTTACATCATTAGCATAAGTATTATTATAACAATGAGGGGAGAGGAGGGAGAGCGCTAGCAACATAGTTCCGCTTACGGCTATGTAGCCAAGTGTTCGGATAGGCGTGTAATATCCAAATAATCTCAAACGATATTTCGGTGATATTACTTTAGGCTTAATAATTGACATTGTGCTTCCTCCACTTTTGTTATAATTACGCTTTGCTCAGTGCCAATTTTTATTCACCAACAAAAAGGGCACCGCGAGGTGCGATAACCTTATACATGATGCACGCATACCGTTAACATCCGTTTGGGTATCCTCACGATGCCCGTCTCAAACATTAACGGTATAGCTGCATAAAAACAGCGTACATCCAAATTGTATAAAATTATCGCATTTTAATTATAACACGAAAATATCCTGCTTATTGTAATATTGTTGTAAAAATTACAACAGTGATAATAATCAAGTCCTAATCAAACGCCCATAGTCTTCATTATTCACCCCGAGCATTCACTATATCCATCAAAAATAACTCCTCCAATATTGGGGGAGTTATCGTCCGCGACATTAATTAACGTCGACCATAATCTGTGTCTTGGTCTTCCCAGTGGATGCTTGAATAATAGATTTCGTCGGGCGTGCTCCATTGTTCGGCGTTTGTCTCCAATTTTTTGATGATCGCTCTACGAAGAATCTCCATCCGTCTCAGTTGATGCTTCGTGGCATCAGCATTCCCGTGACGTGGGTAGTATGGTCGACCGTACCTCAAGGAGACCTCACCATTGTCAGACATCCAACAAGACAGACAAATGTCGCCATTCCGTGGAGCCGTCCATGTTTCGATCACCTCTTCTGTTGATGTTCTCCGAGCGCATTCACATGACACCGTCTGAAAATTTGGTTGAATCTCATTTCCTCGGTAGTCAATCATCCAGCCAGCGCAGAAGAAAACCCCGTTATCGATCCTACGATGCTGAAATTGTCTTGGGAAAAGATCTCTATCGAGTCGAGCCATGTCTTGGTGGGATACCCGTACTTTCTGCCTGGCTACGTTACCAAAGGTGGTTATTTTCTGGTACATGCTCATAACGGTAATATAATACTCCTCATCCTTGCTGATTGCTTTTGCGAAGTATTTTGCTGATTTTTGTAGACCGTCAAGGAACTTCTGCGTTAGTTGACCGTCATTGGCTTGAAAACGCAATAAAATATCGTTCACCCCCGGAACTGGGTTAATGCCGTTATCATAAACTGCGAAATAACTATCTTCTTTGTCGAAATGTCCTATTATGAACTTCGTAGAAACGCGACTGAATGTTTCGCCAAATATAGACGTAAACCATGGCGCAAGGAATCCGCCACTAAAGATGTCTGCCTCTCTAATCGACGCGTCTGTTACTGAGCCATCATCATTGCAACGAACTTCTGGATTATGGTACTTTACACACAGATTATTATAGGGACTAAACTCGGAATTTAGCTCGAGCTTGACTTGCTTCTCGTGGAAAAAATTCTCTATGCATTCCACTTTAGCGCGCTCACCGAACGCATTTTTTAGTTCTTCTTCATTCAGTTTCTTCAATCTTGCTGAAAATAACTCACTCATCTCTAAGACCCTCCTTTTTGATCTGTCGCAAACTTTTAAGGTACCTCAAAAAATCACTCTAGGCTCTTTTTATCCCATAAAATTTGCGATTACCTAGTGTAATAACACCCCATCCTTCCATTATATCACACATAACTCAAAAAGTCAATAGAAAAACGCCGCCAGTGGTCAAAATTCCATGCTATAATAATTATATGACTCTAATTATGCGTCTAAAAAAGCGTTTTTATTTCGTGGCGGCAGGGTATTTTCGATTTTTTGCTAATTTTGCTTTGAAACGTTGGCGACCGCGGATTATTGCAATCACGGGTTCTGCTGGCAAAACCACTATGCTACATCTAGTAGAATACGAGCTGGGTGATAAAGCGCACTACTCGCATGATGCCAATTCGGCCTTTGGTATTGCTTTTGATTTACTCGGTATGGATGGTATTCGCGGGTCAAAGTTGCGCTGGTTTAAGCTGATTTTTCAGGCTCCACTGCGAGCACTATATTACAAGCGTAGTGGGAAATTTTATATTGTCGAAATTGATGGTGAACGTCCGCGCGAAACTGAGTTTCTAGCCAGTTGGTTGCGGCCCGAAGTGACACTTTGGGTATCTTTAGGGCGCTCCCATGCGGTGCAGTTTGAGCGCGAGGTGGCTGAGGGAAAATATCCCGACATAGATACTGCCATTACTCACGAATTTGCCACTTTGCCGCAAAATACTCAAAAATACGTTTACATTGATGGTGATAACACCCGTATGGTGGAGGCAACGCAAAATATTACTGCCGAGGTGGTTAAATTTAGCAAAAAATCACTCAAGCGCTACGATGTTTATCCTACGCGTACGGATTTTGTATTTGACTCAGCATCGTTTCATTTTGCCCAGCCGCAGCCGCGCGATCTCGCAATTCAATTATTAATGTTAGAGCGACTAGTAAAATATCTTGAGCTTTCGCTCAAAACTGATTTTTCTAATATGCCCGTACCGCCTGGTCGTAGTTCATTCTTCCAGGGTAAAAATGGCCTAAAATTGATCGATAGTAGTTATAATGCTCATCTCATTAGTGTTGAAAGTATGCTCGAAATGACCAAAAATCTCCACGCCGGACACAAATGGTTGGTAATTGGCGACATTGTTGATCAAGGCAAAATTGAAGGTGAAGAGCATCAGAAATTGGCGGATCTGATTGCCGCAGCGCATCCTGAAATGGTGATTTTGGTTGGTCGTCGGACGAAAAAATACACCGCCCCGCGCCTTAAAGAGCTCGGCGTTACGGTGCGCACCACCCTTGATCCGCACAAAGCTCTCAAATTTATCGAAGAAAATAACACGGGCGAAGAAACTATCATCTTTAAGGGCAGTCAATATCTGGAATGGATCATCGAGCAGCTTCTTGCGGACCCAGCTGATGCTGTGAAATTACCGCGTCGCGAAAAAGCCGCCGTCAAACGCCGTGCTAAGTGGGGGCTAGAATAAAATGGCGCAAAAAAATCTCCCCAAACTATATATTATACATGGTTGGACCTATACCGTAGCGCCGTGGGAAACTACTTTGGACTTGTTGAAGAAGCAAGGTGTAGAGGTAGAAATGTTGCATGTGCCAGGACTCACTGCTCCTTCGCGCAAAGTATGGACAATTGAGGATTATGTAAAATGGGCTGATCGCAGAATTCCGAAAGATGCCGTAGTGCTAGGGCACAGTAATGGTGGACGAATTTTATTGAATCTCAGTAGTCAAAAACCGGATAAGTTCAAACATCTCATCCTGCTTGATAGTGCTGGGGTTTATTATGAGGTTGATAAAAAGCGTGATATGACGCGTAACTTGTCGAAAAAACTCAGCTTTCTTAAGAAGGTCCCCGGCGTTGAGAAAGTTTGGCATAAGTTGATTGGTGCTAGTGATTATGATCGCGCGCCGGCTAATATGAAAAAGACTCTGTCAAACATGCTAGAGTCTGATAAAAAGCTGGATCTTACTAAAGTTACTGTACCTACTTCAATTCTTTGGGGTGCTGCTGACACGGTTACTCCGCCACGGCAGGCTGAAGTAATGCATGAGCGTATTCCGCATAATACTCTTGAGATGTTCGAGGGTTGGACTCACGCACCGTACATTTCGCACCCACAGGAGCTCGCTAAGGTTATTTACAAAACCCTTAAGCGGCCACCCAAGATTAAACCGGTAGTTGCCGACACGACAAAAAATTCCGCCGCGCTCGCCATTAAAAAAGCTCCCGAGCCTATCTTAAAAACTCAAGATTCCGGCAGTGAAGTGGTTTCGAGTGTGCCTACAAAGTTGGTTTTGCATAAGGATGAAAAACTTACTGATGGTATGGTGGCGACAGACGCCGAAGGTGCGGCGGTACGCTATGATAAGGATTTGAGTAAAAAAACTGCCAAAGTTACTAATGTGCAAGCTAATTCTGCCTCGGCTGGTTTTCGTAAGGCTAGCACTGAGCGGGATGTGCCCGATACTGATTCTGTAGTTAGTTCCGCTTCGGCTAGCCTGAAGAAGGCTAAGCCTACCGAGGTTGAGGATCCTAGTAAACGCTCTGCCTCGTTATCACTACTGAAAGGTAAACGTAAAACCGATGCTGAAGATAGTGAAACAAGAAGTAGTCTGCTTGAGGAGCTGGCGGAGAGTACCGAAGAAAAAGTTGATTTTATGCCGCTCGGCTCAGAAGGCAAAGCCACTAGTACCGGCCGTATGATTACTTCTAGCTCCGTGCCCAAAGTCGGTCGCCTAGAAAAGGCTAAACGCAAGATTAGTAGTAAAAAATCTCATAACCGCAGCAAAACCAAGCGAGGTAAGAAATGATTTTTCTTGGTCAGGCCTCAAATTATTCCGCAGGGCAGACTCTTCGGCAACTTTTTACGCGTGGCAAAGCCAAGCATAGCGCCGAACTCAAAGCTGCGCTAGCGAAGAAGTATCAAGTATTCCCCAGTCGTTCAAGCAAAATTCAATACGGACCCAAAGTTGGCGGTGGGATTTGTGAAAATGCTGAAGACCGCATAGCACTATATCATACCGGTCGCTCCGCCTTAGCTGCTGCCTTAGTGGCCGTGGCACCCAAAGGCAGCCAAGTGGTTATTCAGGGATTGACTTGCATTGCTGTGGCGCGCGCGGTTAAAGCCGCTGGTTGCGAACCGGTTTTCGCCGATATTGATCCAGAAACTTTGCAATATAATCCGAGAAGTTTGGCGCAAACTCTCAAAAGTCACCCCAAAGCCAAGACGATTATTATCCAGAATACCTTGGGAATTTCGAGCGATATCCGTTTGATTGAGAAAATCGCCGAACGTTGTCAGGTAAAAATCGTCGAAGATTTGGCTCATTCCGCTGGTCGTTTTTATGCGGATGGGCGCGAAATGGGCACTATTGGCACTGCCGCAGTCTTATCTTTTGGCAAGGGCAAGGCTATTGATACGATTTCAGGCGGCGCGTTAATCCTCAGAGATTTCAATTGTCGCATGGTTAATCAGCCGGCTTTACTACCCAAAAAAGCCGACCGTCGTCGTGATCGCTGGTACCCGATGCTAGGCGCGTTAATGCGGCTGGGCTACCGGCTGCATATCGGCAAGTTCATCGCGGGTGGTTTTATTAAACTTCACTGGATTCAGCGCTCAGCGGACGCGGAGCTTAACTTGGATGTTAAGTTGCCTCATTGGCAGGCTAAGTTGGTGTTAAGACAACTTGATAATTTACCGACTGGCGTTCTGCGTGAACATAAGTTCGTTAAAGATCGCGCTCAAGTTCTAGAAGAACTGCGCGAAAACGGTTTTATGTTTGATGAAATCTGGTATGATGTGCCAGTTTCGCCAGCACGCTATGCTGATGAAGTGGATTTTCCGGAGAAGAAGTGTCCTAATACAGTAGATGTAGCTAGTAAAATCATTAATTTACCTACTTGGTATTCGCCCGAAAAACTACTTTATGCCCGTGAAATAATTTCCGAACACGATTTTGAGGAAGATGAATAAGGTGAAGAAGAGTGATAGAGCAGAACTTTGGCTAAAAGTTCAACAAAAATTCCCCGAGGCGAACTTTCTGCAGTCGCCCGAGTGGGGTAAAATGAATGAATTGGTTGGCCATAAGGTAATTTTTACTGATTTTGCCGACCGCGGCTGGTGTCTGATGATTGTTAAAAATGCTAAACGTGGACGCTATTTGGAAGTGCCAGGCGGACCACTAATCGACTGGCAGGATAATGCGCTAATAAAAGCGGCATTTGATGAAATTAAATCCGTGGCTAAGCGGGAAAAATGCGTGTTTATTCGGTTGAGACCGCAACTCAGAGCTAGCGCACAGAATACTAAAATTCTTCAGACTCAAGGCTGTCAAAAGGCTCCGATGCACCTACACGCCGAGCATACAGTAATGTTAGACTTGACGAAGTCCGAAGACGACTTATTGAAAGAAATGCGTCGTCAAACTCGTTACGAAGTGCGTCGCAGTGAACGCCTAGGAATTAGCGTCTGGTATGCCAACTCGGAGAAAATCTTTCGTGAATTCCGCGCAGTACAGGCGGAAACAGCCGCGCGGCAAGGGTTTGTGCCGCCAGATTTAAAAACTATACTAGCTGAGCGTACGGCTTTTGGTCAAAACATTCGGATTTACGTGGCACAAACTAATGATGCTCAGCCAATTGCTTATGGCTTAGTTTTTTGGTCGGGTGAGGAGGCAGAGTATTTTGAGGCTGCTTCGACCGAGCTTAATCATAAGCTTCCAGGCGCCTATGCTTTGCAGTGGCAGGCAATCAAAGATTTAAAAAAGCTAGGTCTAAAACGCTATAACCTTTGGGGGATTGCCCCTAAAGATGCTAATGGTAAAGTCTCTACTGGGCATCGTTATGCCGGTGTAACGACTTTCAAAACCGGTTTTGGCGGCGAAGTTGTTGAATTCGTATCTGCGCAGGATATTATAATAAACCGCCCGAAATATTTATTAAATTGGTTGGTTGAAACCATCCGTAGAAAGGCTAGAAAGTTATGACAAAATTCAAGATTATCGACGCAAAAGACCGCCAAGTTTGGGATGATTTTGTCACCAGCCACCCCGAAGCTAATTTTTTGCAATCCTGGGACTTTTATGAATTTTACCGCAGCCGTGGCAACGAAGTAGTCCGTCGCATCGTAGTTGAAGAGGATGCTAAGCCGGCAGAAACCAAAAAAAACCGCAAAAACAATCAAAGCGGTATGGAAAAAGATCATACTTGTGTGGAGGAGAACCAAAATGGTCGCATTATTGGCGCTTATGCTGGCGTAGTGGAAAAGGCTAAGCGGGGACATTATTTGGCGGTTGCGGGCGGACCGATTTTGGATTGGCAAAACCGCGAGCTCGTCGAGCGGATTTTCCAGGATATGCGGGATCAGGGTCGCGCGCACCAATGTGCTTTTGTACGGGTCCGCCCGCAACTCGCCAAAAATTCCGGCGAACTCCTGCTAAAAGAACTCGCCGCCGATAAAACCTTGGGCTTGCGCATCCAGCCCGCTCCTATGTATCTTTCGGTGGAGTTCGCCGGCGTGCTCGACCTCGATAAGGATGAGGAAGAAATTCTTAAGGGTATGCGTCAACGTCTGCGCCGCGCGCTGCGTAAAGGCGAGAAAAACGGTATCGAGGTCGAAACCAGTACTGACCCAGCTGATATTCGCGAATTTTATCAAATTCAAATGCAGACCGCCGGCCGGCACGGTTTTGTAGCCTTTTCGGAAGACTTTCTCACTAAGCAATTTGCTGCCTTCGCAAAAAATGGTGAGGCGGTGCTCTACAAAGCCAAGTATCATGGCGAGGTCCTGGCGGAAAATTTTATGATTTTTTATGGCAATGAAGCCTCTTATCATTACGGCGTCAGTTCGGAGCTTGGCACTAAACTTTCTGGCGCACCGCTACTTCATATGCAGGCCATGCGCGATGCGCGTGAACGGGGAATTAAACGCTACAATTTTTGGGGTATCGTTGGTGAAGACGAAACTTGGCATCGTTTTTATGGCGTATCGCAATTCAAACGTGGCTTTGGTGTCGAAGAACTCAAATACACTCCGGCTCATGATATTATTCTCAATCCTATCAAATATCAAATTACTAAAATAATCGAGACGATTCGTAAGAAAAAACGCCATGTTTAGATAATTCAAGGAGTTAAAATGGATCAAGATTTTCAAAAACTTTTAGCGGCCGCTAAAGAACTTGCCCATAAGCAAGTTCTTACTGATTACTGTATTAGTGGACAAGTAGCTTGCGCTCTGATGACAAAAACTGGTCAAGTTTATACGGGGATTTCTCTAACAGCGAAGTGTGCCCTGGGTAATTGTGCCGAATATGCTGCGATTATGGAAATGCTTAAACATAATGAAAGTCAGATTGATAAAATCGTTGCATATTCTTATCATGATACTATCTACTCAATGTGTGGTCGTTGCCGCGAATTGATCCGTCAGATTGACGAAAAAAATATTGAGACGCAAATCCTCGTCAATGATGATGGTAGAATTCGTCGACTAGGAGAACTCTTGCCAGAAATTTTTGTTCGCAAAGGTAAGACGCGGTAGTTAAAGTTAAAAAACACCCTATCCTTCCATTATAGCACACTTCATCTAAAAAGTCAATACTTTTCGGTATTTTTTGGGCGTGATATAATAAATTTAAAGTTTAGGAGGCAATTTCATGGCGCATATTAAGCGTAGCTATATCGATAGTCATTGGCTAGTATTTATTTTTCAAGGGGCAGTAGCTACCTTGTTTGGCTGTATTACACTCTTCACGAGCGGCGCTAATTCATCTAGTTTAATGCCGGTGATTGGTGTAGCAGTGCTTGCGTTGGCTATCGTTGAGTTTGCTAATGTGATTTATCGTAGTTCTAAGCGCCACGAGTGGGCGGTTCCGCTACTGGTTGCGCTATTTGACGCAATTTTTGGCGTCATCTTGCTGCTAATGGCTAACGAAAGTACTGTATGGCATATGGCGATTTTAGCTGGTTATACTGTAGCGCGCGGAATTTTTGAGATGATAATTGGTTTTCGTACCACGGTTGATCCCACCGATCGGTTTATTTGGGTGCTTTGTGGTGTTTGTGGTGCGGTTTTTGGCATAGCAATTCTTAATTCTGGTCACTTGGCATGGGTGGATTTTGTGCGCTTTTTTGGAGCATATTTGCTAATTTTAGGCATTTCTAGTTTAATTTATGGCGTACATAACCGTGAGCAGCAACGCGAAGATCGTCTAGCGCGTTCTGAGGCAGCAAAGAAGGCTTTTCGCGAGCGTACTCTGCGCGACAATAAGGCCAAGCGTCAAGCCAAGAACCAAGCAGTAACTGCCGAAAGTGACTTAATGCCTAAGGCAAGCTAGGCAAAACTGGTTTTTGTGCTATAATGAAATCTCAAAGGAGACTATCAAAAAATTATGAAATACCGTATCCCGACTAAAGCCATTATTACTGATGCTGGCTTCGCTAGTCGCTATCTACCGATAACTAAAACTATTCCTAAGGCTATGTTACCCCTCGGTAATCGCCCGATTATGCAATTCATCGTTGAAGAATGCGTAGAGGCTGGCATTGAAGAAATTATCATCGTTGCTACCGCTGAGGGCAAACCAATTTATGAAGATTATTTCAATAATTCCGTTAACCGTATCCGTAAACAGCTTGCCGCACAGGGCAAAGAAGATCGTTACGAGTCTGTGCAGAAAGTACTAGATTTTCCTAAAATCACTGTCATTGAACAAGACCCATCTTATCCTTATGGTAATGGCTCACCTATCGCCTCGGCTCAGCGTTTTATTCGCGACGACGAGGCTTTTGTGGTGGTATATTCGGATGACGTAGTATTTGGTGGCTCAGATGTAAAGACTTTAATCGAAAGCTATGAAAAACATCCTGACGCTAAAGCGATTATTATCGCTCAAGAAATGCCGCGAGAGGTATTAGATAAATACGGTATTATTAAAATGAAAGATGAGTCCCAACAAACTCTCCATGATATCGTTGAAAAACCGAAGATTGAGGATGCTCCGTCTAATCTAACCAGTTATGGTCGTTATCTTTTGACTCCAGAAGTATTTGAATATCTTAACCCCAGCAATACTGGCCTAGACGGCGAACTTTGGACGGTGGATGCTATTACTAAAATGGCAGAAACCGGACCGGTTTACGTAGAGCGCACTAGGGGCGAGTGGATGACCACAGGCGACCCAAAAAATTATTTCCTTGCCCATCTGAAATATGTTTTGGACAACGAGAAATACGCCGACGATGTAAAGGCGGCGTTAGAAGACAAGTAATATTTTTAGCAAACTAAAGGAGGTGAATAAAAATGAACGTGGCAGAATGGATTTTAGTAATTATGCTTTCGTGCGCATTGTTGATCTTTCTCGTGGTGGGGATTTTGCTGCTCGTCAAGCTAATCCATTTAGTCAATGAGGCTGGTAAAATCGTTGCTACCGGGCAGGGGATTGCTGCCAAAGCTGACGACATTGTTGATAATGTCAAGGGTATGACATCAGTAGGTGGTATTGTGAAGACTTTTGCAAATCGCGTGGTTGAAAACCAAGAACGTCGTTATGCTGCTGAAGATGCAGAGCGTGAGGCCAAGGAGAAAGCTGCCGCTGAAGCTGCCAATGCTACTGAACGGGCTGCAGAGGCTGCTTATGAAGAAGCTGCGGTACGTGAGGCTATTCGTCGCACCGAAGCAAGTAGGGCGAGCGCGACAACTGCGACGGCCAAGAGTACTAGTATGACTAAGTCAAGCAGCGCTAAGACCGGCGCCAAGTCTAAGCCTGGCACTCGGCGCACTTCGATTAAGAATAAAATCGCCTCGAAGCGCGGGAAGAAATAGTTCATAATTCTCTCTGCTTATTATTTAACATTTTTTCTGTGCTATAATTAAAACATGACCGAGGTAACGAAAGATCCTGAACCAGTTAAGCCTAGTGATTTTGTTCATCTACATAACCATACGCACTATTCTTTGCTTGATGGTTTGACAAAAATCCCCGAATTGGTTGAATTTGTCAAATCGAAAGGCATGGAAGGGGTCGCCGTTACTGATCATGGTACCATGAGTGGCTTGGTAGAGCTATATAAGGAATGTAATGCTGCAGGGATTAAGCCAGTTTTAGGTCTTGAGGCCTACGTGGCGGCTCGCGGTATGGAGGATAAGGATCCTGCATATGATAAACGGCGCTTCCATATTACGCTGTTAGCCATGAATAATCAAGGTTTCGAAAATCTTTGTCGTTTAATGACCGAAGCAGAGATTCGTGGTAAATATTACCGACCACGCATTGACCATGCCACGATGGAAAAATACAAAGAAGGTATTATCTGCCTTTCTGGCTGCGCTGGTTCTGAAATCTCCGAAGCCATTCGTGCACATGACGAAAAACGCACCAAAGAACTTATCGAATGGTATCATAGCATTTATGAAGATCGGTTTTATCTCGAAATGCAGGACCATGGTCACCCCGATTCTCCTACGCACTGGGAGGTTCAAACTGAAATTAATACTAAATTACAGGAATTGTCTAAGCAAACTGGCATTCCGCTTGTAATTACTTGTGATGCTCACTATCTAAATCATAGCGACCAAGACGCGCATGAGGTATTACTTTGTGTTGGTACCGCATCAAATCTTTCGAATCCGAACCGTATGTCACTTAAGGAATTTGAGCTGCATGTTATCCCGCCTGAAGACATCATCGCACGTTGGGGTAAGGATTTTCCCGAGGCAGTGCGCAACTCTCGTCGTATCGCCGATCGCTGCAATGTAGATTTACAGCTCGGGCGCATTTTAATTCCAAAATTTCCTGTGCCCGAAGCTACGCTGGATAGCTTGGAACTGGACGACGTGAAAAACGCTACTTCGCAACAACTTGAGAAGGCCTACCTTGACAAGCTAGTCTTCCAGGGATTGGTTTATCGCTATTGTGGGTATAAGCTTGAAGACACACTAGATCTCGAGATCGCTGAATGTCGTAAAATGCTTGAAGAAGCCGATGCTGCTCCGGAGCGCGCCGAAGACAAACTAAAAATCCTTCCACGCATTGATTATGAACTCGGCGTAGTGGACAAAATGGGCTACAACGGTTACTTCCTCATCGTTCAAGATTTTATTAACTGGGGTAAATCGCAGCGTATCGTTTATGGTCCCGGTCGTGGCTCGGCGGCTGGGAGTATTCTTGCTTATGCGTTGAGGATTACCGAGTTAGATCCGCTGAAATACGACCTGCTTTTTGAGCGTTTCTTGAATCCTGATCGCATCTCGATGCCAGATATTGACACCGATATCCAAGATACGCGCCGCGATGAGGTGATTGAGTATTGTACACGCAAGTACGGCGAAGGTCGAGTGGGGAACATCGTCACTTTTGGTAAAATGATGGGAAAAATGGCGGTGCGCGATGTGGCGCGTGTTATGGAAGTTCCATATGCGGAGGCTGACCATTTAGCTAAACTTGTGCCCGATCCTGAACAGGGACACCACGTTCCGATTAGTCGCGCGGTGAAAGAAGCTCCAGAACTTCGCAATGAATATCAACGCAATCCAGTTTCGCGCGAGGTATTAGATTTCGCCGAACGCTTAGAGGGTACTATTCGTAGTCACGGCGTGCACGCTTGTGGTGTAGTAATTGCGCCGGATGATTTAGTGAAGTTTCTGCCGATGGAAGTTAGCGCCAAGGGGCCACTTACTACTCAGTATCCTGGACCACAAATCGAAGAATTAGGTCTGCTTAAAATGGACTTTTTGGGTTTGTCTAACCTTAGTGTGATTAATAATGCGCTCCGGATGATCCGCAAAGTCTACCATGAAGATATCGACATGTACAACTTGCCACTTGATGATGAGGAGACATTTCAACTACTTCAGCGCGCAGAAACCACCGGCGTCTTCCAGCTTGAATCTGCCGGCATGAAACGTTATCTGCGAGATTTGCAGGCCAACCGTTTTGAAGATATTATCGCTATGGTGGCCCTTTATCGCCCGGGCCCAATGCAGTTTATTGATAGTTTTATTCGTCGCAAACACGGCAAAGAACCAATCACCTATTTGCATCCCGGACTAGAAAATTCTCTGAAAGATACTTATGGTATTATGATTTATCAGGAGCAGTTCATGCAGATTTCGCGTGAATGGTGCGGTTTTACTGGTGGTCAGGCTGATACCTTGCGCAAGGCTGTAGGCAAGAAAAAAGTCGACCTTATGAATAAAGTTAAACCGCAGTTTATTGAGGGTGCTATTAAAGTTGGTGGTGCTACTGAGGCGATTGCTGAGCAATTTTGGGTAGAGCTACTCGACTTCGCGAATTACTGTTTTAATAAATCTCACGCTGCGTGCTATGGTTTAGTGGCCTATTGGACCGCCTATCTCAAAGCACACTATCCAGACGCTTTTATGGCTGCCTTGATGACTGCCGATATGCGCTGGACGGATCGCCTGGCGATTGAAATTACCGAATGTAAACGCATGGGCATTCAAGTGCTTGGTCCAGATATTAATGAATCTTACGGTGATTTTGGTATTGTGGGCGGCGAGCGCAAAATTCGTTTTGGCTTGTCTGGTATCAAATCTATGGGCAAAGCATTGGTAGAGGAATACGTTATTCCTGAACGCGATAAAAATGGCCCGTTCAAGAGCGTCTGCGATTTTGCCGCCCGCGTCAATTCGGGGAAATTTAATAAGAAATCCTGGGAAGCCGCGATTAAAACCGGTGCTTTCGATCGTTTTGCTAATCGCAGTGATTTGCTATTTAATCTGGAAAACATTCAGGCATACGGCGCCAAACGCCAAAAAGACGCTGCTAGTGGACAGACCGACCTATTTGGCGCGCTGGGTGATGCCGGCGTAGTTCCGGAACCAGAAATTAAACCGGCGCCGACCGTTATCCCCGAAAAAGAGCGTCTGCTCTGGGAGCGCGATTTGATGGGGTTGTATATCTCTAGCCATCCGCTTGACCGCTATGAAACTTACTTTGCCGAAAAAACCCACAGTTTTGACCTTGTGACAGCCGAAAATGATAACCGTTCCGTAAGTATCGGTGGTATTATCAGTGCCGTTCGCACAATTATTACTAAGAGTAACACTCGTATGGCTTTTGTTAAACTTGAAAATAAAATTTCCGAATTAGAAGTGATTGTTTTTCCGAAACTTTACGAAGAAGTTGGCGCTAAACTTGAGCAGGACGCCATTGTACGTATTAATGGTCGAGTCAATGCGCGTGATAAAGACAGTAATCTCACCAAGGAAGTAAAAATAATCGCTGACAGTGTGGAAGTGATTCCGGATGAAATATTGAATAGCTACGAACCGACTGGTCAAAAAATGCCCGATCCAGAGCCTGTCAAACCGCGTCGCCCGATGCACCGCAAAACATCGATGAATAATAATGGGGTCGGGAAATCTACAGAGCAGAAGGAAGAACAGAATGAGAAGGAGGCTAAGCCTGCCGGTGATGGTGAGGAATCGCCACGCCGCGTGATTACGCCGCCCAAAGACCCGCGTAACGAAAAACTTTACGTTCTCGTGGACGATCCAAATAATGTTGAGATGCTGAGTGAAATCCGCCGTCTCTGTGAACTTAATCCAGGTGTGCAAGAAATTATCATGGTACTAAAAGACGAGAATGGCAAGCGACCAATTAAGTTGCCGTTCAAGGTGGAAGTTGACGAGGATTTAACTAAACCACTCGTGAATTTATTAGGTGAGAGTTGCGTAAAAGTACAATAAATAATAGATATCAATTTTAAACGCAATTTTTGTGCTTTTTGAACTGGTTGTGCTATAATAAAAATGTCTAAAGTTGTAAGCGTGACGCATTTTTGGCGTAGCACTTTTGGTAGCTTGGCTAATTTGGCTAACTATAATAAAAACACGTAAATTGTAGGGCACTGCTCCTTGATTGCGCGTTTTATTTGGTTGGTCAAGTTACGCCTGTCACGACAAGCAACTTTAGACACTGCTGAGCAGTGTCCTATTTTGTGCAAAAGCTCAGTCAAATAATCATAAAAGGAGCGAAAATGGCACACCAGCAAACACTAAAAATTCACAATATAATATATAGTCTACAACTTGTCCGTATTCTAGGTTGGGGTAGTTTGCTTTTATTATTCCTCGTCGTCTTTGCTTTCCTTTTCCCTATATCTACTACCTCCACCAACGCCAAAGACAGTCCTAATTATAATAAACCTGCCTGGATCCCATCTAACTATGTATCACTCAGCTTAGGCTCTATGCCAGCTA
>CAOZKB010000002.1 GCA_948571325.1 uncultured Candidatus Saccharibacteria bacterium | reverse complement strand
GACAAAATAAAACGGCTCCTTCACAATTTCATAACCTTTATTATTAGTTATGGGCCAAAAATTAGTTTGAGTCCAGCCATAGCTAGAAACCAATTTTTTAAAGGATTTAATTTCAGCTGAATTAGCATAAGGTAATTGCCAACCTTTTGGACAAATAGAATTCGGGGCAATCGCCTTAGAGCCATCTAGACTATCAGGAGCATTAACTATTTGATCAACCACGGCAACGCCAGATTGCGCAGTAGCAGCTCCCCACTGATAATAATTCCCCACTAGATAATGGGCATCGTATGTTTTTGTAGTCGTTTCAGCAGAAACATAACCAGAATAACCTCCCCATTTTCCTTCGCCTGCAACAAAAGTCGGATCCCAACCGGTTTCAACGTTTTGAAAATTAGCACAATGCGCAAAATTCGTTTCACCTGGCGCAATAGTACTTCCATCATTATGAGCAGTTGGCGACTGACAATACTTGCGCAAAGATGGCGTAGCATATACGTATTTGCCGAAATAAAATGAGCGGGCATCGGCCGGAGATTTTGCATAACTCCCCACAGGTGGAGTATTTTCCATACTGGTCGGCACCGTCCAACCCTTCGTCACGTCACTATCACTCGGAGTTAATACCTTCCCTTTGACTAAATCCAACGCCAAATTCTGCGTCATCCAACAATTCCCATCTGCAAGCTTAGCTACCCAGTAATCTTTATTATCTCTTAGATCTATCAATTGTTTGGTGGGTTCTTGCCCAGGTTTGATGATAAAACTATCATGTATATCTTTCTCAGTCGAGAAATCCGTACCAATAGTGTTATTACATATGTTGGTAGTCATATCCTGCATGTAGTTAAGGCCTAGCAGGCCCTGCACTTTGGCAGATGAGGCAATGGCAGAAAGCACAACGGTATTGGTATACTGCCCAGCCGGCAGAGCCGTATCAACGTTATGGCCAAAGTGCAGGGCCAGACTGGTACTTTCACTACCAAACTCGGCGGGTAGCGTAGTAGTTAGGGTAGGTTCTAGGCTGATGGGTTGGTACATAGTATCATCATTCATACGGTATCCCCACGTGTTTGGGCTAAGACTAGCCGTAGGATTAGTAATAGACTTAATCTCATAGTCAGAATTAGTGCTACTCATGCTGGTGGTAGAGTCTAAAGTACTAAGATAAAGCTCAAAGCCAGCATTTTGGGTGTTAATACTTAACCTGGCAGTACTTTCTGCTGTGACTCCGCCTGCAGTAGGCGTAATGGTAGTTTCTAGCTCCTTGGTGTCTAGGCTTAATGCAATCGCAGAAGGTACTGCCCCATACTCCGTCCAATGGGCTTGGTCAAGAGCGGAAGACCGATTGGTGACTACTGGCATTACCATGAACAAAATTAACAAAGCTAGGCCACCACATGATATTAACCCTACCATACGCCACGAGGACTCTAGCGTCATTAGCCTAACTTGATGAGCTTTGTTGATTTTGTGCATGAGGGTACCTCCAAGAAATAATGGTTAATAATTAATCTTGCGGTATCCATAGTTTAATCTCTTTGACTACCAGGACGGAGGTATTTTTGCTTCTCCGGAGCGAAGCGCATCTTGCCGATGAGTGAGCTCCGAGAGAATTGCGAAAAGGCCCCGTTCTGATGTCAAAGACAAAAAGCGACACCGCTGGTGTCATATTCCTACGCATAATCCAGATAAGCTTACACTTAATTTTGAACTATGGTTGCGATGCCGCTTTGCGTTCAAAATTAGCGTGTAAATAGCAAAAATATCTGAATTATAAGAATATGACTCTTTTATTATAACGCAAGTATTCGTAAAGGCAAGCAAAAGCCCAAAAATAGTCAATCAGACAGATGATGAGGCTGATTTCCCAAAATCTCAGACATGTGTCTAAATTTAGACAGGTGTATAGATTTAGACAAAAATGGTAAAAGTGTCTGAGTTTTACGAAAAAATAAGCAGAAAAGATTTGAAAAGGAGAAAAAAGCGGGAGGATTTTCACCTCTGGAAAATAAACTTAACCAATTAGATAAATTAAAGAAAATAGTGATTTTGGGAAGTTTAGGGGTTGTAAGTTGAGAGATTTTTGTTATATACTGCGGGCATGCTAGCATAAACTGGAACTTGCGAATTAGAAACTGCGAGGATTTTAGTGAGAGCGTTAAGGATAGGTCAAAAGATAGACGAACGCCCATAAAATTAAAGTAACTAAGACGCGAGGCCGGCCGGGAGTTTAATCTATAACGACAACTCTAGATTAAACTCCCATTGCCAGACAACTGGTAAACATTCAAAAATAAAAAGCTCTATTATACTACTAGCCGTGGTATAATAGAGCTAACAAAGGAAGGTAATATGGCAAAGAAATCTACAGCAACCGAATCTACAGAAGATTCTGGCAAGAAGCAAGCACTTGATTTGGCAATTTCACAGATTACGAAACAATTTGGCGACGGTTCGATTATGCGATTGGGGGATTCGCAGAAAATTGACGTAGAGCTTTTACCGTCGGGTTCGCTATCGCTCGATTTGGCATTGGGCGGCGGATACCCGAAGGGGCGCATTATTGAAATTTACGGCCCGGAGTCTTCTGGTAAGACTACTTTAGCATTGCACGCGATTGCGGAGATTCAGAAGCAGGGTGGGCAAGCGGCATTTATCGATGCTGAGCACGCGCTTGATCCAGCTTACGCAAAGAAGATTGGCGTTGATACGGATAATCTCTTTATCTCTCAGCCAGATAATGGCGAGCAAGCGCTCGAGATTACAGAAACTTTAGTGCGGAGCGGCGCGGTCGATTTGATTGTAGTCGACTCAGTAGCGGCTTTGGTACCACAGGCAGAAATCGATGGCGATATGGGCGACGCGCAAATGGGCTTACAGGCGCGCTTAATGTCACAGGCGATGCGCAAGTTGACAGGTATCATTTCTAAGTCGAAAGCAACGGTGATATTTATTAACCAGATTCGAATGAAGATTGGCGTGATGTTTGGTAACCCAGAAACCACAACTGGCGGCAATGCGTTGAAGTTTTATGCCTCAGTGCGAATGGATATTCGGCGGATTGGGCAGATTAAAGACGGTGACAACATTGCTGGTAACCGCACAAAAGTCAAAATTGTGAAGAACAAGATTGCGGCGCCGTTTAGAGTAGCGGAATTTGATATTATGTACAATGAGGGGATTAGTAAGACGGGCGATGTACTGGATTTGGCGGTACAGAAAGGTATTATTGACAAGGCCGGCTCGTTCTTGAAGTACAAAGGGGAGACTATTGCGCAAGGGCGCGAAGCGGCGAAGAAATTACTCAAGGAAAATTCAGAGCTGCTGGAAGAAATTGATCACCAAGTACGAATTGCGGCAAATTTGATTCCGGAAGATGATTACATTGCAGTGGATTCGCGTAAGTCAGACGAAGAACTTGAGGCAGAGAGGGCGCAGAACGCCGAAAAATAGTGGGGGGGCGAGAGTGCTGAGGGTTAAGGGATTAAATGATGCCAGTGCGGAGGATAACGGGTTTTTTGAGGATTTTGAAAATCTTGAGAATCCTACTGTTTTTGTTAGCCCTGAAGATGACGGAGGCAACGAAGATAAGGAAGTTTTACAACGGCGGCGAGAGGCGGAAGCGATTTATGGCGCGGACAGTGAAGTAGGTAGCCCACTAGAGGAATTGCCGGAATGGGAAAATATTGACCAATCGGAGACCTTTACAATTACGCGACTAGGGGCTGGGGTACGCGACCCGAATCGTGTGAATGTTTTTTTGGATACGAAGTTTGCGTTTTCGCTCGATGTAACACAGGTGGTAGATTTTAATCTTAAAGTCGGCAAACAAATCAACAAGAAAGAACTTAAAGAGCTACAACAGGCGTCAGAATTTGGCAAGATGTATCAGCGGACACTGGAGTGGGTACTAACGCGCCCTCATTCGATTCGGGAAACGCAGAATTACTTACGGCGAAGACAGATTAAACGTCGCCAAACTAATCGAATGCGCGAGCGCGACGATTTGAGGCCATTTCCGGAGTTTAATGATGAGATTATTGAACTCGTGATGGAACGATTGATTGAAAAAAAGTACCTTAATGATCAAAAGTTCGCAGAGTATTTTGTAGAAAATCGTTACGTGCGTAAAGGAATTAGCCAAAAGCGCCTGCGAATGGAGTTGACCAAAAAGGGTGTTAGTCGAGAAATAGCAGAAAAAGCACTGGCAAAGATTCCGCGCGATGAAGATGAAGAAGTGATGAAAATCATTAAGAAAAAGCGACGCAAATACGACGACCATCGACTTCTAGGCTATTTGGTGCGACAAGGATTCCCTTTTCAGACAGCGAAGGAGGCGTTGGAGAGGTATGCAGAAGAGGGTGATGATGCGCGCTAATAGGCGGGCAGGCTGTGGACTAATTACGATTTGGAGTCGATTTTGATTTCGGATGGTTCGGGCGCGGGAGCGTTTTGTTGACGGAAGGGATTGACGAAGTTTGTGGAAATAGCAGCTTTTTCGGCTTGTTGTTTGAGAGTTTTTTCTTCGTCTTTGACAATAATTTTATAATCAGTAACTTCAACTACTTCTCGGCGAGAGATTAATAATTCTGGGTCAATAAGTGATTTTAAAAGTGGACGCTGCACTACGAGTTGATGGATACGCCACGTGGATGAATCGAGCGTAAAATCCGAGACTTTACCAAGTTTGGCTTTTTGGCGAGTCTCAACCTTAATGCCAAGTAGACGAAATTGCAACTTTTGGACTTCTTGCACACGAATCACGTCATCCGCCTCGGCGAAGACGTCAGTTGAATCGACAATCATGCCCATACGCGAAAACTCACGTACGTCGTCCATCAAAAGAATATTACCGACATCACCCCCAATCAACGGGCCATCGACCCGACAAGCTAGAAGCTTAAGAGTGTCAGGGTCGATTATTAACTCAGCCACTGTAGCGATTTTGCCGCCGACATGAAGGCTAAGAATTGGACAACCAAGAAGTCGAGAACCGTTGATTAACATATAATTATTATACTACTTTTTCTCCGGAACCTTAATCAAAGGTTTGCGCCAGTGAGCAGGATAGTCTGGCTGACCAAGCAAGGTAGCGATAGTAGCAGCGAGATTAGTAAGTCCAGGGTCCTTAAGACTAGCTTTACGATATTTCTTCGCGTTCGGAGTATTGTCATAGAAAATGCAAGGAACTTGATTAGTAGTATGAGAGGTCTTAGCCATGCCGTTACGATCGATAAGTTCTTCGGCGTTGCCATGGTCGGCCGTGATAATAAGAACACCACCTAATTCGTCGACCCTTTTCGCAAGGCGCGCAAGTTGAATGTCAACAGCCTCAACCGCTACAATAGTAGGTTCAAGTTCGGCAAAATGTCCAACCATATCACCGGCAGGGTAATTGATGCGAATAAAGTCGTATTTTTCCATATTTTCCAGCACGATGTCAGTGGTTTCGGCAGATTTCATCCATGGGCGAGTATCGAAGGGCACAGTATCGGAAGGAATCTCAATATGTTTTTCGCCCGGAGCTTTTTTATAACTATTACCGTTAAAGTAGTAGGTAACATGACCGAATTTGACAGTTTCTGACACGGCGAGTTGAGAGATTTGGTGTTTGCCGAGGAAAACGTTAAGTGGTTCCTCGATGACAACGGGCGGAACGAGGACGTGTTTCGGAATATGCTTGTCACCATCGTATTCCATCATACCGGCAAAATAAATTTCTGGAACTTTCCCACGGTTAAACTTATCGAAATCCTCTTCAACGAAAGCCTGCGCGATTTCGACGGCACGGTCGGCGCGAAAATCATAATAAATAAAGGCGTCACCATCTTTGACTTTCCCCACTGGCTTGTCTTCTCCAACAACGACAAAGGCCGGGAGATATTGATCTTGCACCGTAGCGTCTTCTTTACGAAAAGTTTTAATGGCTTCGCTGGCGGATTTAAAGGTACGAGGAGCTTTGCCGTGAACCATCATATCCCAGCCAAGTTTAACCATTCCCCAGTCGTTGCCGTAGCGGTCGGCGGTGGCAACCATACGGCCGGCGCCGCTAGCGATACGGAAGTCCGCATCCTTAAACTGCGCACAGAACTTCTCTATACGCTCAATATATTTGGGCTCCGATTGCGGCGCCACATCGCGCCCGTCAAAGACGCAGTGAATGCGAATCTTGCGCACGCCCTCATCGTAAGCCCGCTGAATCATTTGCTCGAGGTGCGCAATATCACTGTGCACGCCGCCATCCGAAAAGATGCCGGCAAAATGCAAAGTGCCACGCGCTACGTCTTGACCCCCAGCGCCTAACTGCTTCATGGCGCCGCGCCAGGCTTTGGACCGCCAAATGTCGCCAGTTTTGAAAGCGGCTTCGATACCAGCGATACCTTGTTTAATAATCTGGCCGGCGCCAAGAGCATTATGTCCAACTTCAGAATTACCCATTTGGCCAGACAGAATGCCGACAGCTTCGCCAGAAGCATCGAGCGAAACATTAAGGTAGCGACTTAAGGCAAAATCGAGAAATTCGGTATGCGCCTGACGTACAGCATTACCACTACGACGTAAATTGAGGCCAACGCCATCCATAATGGCGAGAACAACGGGCCCTTTATAATGAAGTTTTAACATTTTGCGATTTTCCTCTCGATTTTTTATTATGCTTGCGGAACTTGTTGAGTGATACAGTGGATATTGCCGCCACCAAGTAAAATTTCACGAGCGTAAATTGGCTCGATAACCTTATTCGGGAAGAGCTGCTGTAAAGTATCGACGGCAGCCTGGTCGTGTTCATCATTAAAAACTGGAACAATGACAGCGCCGTTACAGTTGTAATAATTGATGTAACTGGCGGGCAAGCGATCACCTTCGTTGCGGGGGAAAGTCCCTTCAACCACATCAACACCTTCAGATTCTTCTTGAGTAATCAGAATGGGATTTGGCACGTGGATTTTGACGATTTCGATTTGACGACCCTGAGCATCAGTTTGCTGACTGAGATAGTCGTAGGCAAGCTGAGAACGTTCGTGTTGAGGATCGGCTTCGTTATCTTCCCAAGCAAGAACCACTTTACCCGGTGCGACGAATTGACAGATATTATCAACGTGGCCATTAGTGTCTTCGTCCATATAAATTCCTTTTGGTAGCCAAAGGACTTTTTCGGCGCCGAGATATTGTTTGAGTATAGCTTCGATTTCTTCTTTACTCATGTCTGGATTACGTCCTGGGTCAAGTAGACATTCTTCCGTGGTAAGGATAGTTCCCTCGCCGTCAGAATGAATTGAACCACCCTCCAGCACAAAATCACTCAAGCGGTAACGATCAACATTCTCGATGGCGCACATTTTTGCAGCAACAAAGTCATCCTGATCCCACGGGAAGTAAAGACCGTTGACGAGGCCGCCCCAAGCATTAAATTTCCAGTCGACTCCACGCATTTCACCATTGCCATTCACAACCATAGTTGCACCACAGTCACGAATCCACGAGTCGTCGTTACTAATTTCGACCACGCGAACGTTTGGCATATTTAGCTCGAGCACATGCGCATATTGGCTTTTATTAACGCCAAGTACAACTGGTTCGTATTTTGCAATAGTTTCAGCAACTTGACGAAATACGGCTTGAGCTGGCTTCGCGCCACCGCGCCAGTTATCTTCGCGTTCAGGCCAAAGCATATAGGTGCAACGGTGATTTGTCATTTCGGACGGCATAAAGAAGCCGTCGGATTTGGGAGTAGAATCTTGAATTCGCATATTATTTATTTCCTTTCTAAAATTTAGTGCTATGCTTCGAGAGTTGGTGATTCTTGAGGTTTTTTGGTAGTTTTATGCCTCCCTGCACCAAGTACCATAAATTCACCAATAATTACGGCAATACAAGCGCCAACGATGAGTGGCCAGTTATATTCAAACATTTCGAGGTTGAATTCGGGAAAGAGGGTGAAGAAGAGGGCGATAACCAACAAGACGAATGGGAGAATGCCAAAAAGGTACATTTTGAATTTACCACCTTCAATCCAGAAACCGTTTTGCTCGGCGGGGCCTTTTTTATGAAGTTTAAGGAAGGCCATAAACATCGGCAGATAACTTAGCAACAAAGTAACGAGGCTGAGGGAGAAGAAAGTCCAGAAGAGGTTGGAGATATCTTCGTTAATTTGCGAGGCGACGATACCAGTAATAGAAATGACTAAGGCAACAACACCAGTCCAGACAGAAACGACATAAGGCACGCCATCTTTATTGCGCTTAGCCCATGATTTGGGAAAGGTGCCGTCTTCAGCGGCATAAGCGATAACAGAGTTAACACCAAAGTTCCAGGAAGAAATATTGGCAATGAGAGTGTAAATGAAAAGTCCTCCAACTATGACGATGATCGCCTTGGTGAGGCCGGCTGAAGCGCCGATAGTAGCGAGTAGAATTTGGTAACTATCGAGTAGGCCAGAATCGGTACTAAGCTCATCAACTGGGATGGCAACACCAATCCCGAAACTTGGCAGGAGGTAGAAAACCGCAATTAAAATACCGCCGAGAATGATGGCTTTGGGAATTTCTTTTTTCGGATTGTTCATATCGTCAGCAAAAGTGGAAACAACTTCGAAGCCAAGCATATTAAAGATAATCATAGAAACGAAGCCTAGCCCAGCAAGGCTAAATTTGCCACCCTCCATGAGCGGAAGTAAATCAGTCCAGGATTCAATTGGATTGGCAGTGCCTTGCGTGCAAAGTACATAAATACCAAGTCCACCAAGACCAGCCATAAAAGCAAATTTCATAAAGGCGCCTAGATTGGAAACCCAAGCACTCTGCGAAATACGCAAGCAGCCAAGCACGCTAACCAATACGATATAAAAAATCTGGATAGCAAGAATGAGCGGCCAAGTCATTTCAAAGCCAATCATTTGCATAATAATAGTAGTGACGAGATCGGCAAGGCTGGCAACCCAAAGCGGGAAGTTTACCCAATAATACCAGGCAACGCGACCGGCCCATTTTTCACCGAAGGCTTTTTTTACCCAAGTGTACATGCCACCCTCGGAAGGGTATTGTGTACCGAGCTCGGCAGAGATGAGACCGTAAGGCACGAAGAAGCCCAGCAACATAATAATCCACCAGACATACTGGGAATTACCAATCGAGGCAGTTGGAGCGACAGCATCGCCCACGAGGATGATACAGACCGTAGCAAGTACAGCACTGAATAGCCGGAATTTAGGTTTTTTATTTTTTTCAGGCATGTTTGTCCTCCTTCTGCCTTTTAATCGTATCAAGTGCTTCTTGAGCTACTTTACTAAAATATAGCAAGATTCCACGCTGAGCGGTGAGGCGGTTTTCGGCCTGGTCCCAAGCAATAGAATTTGGCCCGTCTAGGACGTCGTCGGTGACCTCCTCGTTACGATTAGCTGGTAAGCAGTGCATAAATTTAGCATTAGGATTACCTGTTGCAGCCATAAGTTCGGCATTGACTTGGTAGGTAGGATAAAACTCGCGCATGTAAACTTCTTTGGGGGTTTCTTTATCATAAAGACCATACCAGACATCGGTATAAATAAAATCAGCACCTTCGAGATAAGCAGGGTTATCCGTCACATGTACGCTACCGCCGTAAAGTTGATTATTAGCACGACCAATTTTAAGAAAATCATCACCGAGCCATTTGGACGGTGGACCGTATTGGATGAAATTCATACCCATTTTGGTAGTAATCATCATGAGCGAAGCGCAAACTTGAGTACAGTCACCAACGAAAACAATCTTAGTTTCATTCCAAGGTTTACCTTCCGGGAGATGATCGAGAATAGTAATAATATCGCCCAGTTCTTGAGTAGGGTGATTATAATCAGACATGCCATTAATTACTGGCACAGTAGATTCAGCTGCGAGCGCCATAATGCTTTCGTGATGATTGACGCGAGCCATAATGATATCACACATACGCGAGAGGACTTTTGCGGTGTCACCAATAGTTTCGTGTGCGCCAAGTTGAATAGCACCAGGCGCGAGATTGAGGGCATGACCACCGAGTTGTTCCATACCAACCTCAAAAGAAACGCGAGTGCGAGTGGACTTCTGTTCAAAAAGCATCGCAAGATTTTTGTGAAACAAGGTTTCAAGCGTACCGCCAGATTTAATAAACTCGCGTACGGTGGTAGAAACTTTAATCATGTCGAGAATTTCTGACTGGTCAAACACCGTAGTGTCGAGAAAATCTTTTGTGGTGGGGGTTTTGTGATCTAAAACATAAGGGTTATACATAACTTCATTATAAATGATTTAAGGTTAAAAGCAAGAGGAAGGTACAAATTACATTATAAATACCGCACCGTAGTAAATCGCGAAGACTACAAGCATTAGGATCCCCCCGCGACGGTCGACCTTGTGACCTCCTACGGCGAAGAGGAAGAGAAGCGCGGCGGAGGCAACCAACATGATAATATCAAGGAGCTGAAAACTGACTGGCGCGAGCCCACCAAAAATCACTACTGGTACACCGAGCACGATGCAGATGTTAAAAATGTTGCTACCGATAATATTGCCAACGACTAAATCCTGCTCGTCTTTACGAGAGGCGACAATCGTAGTAATCAGTTCGGGCAAAGAAGTACCAAAAGCAATAATAGTAAGCGAAATTAAACGTTCGCTCCAGCCTAGCACCGTAGCAATATTTGAGGCGCTATTAACCACTAACTCACTACCAATGATAATACCAACAAGACCAATTACGACAAAAAGCAGAGATTTGCCAAGCGTAAATTTTGGTTTAGAATTTTCCTCTTCCTGTTTTGATTGTTTGCGTTTAGTAAGACTGAAAAGATAGTACAGAAAAACGCTAAAGAAGAGCAAAATAACGATGCCGTCAGAACGAGTGATTTGATTCTCTTGAGCGCCAGCAAAAACTTCGTCGAGGAAAAGCACGGCGAGTAAAGTGGCGATCAGGAGACAAAGCGGAAGTTCTTTTTTGACGGTATTATCTTTGATTTTAATAGGTCGAATAATCGCGGCGACGCCAAGAATCAATAAGATGTTCAAGATACAGCTGCCAATAACATTACCGAGTACCATATCGGTATTACCGGAGGCGAAAGCCGAAATTGACACGGCAAACTCGGGTGCGCTAGTACCAAAGGCAACGATGGTGAGGCCGATGAGCATTTTGGAAATTTTGAAGTTCTCTGCGGTGCTGGAAGCGCCATCCACAAAAATATCGGCGCCTTTGATAAGTAAGACAAAGCCGACGGCGAGCAGAATGATGCTAAGGATGATATTCATAATATATTATTGTAATTACTTTGAATGACAGTTTTTAGTTAGAGGCTTGGGACCTTCTTAAAAACTCATTTATTATTTAAAATTCCGGAGCTTGAAACTCTTTTTGAATTTTAGCACTAGCGGCAGAAAAGTGCAAGGTCGGCGTTAATGATTTGAGATTGATAGGTGTGGTATAATTGAGAGTATGGGAATTCAGAGAAGTACGGAGGCGGAAGAAAAACTGGCTGGCGCGAAGGGGGTGGTTGAAGAGACTGAGGCAGCTGGAGCGACAAAGAAGGAACGATTGGTAGACTCAACAGTAAGTGAGCAGAATATGGCTGAGCAGGTGGATGAAGTTTCGCTTCGGCCGACGACTTTTGCGGATTATATTGGGCAGGAGCGACTAAAGAGCAATTTGAAGTTAGCGATTGATGCGGTAAAGAAGCGCGATGACGGCACGACGCTGGACCATATATTATTATATGGGCCGCCAGGACTCGGCAAAACGACTATGGCTAATATTATTGCTCATGAGTTGGGCGCGAGTTTGCGGGTGACGAGCGGACCAGCAATCGAGCGAGCTGGAGATTTAGCATCAATTTTGACAAATTTGCAAAATGGAGACGTGCTGTTTATTGATGAAATTCACCGCTTGCGGAGGGCAGTAGAAGAAATTCTATATTCAGCCATGGAAGATTACCAACTGGATATTGTGATTGGGAAAGGGCCGGCGGCGAGGTCGGTCCGGCTGGACTTGCCGAAATTTACGGTGGTGGGGGCAACGACAAGGACCGGCTCGCTCGCCGGCCCGCTGCGCGACCGTTTTGGGTTGATCCATCGCCTCGAATATTATAAAATCCCCGAGATTGAGAAAATTATTACCCGCACGGCTAGACTGCTAGGCACGGAAATTGCGCCCGAGGCGACGAATTTACTAGCAAAACGGTCGCGCCTCACCCCCCGAATTGCGAATCGGCTGGCTAAGCGCGTGCGTGATTATGCCGACGTGCACGGCAACGGCTACATTGACGTGGAGCTAGCACGTGGGGCTTTAGACCTAATGGAGATTGATGATTTAGGTTTGGATCCGGCAGATCGAAATATGCTAGAATTGATGCTAGAAAATTACGGTGATCGTCCAGTAGGATTAAATACTATTGCGGCGTTAACGGGCGATGAAGCCTCAACGATTGAGGATTATTATGAACCATACCTATTGCAATTAGGACTAATTGAGCGAACCCCGCGTGGACGAGCTGTTACCCAAAAGGCAAAAAAACATTTGGATGGTTTAGCAAAAATAGCAAATTAGTATTGACAAAAAGCTTATGGTATGCTAGAATGAGAATAGGCTCTGCGAAGGGTTAGGATTTTGGTGGGACGCATAAAGCAATTCATGGATGAATAACGGCAAAATATGGTCCAATGTGCTATAATTATGGAGAATATAAAGAGAGGAGTTTTATGGCAAAACAGCTAGAAAAAGATTCAAAAACTTGGAAGAATTTGCAGGCAGCCTTTGCGGGCGAGTCGCAGGCGGCGATTAAATACCAATATTTTTCCTCGCGCGCTAAGAAAGATGGCTACGAGCAGATTTCAGCGGTGTTTGATGAGACTTCACACAACGAAAAAGAACACGCTAAAATGTGGTACAAACTACTGAATGGTGGTGAAGTAGCTGATACAAAGACTAATCTAGGCTTGGCGGCTGAGGGTGAGAATTTTGAGTGGACCGACATGTACAAACAATTTGCCGCTGAAGCACGCGAGGAAGGCTACGAAGAAATCGCAGCGAAGTTTGACCAAGTTGGCACCATCGAAAAAGCCCACGAGGCGCGTTATTTGCGTTTCCGCGAGAACATTGAGCACGACGTGGTGTTCAAAAATGCGGAAGTAACAGTTTGGAAATGCCGTAACTGTGGCTACATTTACACTGGCAAAGAAGCGCCAGAGATTTGCCCAGTTTGCGCACATCCGCAGGCGTATTTCGAGGTTGAGTGCGAAGACTATTTGAGTGAGTAAAGATTAGCTCCTTATAGAAAATCCGCCAGTTTTAGCTGGCGGATTTTTTGTAGGATCTTAAGGTTGATTTTAGAGTTGCCCGTTGTTATTGCAACTACCGCTATCAGTCCAACAGTTATTAGTGATCCAGAATTTTTTGCGAATCGCCTCTTCGTCTGGGCTGCCGTCGAAGTCAAGCTCATATTGCGGATACGGGAAGAAGAGATCGGCGGGGTCGAGGCGGGTTTCGACGCGACGGATGAGTTGATTGGTGCGACCAGTAGAATCGACGCTAACTTGGACGCCTTTGAAAGGCATATCTTCCCCGCTGCCATTTTTGAGGGCAACTTTAAAATCAGTATATTCATCGCCATAAGGCAGCGAAATAACGAGGAAAGCACTGTCATCAGCATTAAAACTAAGACCAGAAAGTGTTACCTCACAGGCAAAGTCGCCGCCGGATTGGCACTTGATTTGAAAAGGAGAGTTCTTACTACTGGCGTTACCAGCAGCAGTGATTTGATCGTTCGTAATAGTATCCGTTGAGCCCTCCTTGCTTGGATCAGTAGGCAACAGTATCATTGTGCTATAATCACTACCGTTGTCGTCGGTATTGAGATTCTGCAGTTTGATTTCTCCGTGAGCTTTAATGAGAGTCAACGATACAACGGGCGGAACGGTAGCGCTGTTTTTCTTGCTAAACAATCCATTATGATTATCAATGTTTTTCATTTTGGTACCATTGAGGTCGGAGTACCAGCTAAATTTAATAGATTTAGCTTCGTTGAGGTTACTATTGACGTAGTTTCCGTTAGAGCCGCGACGTACACCGAGCGGCACAACCTTCGTACGAGTATCCGAAGTGAGCGTGGCGCGATAATCAGCAGTCTCGTCGCTCAAAAGCACGCAGGTGTAAGCTTGATCGGAGTTATTGCTGGAGCTTTCTTGAACTTTTACTTCGGAGTCTGAGCCAGTGTCACGACCAAGAAAACTTAGAAGATTACTATGATTGCAATCGCCACCGAAAGGCGTCTTGCCGCGGTACTGATTGCAACTGGAGTCGCTACTATTTAGACACTTATAATATTGATTGACCGCGATTTTGGCATCTTCAACACCGGCTAGCGCAGCGTCGTAGGCCGACTGCGAAAGATCGTCATTGCTGCTCTGGCGCGATTCAGAAAGAATGATGCGAATAAAGCTGAGTGTGATGACGCCGAAGAGAATCGTTGTAAAGATTACAACATAGAGGGAGGCGGCGCCTTTTTTATTGTTGGATAGAAGTGATGATAATTTTTGCATTATTTTGCTCCTGCCGTTCGTGTGGCGAAATTAAATTTATTAATTGCACAATAATTAAACTCTGCGCCGGTATCGAAGATATTACCCGAACTACCAGCATAACCGTCTTCAGTACCGTTGTGATCCGTGGCTCCTGGAAGAATGTCTTCTTGACAATAATCACCCGAACGTGTGATGTCGACGCTGCCGCGCAAAGTACCAAGAACAAAAGTGCCGGTCATAAAAGTGCGTAAGGTAACGGAATCTTGGCTAATTGGGAAGATGTTAAGGTTATAAAGCATTAAGTCAAGATCGAATGCATCGAGCAAGCCTTCTTCTGGCTTAGCAACTGGGTATGGGTGAGTAGCAGTGTCGCCCGGAGTATTGGCAAGATTTGTCATATCGATTGGGTTGCCTTCGCTGAAACTGGAGAATTTTGTTTTATATTTACCACTCTCAAGAGTAGCGGAGCAAAGACGATAATTACGGTCCTCGAAGCGGACTAGACGGAACGGAATATCGTTGCCAGATTCACGAGTGAGAGTCTCTTCACCCCCGCTTTCATTACGATATCGAACCGAGATAGTTTTGCCTGCTTCATCACCATAATAGGTATTCCAAAAGTAGGAATAACGCCCAGTACAGAAGATACCGTTGTACTGAAGATTTTCAGTATTGTCGTAATCAGAGTTTGATACACCATAGTCTGCTGGACCGTTGTCCTGAAAGATATAAAGCATGGCATTTTGTTTAATACATTCGTTGACTTCAGTATCGTCGGAGAGGAATCCTTTGCAAAGACTACGCGTGTCAACGGAAGGGGCAGAGTTAATTGCCATAGTAAGCTCATCAACTAGTGAACGCCCAACGCTATTAACGGCTTTGAGGGTAAGGCCTTTTTGGTAAATCGAGGAAATATTAATCGTAACAATAGTAATCGTGATTAGTAGTACGGCGACGAACGCCATGGTGATAGTAAGCTCGACAATGGTAAAACCGGACTTAGTTTTTTGCGTAAGTTTAGTGTTGGATGAATGTAGAGATTTGAATAAGGTTTTAATTTTTAGCATACTAAACTCCCTCTGGATTATATAGACGAATTACGGTGTCGAGCGACGTCGGTGCAGTGGAGTTAGGCGGGTACCAGCAAGTTTGAATATAAAAGTCGTAAAAACTAGGCGTATTGTTGTTTTTAATGCCACCCTTGACGGCTACCACCCAAATACCTTCTACGGAGCGTACTTGAGTATAAAGGTCAGCCTCTGTGATTCCCTCGTCAGAGCCAGTAGAGTTAGAGCTGGCACCACCTCGTTGATATACGATGCGTGCAGCAAGCGGGGCTTGAATAAATCTCTGAGCACTTACGCCAGACGTTGCGCTAACGTAGGCGGCGGCACTATTATTAATAGCGGAGCTAGCAATGGCTCGACCATTGATCACGAAAGCATGGTTCTTTGCAAGCAGGTTGTTGCCAGCGCCACCCTCATAAACATCTTTGCAACTGGGCAGAGGATACTCGATTTTATGTTCGCTTTCTGAAATAGCGTTTTCAGCAATAACCCTCCACAGCGCGTCATACTGTTGATAAGGTTGAGTTTTTTGTTCTTGTGGCGTGAGCTGGTCTTTGCGAGGAAGAGTCATTTCTGAAATATAGGAAGAATGAATAAAACGTAGCACTTCAGCCTGGGCGTTTAGTTCGTTACGGGCAGTAACAAGCTCGAGCGAGCCTTCAGCGCGGCTAACGCCTGCGTTCATCATAGCAATAGAAATGATAGCAATCAGGCAAAAAATTGCAAAAGCGAACATAACTTCAATGATAGTATCGCCGCGCTTAGTACTATATAAAATTTTATTTTTTGGTGAAGTTTTTAACGACATTTATTATCCTCCCCATCCATGCTTGTCATAGTAATAGCAGAAGTATTGCGACTTTCGAGCAGGAGGTTTACACCACGCACGGTGCGGTTATTGGCGGAACGAACGCAGAATTCTAGGTCGCCGCTAGTGCGAAATTTACTGGCTGGATTATTAAAACGATCGGTGAGAAATTCTTGGAATTTGACGCTAGCGCGATTATCAGTAGGCTGGCATTGATTAGGAAGATTGAGCTTGAGCTCGTCTGTATAGGCGGCGCGTACTGTGCCAGATTCGGGCGAGCGGGCAATAATTAAGGTACCGGCAAAGGGTGATTTATTCGTATTCTCGATTTTTGCTTCCCAGAGTGGAGTATATTCTTCGAGCGTAGTTGAAATTTGTTTGCCCGCACTATTACTGCCGCAATAGAGTCGGGCGCGTACTCCGCCGAGCTGAGAGATGAAATTATCACTGTCAGAGCTAGGATAAATGTCGCCAACGATAGTTGCAGTATAGATATTATGGTCATTAAAATCGTCGGGATTGCCAAAAGTGACAACCTTGCCGTAAACAGCAGATGACTGGTTATTGCCGACGCCCGCGCTATCAACTTCGCCGAACGATTCTGGACTAATAACTTCAGAATAGACGGTGCGAAGGAATTCGGAATACGAACGTACAGAATCGCTAAAACGTTGACGTTCGATAGTGCTATAAGTGCCGCCAAGTACACCAATCAGCATCAAGCCGGTAATGCCCAAGAAGAGCATTACCTCGATGATGGTGAAACCTTTTTTTGTCTTTGACATATTGCTGAATAGTTCCTTTTTAGTAACGTGGAGCTAGCTCGCGGGTGTAAGCTTCGGTATAGCTAGAGTCATAACGACCGGCCTGAGCATAAGCCCACAGGTAGTTATCGGCGCGCAGGTTGAAGATCTCGGCAGGAGTGTAGCGTTGCATGTGCTCGTCATTATAAGCATTGGCGGGCATATTATCACCGCCACCGTAGTTAGGCGAACTCTTTTTGTCTGGATCAGAACCATAGGAACGGTTAGTGATCATACCGTCAGCGATAATTGGACCGTTTATCATAAGTTGATTCGTGCAAGCTGCACCGCGGAATGGAGATTGACCAGAGCGCACATCCGAAGCGTCAGTTTCGGTACTATTGGCAGCGAATTGACTACCATCTGCGTTAGCGCAAGTATTCACTTTACCGTTTTCGGAAATTAACCAGGCGTCGACGCGTTTAACATTACTGGCGATATTGATGTTCCCCTTGGCATAGATTACAACTTGAGGAAGTTCATAAATACTACGGTAGGTGCGATCATCAAGTATAATATTATCATCAATTGTAATATCGCCGTCGGCAGTTAGAATATGACTCTCCGTAATAGATCCTCTAAGTATGCCTTGATTCTTAGCGTCTTCATATCTGCCAGTAGATTTATCATAAAAGTATTGAACTAAGCGATTACGGAAAGTTGAGTCTGCGCCAATATCCGAGCCACCGAGATCCTGTGGATTGGTATTAGAAATAGTAAGGGCAGAAATCTTAGCCGCCTCACCACTATCGGAACCACGGGCAAAAGCTGCAGCAGAAGCAAAGGTGCCAATGCGATTATTGACGTTAAGAAGATATTCTACCCACGAGCCAAAGGTTTTAGCGCCGGAAACAATCCCTGCAGCATTATCAGCCAAGAATTGATTAAGCTCATTATTATCATCTTGATAATCATGGAAGCCGAAATAATTTGACCAATAGTTACGATAGCTACCTAGGTCACTACCACTACCAAGCACCTTGGCAAAAGGCTGATCGATATAACGTGGCGAGGTAGCACTATCTACACTACCTTGCGTATGGACGCCACCATTCCAAACTGCGACAGACGGTTTCTTAGCCACAGTGCGACAGGAAGATGGATAGACCGCCCAATAATCTTTGTTGCCTTCATGCGTCCATTCAAAAGTACCACTACCATTATCTATGGCATACCAATAACCAATTTTATAGCCAAAGGAGTTGCAATATTTATCGCCAACTTGGTAGGGCACCACGGTATTGGTTTGCTTATTTTGATATCGAGCACTGCCATCATCACTACCAATTTCCGTGCGATCACTACTATGAGCGACACACCTTCCACCTACATAGGCCATCCCACTAAAACGTTCACAAAGTGCGCCATATGCGGGGATGACTTTTTTGACGCGCTCCACATACATATCTTTGTTACTAGCAGGCGCCTGAACGTTAATCTGATAGAGCACAGCATCATGACCAATGTGACGACGAGTGGACCAAGTAGTCATGGTATGATCCCATTGAGGATTTGCGGTTTCTTCAGAGAAGAGAACGGACTGATCAGTATCACCTTTCATGATTGGGTCATTACCACCCTTGCCCGGTTCAGCCGGATTACTAGGACGCACTACCCAAGCACAGGCTTCTGATTGGAAAGAGCCAGCGCTAAGTGGACCAGACCATGAGTTATACTTTTCCGTACGATAGGTGGTATTGCCGTTAGAATCAGTGCCCGAGGCTACTTGGCGACTCTTAGCTGTTGCTTTGTAGCCCATTAGTTGTGCACTAATACTAATGGTGGAACAAACTTCAACTGACGAATCATACGATAAGGAAAACGTGTAGGGCACTTCAATAGTAGTCGTATTATCACTATCGCAATGCTGAGCGCTCGCTCCACCTGCCCCACCACTGACAGTACCAGTCACGCAAAGTGGACTGGAGGGCGGATTTTCATCCTTTTTATAATCTACGCCAGGATAGGCGGGGCCACTACTGCCAGCATGATAAATTTTATGAGTGAATACAACGGTTGCGCTAGACTCATCTGTACTGAATTTAATACGAGCCTTTAAGCCAGAACGCGAGCCATCAGTTTCGGCTTTAATTTGACTTACATCCTTACCAGGAACGGTTTCTACTCCCGAGGTAGTCCAAAATTTAGCAATAATATCGGCATCAAGTTGCGCTACGGGCGGAGTCTCAGGTTCATCTGGAACTTGCCCTTCGAGTTCTGGGTTATAGCAAAACCAGCCAAGAGTGTCGTCCCAGTTTTGGTCACCGGTAACACCGGCAGCCTTTGCGGTATTAAAGGCGTTTTGCACTGTGCTTAAAGATGAGGTACCGGGAATGTCGTCACGGAAGTTAATATAACCACCTTGGGTAGCAAGCTGTCCGCTCTGAACAATGCCGAATTGATAGCCTAGGCTCTCTTGATTCTGTGGATTATACTGCTCAAGACCAAGGATGTAAACACCACCAACTTCTTCGCAGCCAGTACCAGTACCTGACCCGCTGGCTATGCTGCCGCCAGGCGCATTAGCATTCCCGTTCACGCTTTGGTTATTAGAATCCCATACACCATTAACAAAAGTTTGACTCTGGCTGCCGAATGGATAATAACGCCAAGTTGCACCATAACAAGAACTGTTCCAACTAGTGCCGCTACCGTAACAGCTACCGCCAAGATTATTACCGCCGCCAGCGTCACCAGCCGCAAAAGCTGCCTGGGCACCAATGAACGAAATAGCTAAGGCCAAAGTTGCGGCAACCTTAATTGAAAAAGGCTTAATATTAATCTTATTCGACTGGCCGAATTTGAATTTGCTCATTTTAGATTTATCCTCCATAACCACCTACTTCCATACGTTTTTCGTAAGCTTTTTGATAGTATTCACTAGCTTTTTCCTCGTCGCCTCGCTCAGAATATGCAACGGCAATGATATTGTAGTATGTGGCAATCTGGCCACCAGTCAAATATTTTTCGTCAATACTAGAAGAAGTTGAAATCACATTATCAAACATTTGTACGTTGGTATAAAAGACCATTTTGGCAAGCAAAAGCTCTGCAACTTGCCGCAAAATAGTATCTTGACCATTAGCAGTTTCTAAATCAACTCCATCCTGCAGATTGTCAATTGCATCGTTAAAAACTTGCTCTGCCGCAGCGGCATCTTTAGTATTTTCATCTTTATTATATGCAGCGAGAGCAGCGTTTTTAACTTCTAGCGCAGTACCAGTGACCGCTGGCGTGCTTCTGGGGTCTTCAGGTTGATTTGCATTGATAATCATAATAATCCCCCAAATAATCAAAGCGATGACTGCTAGGCTGATAATAACTGCAAGAATAATCGTAGTTTTTTTGCGTTTGGCAGCGGTTTTGGTTTTCTTTTCGGCGGCTTTTTTGTTTTGCTCAGCAAAAGGATCTTGCTTGACGGTAGTTTTGACGCCAATATCGGAGGATTTAAATTTAACATCAGCCGTAGCGCTTTTGGCGTTTGCTTTTGCAGGCTCTGGCTGAGTCGATGCAGGATTAGCTGTAGGAGCCGCAGCCGGAGCGCTTTTCGTTGCAAGCGACGAGTTTTTAGGCTCGTTGGCAACTTTTTGTTCGGCAGCCGCTGGAGCAGAAATTGGTTTTTTGGGATGATCGATACCAATCGATTCAGAAGTTTTGGTGTTGTTTGGGCTAGCGTGAGAATCGGTCGAAACTTTTAAAGCTTCGGACGGATCCTTTCTTGAGCCGTTTTTCCCTTGCGCACTATTATCCATATGTTTTATTTTAGCATAATCGTTTTTTCGGAACAAGGCGGGAAAAGGATTTTATGCGTGAAAAGTTTAGCGGTTGGCGCCAAAAAGGAACTGCATCCATTGCTGGAAATTACTATAGTTCTCGAGCTCGAACTCGGCCTGATTGGTGTTGGCAGTTTTATGCTTATTTTTGGCCGTCTCGGAATTAGCAGGAAGATAAATCATAGTTTCGCCTGGCAGTTTTTTGTTGCGGTATTTACGCGCAGCGAGTTCTTGATATTCGTCCGAGAGATAATACTCGTTTTCAAGTTCTAGCGTGTCTACTTCAAGTTCGAGAAGAGCGAGCTCATGCTGACGATTAATTAGCTCTTGCGCAAGCGCCCAGTTACGACTCATGGCAGAAATTGCGCCCCACGAAAAAGCCAAACAGATTGCAATTGCAAGCACCAGCACGACCAAACGCAGCGAAAAAAGATCGTGCTTCAGCCAATAGCGGAATTTGCGGAGTTTGGTTCGCATTTCGGTCATACTTATATTATAGCATTTTTATCGAGAGAAGTGTGGTATAATTAGTGGGGGATAATAGGGCGAAAGTTTTCGCTCGAATGGGGGCGTAGCTCAGGGGTTAGAGCAGGCGGCTCATAACCGCTTGGTCGTTGGTTCGAACCCAACCGCCCCCACCAAAGAAAAAAAATAAAACCTGAAAGGTTTTATTTTTTGTTCGGATGTAGTGGGAGTAGCCTAGAACTCAATCTTCTCGTTCTTAGGTGCAACAGGCCCATCTTCATCCTCAACGACAGCCTCCGCCTTAGCGGGTTGCTTAGCAGCCTTGGTGCTGGCGCTGGACTTGTTGGACCATTTTAGGACGAGACTCGGAAAGAGTAGAGTAAAAAGACCCTTTACCGCGTAAACCGCACCAAGAGCAATGGCGCCGGTATAGATAGTATAGGTTCCGCCAGTGGCAGACGAAGCTGCGGCATCGTACGAGGCATAGGAAATTGCGCCAGCGGCGCCGGCCACGACTGCACCAAGCACGAACTCCTTGATAGCACGCTTTTTAAGATCGGCTTTAGTAATAGATGTTTTGGTTGAAGTATTTTTAGCTTTATTCATAGTTCCATTATAATATTTTTAAGATTATTTTAAGGTTTTATTGTAATTTGCACTACCAAAACCCTAGCCCTTCGCAGGACTTACTATGAGTTTAGCACAGATTGCGTTTTTTGTCAATAGTATTTTGCGGCAGCCTCTCTTTGTTGAAAGATTTCTCTTGATATGCAGCTTTCCAGACGTCAACCCCCTAGGTCAAGTTACTTCCCTTCAGACGCAAAATTCCCTGCTCCGAAAATGCATCAGAACAGGGAATTTGTACCTAAATAATTACCAACGTGCCGTAAATTAAGCAGCTTTTTTCTTCAAAGTCAAAAAGCCGTTGCGTGGGTTTTCGTTAACAACGCGATCTTCTGGTAGGTCGCAAGCAACGCCTTTGCCGCCTTCAGCAGTCTTAGTGAAGAAATAAATCGTTTGCGGTTTACCACCACGAAGAGTAACTTCAGACTTGTGCAGGTAGTAGGTCACGCCTTTACTGTTGGTGTGTTGATAGGCCATTAGGTCCCTCCTTAAGTTAATATATTCTTATCTTAAGACGAGAGTCTTGGGGTGTCAAGGGTATTTTTAGTTTTTAAGGAAAAGCAGAGTAATTCTAAGGCTAAACCAGATAACGAAGCGCACGATTACGATTAAAGCCAAGATGAGACAAGCGAGAATGGCAAAACCAGCAAAAGTAGGCGCCCAAATAGGGGAGGCATAGTTGTAACGGTAAAGTTCAGTGGAGGGGACGTTGGCAGTAAGATTAGTATCGAGTTCGTCGCTGGCGGGGTATTTGGCGAGTTCGCTGGTCCAGCAATCGAGGTAGCCTGGGCTATTCCAACTCCAGCCATTGGCGATAGCGAGGGGCTTGCAAATTGCTCCGACGGCACCGTAAATATTGCCATGTGGATTGGAGTCGTCGGTGATTTGGGATTCGGCGGCTTCGATGGCGGCATTGGCAGCGCGAAAATACTGCTGTTCAAGGTAGAATGGTCCGGTGCCAAAGATAACTTTAGTGACACCATTAGTTTCACTAGTGTTGACGACGATGTGCGAAAAAACAAACTCTTGCAAAGCGTTAAGACGTTCAGCGATAAGCTCGTCATTCCCCTCTGTGTCAGCCTGCAGAACGGCGGCGCGAAGATTGGTCATTTTAATATGATCAAAACGTAGTAGTGTGGCGGTGAGAAAGAGGAGTGGAATCAAAATGAGGAAAAGCTGCCAAGTATGCACGGCTTTGAAACGCGCCAAAAATTGTTTGATGTGATTGGATTTTTTACCACCCATATTTAGTTAATTATAACATAAGCAAAACTCGATATGATATAATTGGGACATGAAGATTTATATTGCGGGAATTTCGGGCACAGGCATGGGGCCATTAGCATTGATGGCGCATAGTGCGGGATTGACGGTGTTTGGATCAGATTTAGCGGGCGGACCAGTGACGAATGAGTTAGTAAATCGAGGGATTCAGATTTGTTTGGGCGCGCAAGATGGAGAGTTCCTCAAAGCACGTGTGAAAAATGACGGGGTGGACTGGTTCGTACATACATCAGCGCTGCCAGAAAATAGTCCGGAACTTTTGATGGCGGAAAAGTTGAAGTTGAAGATTTCTAAACGGGACGAATTGATTAGTTATTTGGTAAAAAAGTTGAAATTGAAGATGGTAGCAGTGGCAGGAACGCACGGCAAGACAACTACCAGCGCGATGATTGTGTGGGGCGCACAGCGAATGGGAATGTCGATTTCGTACCTGGTAGGGACGACGTTGCCGTTTGGCGAGGCCGGACATTATGAGCCAAAATCAGAATATTTTGTGTACGAAGCGGATGAATATGACCGGAATTTTTTGCATTATAAGCCGTGGCTCGCGGTGATTCCGACGATTTCGTATGATCATCCAGATATTTATCCGACAGTGGAAGATTATCAGGTGGCTTTTGAGCAGTTTGAAGGTCAAAGTAAGCAAGTTTTGCATGGCGGGGAGACTGAGGCCGGATTGACATTATCGGGCGAAGCGAGGCGGTTCGATGCGACTTTGGCAATAGATGCGCTGGAGATGATTTTACCCAAGCCGAAAGGTTTGCCGGGCGCCGAGAAGCGACGGCACAAGAAATTAGTAGAGATTATGAATGATTTTCCGGGCGTGGGGCGGCGCTTTGAGCAGGTTTCGGAGGGGTATTATTCGGACTATGCCCATCACCCAGAAGAAGTAGCGGCGACGGTGAAAATTGCTCTCGAGGAGGCACATCAACGCGGACTGAAAGGCGTAGTGGCAGTGTATGAGCCACACCAGAATACGCGGCAAGTGGACGTAATAGATGGCTACACGGAAGCTTTTGATGGGCTACATAAGCTTTATTGGGTACCGACGTATTTAACGCGAGAGGATCCTAAAGTGAAAGTTTTAGTGCCGGAAGATTATATAGAAAGATTAACGAACAAGAAGATAGCCGAGGCAGCCGAGTTAAGTGATGATTTGGCAGAAAAACTCAAAGATTGGCACAAGAAAGGATATTTAGTATTATTGATGTCGGCTGGGCCGGCGGATGCGTGGATTCGTAAATTAGTGTATGCCGGAAATCAGGAAACGGCCGTGAATCCGACGATTGCTTTGCCGCGCGACGCAGCAGCGGAGTAGGCGCGCGGAGCGTTTTATGGTTTTGGGGATTTGTTATTCTGTAGCCTTGGGGATACCGAGGGATTCATCTGAAAGTGGAGCAGATTCATAAGGGTCGGAGATATTCGTGAGGTGTTGATTAACGGTCTTGAGTTCGTTTAAGTAGCGATCAAGCTCAGCTTGGTCAACAGGTCCAGTATCGGGAAACTCAAAGCTAACTGGCTCAGGTTCTTCCTTGGCCTCTTCCGGATCGGGTAGATAGCCGGGGCGCGAGCGGTCAAGATAAATGTCACCCGATTGCCAATACATAAATAAACTAGCACAGGTAGTGATGGCTGAAATCAAAATTGCACCAACGCCAAGAATAATGAGATTACGGCTACCGTGATCCACCGAAGGCTGCGAAGTTGCTTCTTTAACAACAGTTTTAGCTGGAGCTTTGGAAGTTTTTTCATTAGTAATTTTAAACATTCTAGAGTTCCTCCCGGAGTTTTTTGACGGCAGCGTATTGCTCGTCGGCAAGTTTTTGCATATTAACAGCAGTTTTATGCAATGTGCTGCGCTTAGTGCGAACGGTTTGCAATTTGCTGTAAAAATCTTGCGGGTGCGCCTGGCAGTCAGTGGCGATTAAACCTTCTAGCTCACGCATATAGTCAGTGTAAGCCTCTTTAAACTTGTTTTGTTCACTAATAAAATTTGATTGTAAAGTGGTGAAGGGGGAAAAGTTGTTTTTTACAAGGCGCAGGTTTAGTGGTGTGATGAATTTATTAATGATAGTTTCATAGGTGGTACCAAGATAAGTACGAGTACGAGAATCAGCGCGCTGGAGTTGCGCGAGGGATTGCTTAATGGTGCCGCAGTGCTGCGAAATGGCACCCGATTGCTCTTCAGAAATAGCATAAGTTGACAGAGGTAGAACTAAACTAAAAAGCAAGCTAATAGCAAAAATTAGCCCAAAAACTTGAAAACTTTGGCGATTTTTGTTGGCAAATTGGGTTTTAGGGTGATTTTTAGTCATTTTTGTATAATCCGTTATGTTTTTTGCCGTCGTAAATCATAGTGGGGATACCTTTGGCATGAATTTTGTCTTCAACCATGATTTGAACTTGCGCGAGAATTTCGGAAACTTGGTCGCTATGTACGAGCTCAGTAATCTGTTTAATTTGTTTTTCTTTGGCGCCAAAATCTTTGAGGAATTTTTGTAAAAGTTTCTCGGCCTCGACAGTGGAGATGCCAGAAAAAGTAACTTGATAACTATTGCCCTTATCGTCCGTACCGGTGAAGATACGGTCGAGGATTTTAGTAGAATAATCCGTCTCAGCCAAGTCAGCAGCGTGCATATAGCGAGCGATTAAATCAGAATTGGCAAACTTTGGCCGACCATCTGGTAACATAATAGGGTAAACCATTGGTACGACATTATAATCGTCGAAAAAACCAGAACTCTTTTGGTTACGATAACTTTGCAAGCAAACCGTGCAACCTGGATCGAAAATTTCTAACGCGAGAGGCTTGCCGTCTTGATACGGCGTAGCAAAAGTGTAAGGCTCGACGAGATAATCCTCTGCATTCCAACTATGAAAACGGTCGGGGATATTGGCGAAAATTTCGCCCCATTCAGTGAACCAACGTCCGGTCCATTCGAGGGGATTACTAGGTTCTTCGGCATCAATACCGCAAACTTCGGCACCAAGCGCACAACTGGCGGGCTGAGAAACATTACAGGTGCCAAAGACCCAAAGTGCTAGGATAGCCTTAACGGCTTCAACTAATGACCAGATTGTGATAAAAACAATGAGAACTGAACCAATTTCAATCGCGATCCCAAGCGGCTTAACCCATTTAGGATGCTTGAGCACAACTTTGCTAAGTAGCGAATTTTTGACGTCGTCCTTAAAATTAGTTTCACATTTCTGCAAACGGACTTTTTTGCCGACACAACCCCAAGCTTTTTTAAAAACTGCCCAATATTTGCGGCCAATATCGCGGCGAAAAATACTCAAAAAAGCGACAAAAATGCCGACAAGACAAAGAATGATAAAAGCAGCGATACAGACCATAGGGTAATTATATCACATCTATAGCTTATTGGCTGGACGGTTTTACTAGATTCGGGGCGCGTCGTCAGCGCCTGCCGTCGCAGGGCTGACGCGCTCGTCCTCGCCGTAGCTCCGGATCCCCTCATCTAGCAAATCCGTCCAGCCAACAGCCCACAAATGTGCTACCTAGTTTTAGTCTTCATCAATGGTTTCAATGTGAAGTTCTGCGAGCTGAACATCATCGACTTTGGACGGGGAGTCCATCATGAGGTCGACACCGGAACCGTTCTTAGGAAAGGCAACGATATCGCGAATGCTTTTGGCGTCGAGTAATTCCATGAGCATACGGTCAAGCCCAAAAGCACAACCAGCGTGAGGTGGAGCACCGAACTTAAAGGCATTCAACATGCCACTAAAGCGTTTCGCGACTTCCTCGCGGCTATAACCGAGAATACCAAAAGCTTCATAGGTGATTTCTGGATCGTAATTACGGACGGCGCCTGAGCAAAGTTCAAGTCCGTTCACGGCCATATCGTATTGATCAGCAATAATATCAAGTTTATTTTCGGTTTCACGCAGTGCTTTGAGACCGCCATTTGGCATCGAGAAAGGATTATGGCAAAAATCGATTTTTCCGGTTGCTTCGTCTTGTTCATAGAGCGGGAAGTCGATGATCCAGCAAAGTGCAACTTTGTGCGAATCTTTGAGGCCAAGCGCGTCAGCAAAGGCAATGCGCATCACGCCGAGAACTTTGTTGACTTTTTGGCGCAAATCGGCGCCAAAGAAAACTGCATCGCCATCCTCTGCGCCAGTAAGCTCTTGAATTTTAGCAAGCTCTTCCGATTTGAGGAATTTAGCAATTGGACTGCGCACAGCGCCATTCTCATATAATATATATGCTAGACCGCCAGCGCCGTTTTTGCGAGCAAGATCGGTAAATTCGTCGATTTGCTTGCGCGTGAACTTACTACCACCAGGGACGCGAATAGCCTTAACACACGGAGTTTGAAAAACTTTAAACTCGCAGGATTTAAGTTCTTCAGTCAAATCGATCAGCTCCAAACTATAGCGTAGATCTGGCTTATCAGTGCCGTATTTTTCCATAGCGTCACGATAGGAAATGCGCGGGATCTCTTCGGAGACTAGTTCCTTGCCAGCGAATTCGGTGACGAGTTTTTTGATAAGTGGCTCCATAGTTTGGCGGACAACTTCGCCATTATCCACGAAAGCCATTTCCATATCGAGCTGATAGAAGTCACCATAAAGACGATCGGCGCGGGGATCCTCATCACGAAAACAAGGCGCGATTTGGTAATAGCGCGGCACGCCACCAACCATTAGAAGCTGCTTGAACTGTTGCGGAGCCTGCGGTAAAGCATAAAACTCACCTGGATGCAAACGAGAAGGCACAAGGAAATCGCGTGCACCCTCAGGCGAGGAGTTGGCAAGAATCGGCGTAGTAATTTCGATAAAATCGTGCTCGTCCATATACTGACGCATAATGCGATAGGCTTCGGCGCGACGCTTGAGGATGTTTTGCATAGAGGGGCGACGCAAATCGAGATAGCGATATTTAAGCCGTAGCTCCTCACTGGAAGGATCGCCCTCATCATGCGTGTTGACCGGAATAGGTTCGGATTTATTGATTAACTGCAAATTATCAACGACAATTTCAATATCACCGGTAGCAATGTGAGGGTTTTTTAGCTCAGGAGCGCGTTCACGAACAGTACCTGTGGCAGCAATTACAAATTCATCGCGCAGAGTCTCGGCAATAACGAAGGCGTCTTTGGCGTCTGGAGTAATTACAAGCTGAATAATTCCCTGATGGTCGCGTAGGTCGATAAAAATCAAGCCCCCGTGATCACGACGCGAATTCACCCAGCCGGAAACATTAACTTTTTCACCAATTTTGCCCTTTAACTCTGACGATAAATTTCTCATTTCGTAATTATAGCATATTTTGAGAAATTTGTAAGGAGTTTTAAGCTAGTTTTTGGATTTTGGAAAATTTTTGAGCGGTTATGGTTGCAAAAGTGAACTGGGCGATATATAATGTGGCGATAGACAAAATTGCACTTTAATAACGAGGAGATACTTAGAGTGTTATTTTGAAAAGACAAAAAATCAGAAAGGTGGGGTAGAGATGTCATGTAAAGCATGTAATCCATTTGGAAGTGACGATAGTCTATGTGACGATTGCCAGGCAAGGTACGATAATGATCTTAAAAACAGAATTTTCCCTAAAGAACTCTGCGAGGAGGCGAGATGCAAAGAGTTTTTTACATCATCGGTATGGAGAGATATAGAGCATAATAAATTAAAAATCTCAGTAACGGCAAAGGGTACAGGATATCGTCAATGGACGAAAGAAAGGCTGATACAGGAGTATATGGGAGAAATTAAGGAAAAGATTGATGGAGCTAACGAGTTAGCGCGTCGACATGCATACAAACTCTCAGAGAAAGGTCAAGCCGAAATAGACGAAGCTATTACTAAAGCAGAGGTAATGCTTAGCTCCTTGTATTAAGGCTGACCTAAACTAGTTTTTCTCCTCAAGATAGAATGGAACTAAAGCTTACTAGTTAGCTTTCGCCACTCATAAAAACCTTAAAGCCTCCGTTCGATACCGTGAACGGAGGCTAATTTTTTATCTGCGACCATGATGGATATCAAGGCGTGTTTTTTCTTCCATATAAATCCTACGTGCCATTTTATCGTCCTTAGTTTCTGGACCATTACCAATCCATTTGCCATCCACATCATAACCTTTTGGCGGAGCAAGTGCCTTCCGTTCGGCGCGACTAAGCGCCTGAAAAGTACCGTTCTGAGCTCGGAAATCATTAAATGCTTTATTAATTACTGAGTTTGGCACGCCCGAAGGGCTTGTGATATTATTACTCTGCATGTATTGATTGACTGCCTGATCTGTAAATTTCGCCAAATCATTATCGTATTGTTGCGCTCGGAATAAATTACCTAAATTGATATCGTCTGTTTTCATATGTTTTGCCAGTTCAGGATTGCTAATAGCGCTTGAGTAAGCATTGGCCAATTTATCAACCTCCGCCGCGTCAAATTGATTATTTGTAAGCATATTCTGTGCCTGCGCCCGCCAACTGTCACCAGCTTTGGAGAGTCTTTCCGGAGTCATTGAGTTGATAGTATCTTTCATGTAGTCCTGAGTCGTTTTAACGGTACCACCCCTCTTCGAGCCGTCGTTTATCATATTGAATAAGTGCGGGTCAGTAGCTTTAACATCAGACATCCATTTACCGTCATCGCTAAGCCGTGCCAGCATACTGCGAGTTGAATCGGAGATATTACTGCCTTCGTTGTTATGTATTTGATTATCTAGTACATCATAAAGGGCCTCTTTCCCCTTATCACCAAAACGTTGTTGCAACATTTGTTGTAGGCCGTAGGCTCGATTGCGCAATCGCTCATCATTTGGGCGAGCTCTAGATTGAGCCAGCGCATCAGCGTAGGCAGTACGCACGCTATTAATGTCATTGCCGTCAATACCATCTACCCGTCCGTTTAGGACAGAGCTAATAAAGCTATTGACATTTTTGTCGGTAGATTTACGTTCCATATCTGCAATCTCGTTCGTAATTATCTCTTCCGATGCGTTTGCCCCATTAAGTCTAGCATCAGTTTCTTCTATGCGTTGTTTACGATACCTCGCTCCGTAACGAGCTAACCGACGCCGTTCCCCAACACTTAAATTAGATAAATCGCCATTTGCTTTGTGCATAAGCCTATCGTAACGAGTTTTTGCGAAGTCGCCCTCAGCATGTTTCTGGAAATCTTGCAGGCGTTCGCTATTACGAATCTGTCGCCCAGCAAAGCCACTGAGGCGTTGCCCGATTTGCGGGATTCTTGTACCGAGATTTCCCAGCACGTTCATTGAACTTCTAACGATTGATGGAATCATAAAGAACGGAACAACTTGAAGCAGAGCAGCAACGAGATTGAAGAAAAAGCCAGAATTTTGACTTTCGAGCATCAAATTTGAAACGAAGCCAGTTGCGCCCATCATTAAGCCACAAATTGGATAAACCATCAATAGACTTGTGAACAATTTTTTCCATTTCTGAAAAAGCGATTTAGTGTTTGGCAAAGCATAACAGATGACGGCGAGAGGAGATAAAATCACGGCAATTAAAATGCCAGCTTGACGCACTCCTAATAGGAGGAAAAAGAAGAAAAGGCTGATAAGCATCACTACCAGCGTAATGATTACCGCAGGAAGATTAGCTAAAACTGCTCCCGCAATGAATGGCGCGTTTGCAATTCCAACAGTGATGCCGACGCCACTTATGCCAACAATCCCAACCGCGCTCAGCAATCCGCCCACAAACGAACGACCAGTGTTTTGGAATGAATCAAGACTTTCTTGACTAAGCCCCTCAAAGAACTCTTTCAAAGCAACACCAAGTATATTAGACACATCTATCGCTATCTGGCACAAGAAGAATGAAATATTGACCAGTACTACTATCATAATTAATGTTGGCAATATCTTTTTAATACCATAATTACTAATACCAAAACCAGTAACTTGAGATAATATCACAATCAATAAGGCAATGGCAAAGGCGATATTGGCAAAATCTCGAAAAGTCTTCCAGCCGTTATGAATTTCGCCATTAGCATTATACATTTCCGATGCTTGAACTTCGAGAAATGATTCTACAACGTTTTCGTATAACGTATCAAGCGCCTTACCGAGAGCTTGAGCGATAGGACAGAAAATCCAGCCAAGAGCCGAGGCGTTTTCGAAACAGGCTTTGGTACTATTATCATCGCTACTGTTGCCAGATTCTCCAGAATTAACATTATCGTTATTAATATCTCCCGGCTCCTCATCCTCAAAACTTTCATCATCGTAATCAATTTGCATCAACGCTTTCACGATATCACCAAAGGAGGCGGCTACTAAATTGGAGTATGTTGACATATCAACAATATGATAAGTCCCTTCAACATCATTTACTCCATTAATTTCACACCACTGCCCGTCAAGACGAGCAGCGTACTGCCATGCCGGGTCTAACTCTTGTTTGCAGGTGCCTTTGCCGAGAGTGGCATGCGTGCCATCAAATTCCCTATCAAAATAATAACGCAATAAATCATGCGCCTCTTTTTCAGTAAACCTCGGAAAAGTGGCAGTATTATTACCAGTCAATGCCCGCAACGCACGCAAAGAAGAGTCATATACGCTTCTCGTATTAGCCGCATATTCATTATAAACATCTTCACTTTCAACAATATTAGAGCTTGAATTTACGTCAGTAAAAGTACGGGAATTGCCTGCGAGAGCTTGACGCTGAGAATCAAGCCTGCTTACAAAATCAGTCCACCTCATATTTCCAGAATTGAATGTCATCGCGATATTACTGATTTCTCTCGGTTCGGCGGCATGTTGCGTTCCGTGATTGTCTGTAAAGGCAGGCTTTGGATTCGGATTGGTTACTATAATGCTATCGGCGCTAAGGGATAAGTTAATTCTAACCGAGCTAGTATTTTCCGTTCTTGCCTGACAGGAGTTAGCCACAATGGTTTTATTATTACCACTGCCTGAAAGTGAACAACAAATTTTATTGCTACGACCCGTAGTTGTCGAATTGTCAGAACCAGTATATTTAAAGCTATAATGATAACATCCTTCCGATGAGTCTTGGCCATTACCCACCCCATCGTAGCCCATTTTAGTAATATCTGAAATTGCCTTACTGCCACGGATCCTGTTGAACGTGGTACGGCAGGATTCAGATGTACCATAATTAGCGCCAGCAGTTAACACGATCTTGTCGCCATTACGAGCGATACTTTCGATGATTCTGCCATTAGCAATTTTTGACTGAGCAATCGGCGTCACTATACCCTGGCTAGTGTCTCTATAACACTGACGAACCGCATTTAACCTGGCTTTCGTATTGATATCATCTGTAATTGCGGCATGCACAGACGACGCATGAAACACGCATAATAATATAGCAACAAAAGTTGCACTAAATAAGCCCAGTGTCTTGGTAAGTTTTCTTCTATCCATTGTTTACCCCCATATAATCCTGCAACTCTTCTGTAATGGATCTAAATGTTCCACAAATAATCAAAAAATTACTATCAAGTCTTGTTTGTATTAAAGTTTGTTCTCCTTTGATCTTTTCCAATGCTTCATCACCAATAAAGCTAGTAAGATTATCATCCCAGCCGATATTCGATACACAGGTAACATCTAGACCAGTCGATTTAACGCAGTCATGCCGACGATATACTTTTGACGCTTCGGATTCGAGCTCAAGATATTTTCTCATATCCTCAACCAAGCTAAACGCTATGAACGGAAGCGTTTCATCTTGTGGAATTTTTTCATTGATAATATTTATACTATTAGATTCTGCTACGGCAACTTCAGTCGCAGAGTAGGGAAGTTTATAATAATTTATTATTGTAGTTAACATGCCTAAATACGTAGTTAAAGTACTCCCGAAATTCACAGAGTCCTCCTCGTTGCTTATGGTGGTCGAGGGGTCTTTGGCCAGGTATGCCCCATAAGCTGACTGTATGTCTTTTAAATAATTATCTTTTTGAT
>CAOZKB010000001.1 GCA_948571325.1 uncultured Candidatus Saccharibacteria bacterium | reverse complement strand
TTGACAGTTCAATTATAACAGAATTTTAACAGGAGAACCAAATAAATGTTGTAAAAATTACAACACTATTATAAATATTATATCCAGGAAGAATTTTTGTTGGCCTGGCTTGTTGTAAAATTAACAACAATACTGACTATGATGTCTTACTAATTCAATAACCATTCAATTAGTGCAGCAACATTATTTACAATATGTCCCGTCGATGTGTTTTCTAATACAAGAGGGACCGCATTCGCAACTGCATAACCATCAAATTGTCTAATCATACTAATATCGTTCGTGTCATCACCCACGGTGATGACCTTCTCGGACGGGAAGGATTGCTGAACAAGACGCGCGATGGTATTTTCCTTGCCGGCCTTAACGGGAGCAATATCAATAAAGGCAGTAAAATCACCGTCTTCGAGCCAAGGTATACGAGTCGGAATTACATCATAAGCGGCAAAAGCCTTGACCTCATTGCCGAATCGTTGATTAATCTCATCAGTAATCTGAATGGCAAGAGCGTTATTTCTATTCCAAAGACGCATTTTGGTCAGCGAAGCACCGATTTCGGGGTGCTCGGAAGAACCGTAATAGGCAACAAGTTGAAAGTCATGGTTTTTGTCATATTTTTGCACGATAGAAGCGTAAATTTTCTGAGCGGTGGCTTGCGGAATCAGCTCCTCTAGAATTACTCCCCCATTTGGTCGCATACAAATTGCTCCGTTATCCAAAACTAAATAGTCAAAACATTGGCGATAATTTGGAAGATTGTCGGTACTAAAAGCGTTCTCAATACTGGAGAGGCTGCGGCCAGTAGCAAGGCAAAATTTGTGACCGGCTTGGCGAAATTTCTTCACAGCCTGAAAATTCTCTGCCGTAGTAGCTGGATCGCCGTGGCGGTATAGAGTATTATCAAAGTCACTGAAAATAATCATGGTATAATTATAGCATGAAAGAAATCTTAAAAGCAGATACGCCGGTTTCTAGTAAGGGGGTAGTTAAAAGCAAACGAAAGTTTGTGCCGGATTTTGCGAAGACGATTCCGGAGCAAGCAGAGTTGAAATTCCACGGGGTGATTTTTGATGTTTATCAGTGGCCACAAGAGATGTTTGATGGTTCGACGGAGACTTTTGAGATGCTTAGGCGAGCGGACACGGTGAAAATTATAGCTATTTTAACGCCGGAGGAACTGCAAGGGACAGGTATTGAGGCGCAGGGTGTCAGTGACGGAAATACCGTTGTAAAAAATACAACAGATGATGGAAATAGTGTTGTGGAAATTACAACAAATAAAGATAATAATGTTGTAAATTCTACAACATCTGAGGAGAAAATTGTCATAACGAAGCAGCGACAGCCGCGGAAAGATTGGTTTTATGATTATCCAGGCGGGCGTAACGACGACCCGCGCGAGGATGAGCTTGCGGCGGCGCAGCGCGAGATGCGAGAAGAGACGGGGATGGAGTTTCGGAATTGGAAATTGATTAGTGTGCATCAGCCTTTTGCTAAAATTGATTGGCTGGTTTATACCTTTGTAGCGACGGGATTGATTAAACGCGGTGTACAAAAGTTAGATGCCGGTGAAGAAATCGAAGTATTAGCGATGGATTTCGATGAATTAATACAACTGACAGACAGCGGCGATTCGAGGTATTTGCGTTTTAATGATTACGATAAATATGATAGCTTAGCAGAATTAAAGGAGGCGCCGGAGCTGTATAAGTATGAGTGAAAATAAAGTGGATATGTCGCAGGAATGGTTAAAACAGGCGGAGCTGCGACGAGGTGAACCGTCTAATACAACGGTAGAGCAGTTGGCAGCGCAGGGACGCGAAGTGATGAAGAGCCAGAAACCTACAGCATATCAAGTCGCCAAGCAGGCAGCCGCCGCTGATGCTACACCGGTAATGGGGTTTAGTGCGCAGAATTCTATAGTCAATCAAAGTCCGGCAGCAGGACGACCTACAGCAATAAATCAAGGTCCAGCAGTAGGTCAAGTACCGGCACCAGGGCAAGCGCCAAGTTTGAAAAGTGAAGTTCCTAAGCGAGCTAAGTCGGAGAATCCGTCGACCAAAGTTGATGTGGCAGAAGATAAACAGATGCCGCTAGTGTTTGATTTTGCATTATTGATGTTTTTGTGGATTGTGGCGATTAATGTGGGATTCGTAGCGATTTATAAGACTTTTACTTTTGCATTAGTGTTAATAAATTCAGATGGAATTAGTTGGATGACAGAGTTTATTGCTAACGTAAATAATTATTTTGCCGTGGCACAGAGATTTGTGGGGCTGGGGGCGATTTTCCTAGCGTTGGCCTTGACCTTTTGGAAATTGCGCTACCGGATTCTGAAAATGCCAATGCCGCAAAAGTCTCTAACTACACATGATGCACCGCCAGCAAATAGCGCGCCGGAGATTCAAGAGCGAGTGGTGGAATATTTAGAAATAAGCTTGAGGTTGCTGGGAGTTGCGATGGCAACAATGATTACGCTAGATATGCTTGGAATTTTAACCGGTAGTTCCGAAAGCAAAGCACCAACTTTGATGTTGATTGCAATTTGCGTGGGGGTACCGCTGGTGATCCTACTTACAGTCATTATATCGTCGCTCAAACGTAAGAATAGCGTAACGCCAGAAGTTAAGTAAACAGTCTAGAACAAGTGACTTGAGTCTGGGGGATTACTTGGCGTATTCGACAGCGCGAGTTTCGCGGATAACATTGACTTTGATGATACCAGGGTAAGACATCGTGGCCTCGATTTTGTTGGCGATGTCACGAGCAAGCTTGAGGGCAGAGAGGTCATCAATTTGTTTTGGTTCGACAATGACGCGAATTTCGCGACCAGCAGAAATGGCATAAGCCTTGTCGATGCCAGGAAAACTAGTGGCGATATTTTCGAGGTCGCGCATACGTTCAGCAAAGTTCTCAGCAGAAATGTTGCGTGCGCCAGGGCGAGCAGCGCTGAGTGAATCGACGATTTTAACAATAATCGCTTCGGGCGTGGTGGCTTCAATATCATCATGGTGGGCAGCCATGGCGTGAACTATATCATCTGGCATACCGTATTTCTTGGCCAGTTCAGCACCAATCTCGGCGTGCTTCCCCTCGATTTTATGGGTGACGGCTTTACCAATATCATGTAGTAGCGTAGCGGTTTTGGCGACGCGTTTATTAGCACCAATTTCTTCGGCGATCATACCAGCGATATGTGCCATTTCTACTGAGTGCAAAAGTACATTTTGACCGTAACTAGTGCGGAATTTAAGCTCACCTAACAAGTGAATCAGCTCGCGCGGAATACCAACCACGCCAACTTCGCGTGCGGCATCTTCACCGGCTCGAATAACTTCTTTTTCAATCTCACGCTCGGCACGAGCCACCGCCTCTTCAATAGAGCTGGGATTAATACGACCATCTTTCATCAAACGTTCAAGCGCATAACGAGCAACTTGGCGGCGAATCGGATCAAAACTCGATAGGACGACCATACCTGGAGTATCGTCAACCATGATATCTACACCAGTAGCACGTTGAAGGGCCTGAATATTACGTCCTTCCTTACCAATAATGCGGCCTTTCATATCGTCATCTGGTAACTTTAACGCCGTGACGGTACGGTCAGCAGTGACTTCAGAGGACATACGCTCCATAGCAGTGAGCAAAATGGCCTGGGCAGTTTCGTCAACTTCGTGCTTGATTTCTTTTTGTTCTTTGGCAACTAGGCCAGCAAGATCTTGTTTAATGTCGCGCTCGGTCATTTGCATCAGTTTATCGCGGGCAGCTTCTTTGGTAAGGCCAGCGATTTTTTCGAGTTTTTCTTGTTGTTTGTTGCGAATTTCACGCACCTCAACTTTAAGATCATCAAGTTCTTTTTCTTGCTTAGCGAGGCGCTCGGTTTTTTGCTCGAGCTGATCGAGCTTATTGTCGAGATTATTCTCGCGTTCACTGAGGCGACTTTCGGTCTTTTTCCACTCGTGACGGCGCTCAGCTTCTTCCTGCTGAGATTTAGCCGCCATATCAGCAGCGTCACTTTTGGCCTTGAGGACAATATCAGATGCTTCATTTTTGGCTTTACGAATAAGATCTTCGGCACGATTCTTGCCGCCATTCTCATTCTTTTTATTGTAAGCAAAAAGCCCGCCAGCGCCAGCACCCACGCCTAGCACAAGGGCAATAATTACTAATAATATGTTCACGTTATGCCTTTCCTAATTGTTTTGTCGATATTTTCCTGATACCGACGGGGTAACAAAAATATAAAATAATAAAATTCTGTTTCTATTATAGCACAGTAAGCGGAGTTTTAGAAAATTGGGCTGTTCTTTCTAGATTTATTGAGCAAAACTTCAAGGCGAAAAGGTGAAGATGGAAGGAGAATTTTGATTTTTACTTTTATTTTTCTTGTGCTATAATTGAAGTGTCAAATTTTTATCAGTGCAGCTAGTTGATTTTGTTTGTCGATTTTTGCCAATTAGTAAAAGCGACATCGCAGAAACGATTGGCAACATCTAACGATGGGACTAGTTGTGGATAAAAATTTGACACCAGCGGTGTCGCTTTTTGTTTGGCGACAGTAAACACCATTTATGGTAGTTGTCTGATGCTAACAAGAAACATTGTCTTGGGTTTTCTCATAGTTTACCTAATGGATGAGTAGTAAATGCGACCTTATATTTACTAATAAAAGCGACACCTCCAAGCAAAACAACAATTAGCTACAAAGATCCGTTGGATGTAAAGGCCATAGGTTGGGTTTTTGTGGGCCTAAAAATCATATGGAGGTAAAAACAATGCCAAAAGTAAAATGCGCTGTGGAGACGGTACATCGAACTGGTGGCGAGTGTATGGATTAGGAGAGATAGGCTCACTAGAAGGTAACGTGTATGAAGGCTGGGAGCGAGTGGATGAAGTACCGGAAGATGCTCGGTTAGTGCGATATGGACTTGACTTCGGGTTTAGCAACGACGAGACGGCACTGGTGGCCGTGTATGAGCTAGAGAACGGTGGGATTTTTCTTGAAGAATTAGTTTATCAAAAAGGTATATTAGGGTCAAAATACCCAGAAATCTTGAAGTCGCACAATATCGACCCAAGCGTACTGATCGTGGCAGATAGTGCGAGGCCAGAGATTATCGCAGAGATAGCGGAAGCAGGTTACATGATTATTGCTGCCAACAAAGATGCTGGATCGGTGAAGCGTGGTATCGACCGAGTGAAAGACCGGAAGATAAAATATATCGGCAAGAACTTAGAGCGGGAATTCTTAACTTATGCTTGGCGGAAGAAACGGTCGACTGATGAGATTCTAGATGTGCCACAGGACGGCAATGACCACTTGATGGATGCGGTGAGGTATGCCGTGGATGATTTGGAACGGAAGATGCCAGAATATGCTGGGATTAGGGGATAGGTTTACTTACGTGATTTCTGTCCGTACTTTTTCATCCTAGCTTCAACGGCTTTTTTGGCGTTGGCGCTGCGTTGTTCTGGCGTCATACGAGCATTTCGAGCTTTAGCCTCAGCGGAACGCTTGGCACAGATTTTATCGTAGGCCTCAACCTTCCGGCAAATCTCTTGCCATTCGGTGATAGGCATTTCTAGCTTAATAATTTCAGACGTAGTGGAAGTTTGCATAGATAATCCTCCTCTGGCGGTAGGAAGTAGAAAAGTGGAAATCGACCTTTACTTAACTGTTATACTTTGTTATTATTTAACTAGGTATTTGTTGAGTTCGAATAGTGTCAGCTGTTCGAACTTTTTTGGTTTGGTTGAACTTTTTGACATATTCTTTTTCCTCTCTCCGCCAGTGATAATTCTTAAAGTACGTTTCTACTGTCTCTATTATATCGCACTGAATGAGATAAATCAATAGTTTTTACTGACTTTTTTGATGTTTTTTGGTGCGAAGTTGCCGACTGCTTCGAGTTGATATCATAATCCGGGCTAGCCAAGGTCCAGTGGGACGGCTAGAAAGGATTAACAAATGAAAGAGAAAATTAAATCTCTTTCTCTAACTAAAGCCAAGATTTCTGAAGCTGAGTACGAAGGTAGGAATGAACGGAGAGTAACGTTTGTAGCCTCAACGGCCAACGAGGATCGTGATTATGAAGTGGTGCAGATTGATAGCTTTCGGCTACCGCTCAAGGGCGGCGGGCATATTGTAGTAAATGAACTACCGATTACCGGCGCCGATAACGTGGATATTCCCTTACTGACAAATCACGATTTGTGGGATGTGAGTAAAGCGATTGGCTCGGTACGCAGAGCGTTCTTTCAGGACGGACAACTGATATTTGAGGCGGGGATTTCTTCGCGTGAATATGCACAGGATATCTTTAAGTTAATCGAGGAAGGACACCTCGATAATGCCTTCTCAATTCAATACCGTGATTACCAACATGATATCGCCAAAAATATTGACACTGGCGGGGAAATCATCGAGGTATCGGTAGTGACGAGGGGCAGTAATAAAGATGCTCAAGTTTTAGAAATTAAGGCACTAAAAGGAGAAGATATGGAAGACGATAAGTCGACCGTCACGGCGGACGCTCCAGACGAGCAACAGCCAGCTAAAGCTCCGGAATCAGATACTGATACCGCAGAAAATGCGGATGGTACAAGTTCTGAGGGGCAAAAACAAAACCAAGAAGAAAAACCAATTGAGGAGGAGACCTCCGAAGAAAATAATAATCCATCTGACAATGAAAAGGAGAAAGAAATGAATGATTTACCTGACCACAATAGCGTGGCAGCTAAACAAGTGAAAGTTCCGTCTCAAGCGGAAACTTCAGCTAAGTCTACTAATGATTATCTTAAATCAAAGAGCGCAGTGCTTGACTTTGCTAAGTTAGCTAAGAAATGTAATGGTGACGCTGCTACTACACAGGAAGCCTGGAAGGAACATCTAGCAACCAAAGGCGTAACCGTCACTGGACAGGACGGATTTTATCCAACTGCCGTCGAGCAAGTAATATTCAAAGCCTGGCACGATGCAATTGGTGCTTTGGCAACTTTCCGTCGTACTCGTGCAAAAGCTTTCAAGTTCTATGCGATGACTACCGAGTCTCGTGCGCAAGGTCACAAAAAAGGCGAGAAGAAAGTTGATCAGGACGTCGTCGCTATCCCTCGCAATGGTGGTCTGAAAGTTATCTACAAGAAACTCCCACTCGACTGGATTGACATCGTCAATGATGATAGTGGCGAACTCTATGTCTTCCGTACTCGCGAGCTTTATGATCGTGTACTTTCAGAAATTGTACGTGGCTCTATTCTCGGTGACGGTCGTGAAGAACCAACTACTGGTCAGCCAGACTATCGCGACTTTGATGGCGTGAATGGTCTTTACCCAATGGCAGACGATATCTTGAACTCTGGTACAGCTGGAAGCTTTGCTTCAGCAGTAGCCACCTTAATTCCTAACGTCTCAACGGACGATAATTACGCTAAGATCGTGAAGACTTTGGGTGAAGTTAATACTGAGAGTGGCCGTAAACCAGTGCTTGTTATCGCTAAAGGAATGCTGCAGGACTTCCTCTTGGCCAAAAATGACGCTGGCGCACGGCTTTACCCAATCGGTACAGACTTCAAAGAACTCTTTGGAGTGGAAGATATCATTGAGTTCCCAGCCGAAGATATGGAAGCTGCTGGACTTGATGTAATTGCTTATGTTGACCAAGGTTATACGCTTGGTGGCCCAGACACCACGGTACGCAACTGGTTTGATGGCAACATCAACCAAGACGTGATGCTCGTCGAGCAACCAGTCTTTGGTTCGCTTGAAGGACGCAAAGTTGCTGCGGGCTACGCGTCAAAATAGTAACGCCCTCTAATTTCTATATCACAACAGAAAAAGGAGAGGGCTTGCTCACGGAAAATGACAAGTTAATCATAGGCTAAAGATAAGGAGGACGACATGGATGACAAACCGATAATCTCACAAGATACGATGGCTGCGCTTATCGGTCGTCCTCTTAGTACCTTAGAAAAAGAAAACTATACGCTCTATCTTGATATTGCATTGCTCCGATTAGAAGACTTGCTTTGTATTAAATTTGCTGATTTGGACAATGTGCCAGTGGACTTGCAACTGTTAATTAGTCGGTGCTTTATAGCGATTCAGCAAGAGCAAACCGCAAGTATGGCGCTCGGTATTAATAAGAAACAAGTGGAAGACTTCTCTATATCTTATGAATCAGAAGTGGATGCGCCAATGGTGGCATTTGTAAAACAAAACGCCAGCTTACTAGACAAATACAGTAAATGCCAGGCAGAAATGCGCAGTGGAAGGACGTGCGATGCAGAGTGTTTTCGATGTATTTAAGCAGATGCCGTATGTTTTTCTAACTATTGCGCAGAGCCGAATTAAAGGCGATACGATAGTGGCTGAGCGAGAGCTTGAAGGGATATTTAAGGACAAATCTGGATCTGTACAGAATGGCAACATGGAGAGCATTGAATCTACCGCTACACTGCATGTGCACCCAGAAGACTTTAAGGATTGGTCTACAGGGCAGTTTATCGGGCAAGGCGCGAGAATAAACGGAGTGGATTATGCCATCAGTGGCGCGACGGCAGGAATGAATTACGAGACGGGAGAGTTGGAACATTATCGACTGACGCTACAGAAAGCTAACTTCATCAAGGAGAGTAGTAGTGAAAGTTGAGGTGGAATTTCAGGATAACTCTGCCGCTTGGGTATCACAGATGGAGCGGAAGCTAGGCAATGGTTTAGATCGGATGGCACAGGCAATTCGAGCAAATGCAAGAATGCGGGCACCCCGCAAGACCGGTAATTTAGCACTGAGTGGCAAGGTGAAAGCGGAGGGCAATACTCGAATTATTAGCTTTGGTGATGGTGACGTGCGCTATGCAGCGACGCAGGAGGTGGGCTACCGGACGGGAGCGAATGGTCAGAGAATCTACTATAAGCACTATACGACACCCGGAACTGGTCCACATTATCTAGAGCAGGCAGGCGAGCAAGCCGTAAAGGAAGGGCTAAAGAAGTATCTATGACGACGATTGTAACATTATCCTTGCTGCAGTTCTTAGCAGACAATGGCTTAGGCGAGCTAGAAAAGGACCTATTCTGGGAGAAGTTAGGAGTAGAGGAGGATGGCTTATATATCACTGACCTAGGTGAAGCGCAGGAACGAGGTATGCGGAGATCGACGGTATATCAGATATATAGCCGAGGGGCGACGGATTTGGCGGGATACCAGAAATTGCAGCAGGTGGTCGAATTACTGACTAAAGCATATGAGATCTGTCAATTGCCGGCGGTACCAGAATGCGGAGTTAAGGCGGTGCCGAATGTGACGATTATGCCACCGAGTACAATCGTGAATGGTGGTGAAGATGTAAACGGGCGAGTGATATATAGTATCACCGGGAAAATTTATTACTAAGAAAGGAAAGTATGGAGATTGATGGAGTAAAGATTTCTGAGTTACCGAAAGCGACGGGAGTTGCAGACGGTGATTTGGTGCCGGCGGTAGTGGGAAACACCACGCAAGCCGTAGATGTGAAGCTCCTGAAAGGTCAAAAAGGTGATCCGGGAGAGCCGGGTCCACAAGGTCCTGCTGGTCCGCAAGGTATTCAAGGTGAACCAGGACAGGACGGAGCACAAGGTCCAGCTGGAGAGCCAGGGCCTCAAGGTCCAGAGGGTGCGCAGGGTATTCAAGGTCCGAAGGGAGAAACTGGCGCACAGGGTGAACCTGGTCCGCAGGGTCCCAAAGGTGATACTGGAGAAACTGGAGCTACGGGTCCAGAGGGTCCACAAGGAGTACCAGGTGAACAGGGTCCACAAGGAATCCAAGGCGAACAAGGCCCAGCAGGCAAAGGTTTTGCTATTTCCAAGACTTACTCGTCAGCTACAGTAATGAATGCTGATGCGGGCAATGTAGCGATTGGCGATTTCGTCATTATCACCTCTAGTACTGAGGATCCAGATAACTCCAAGCTCTATGTCCGAGCGGACAGTAGTACTGAACCGTTTAGCTTTATTACAGACATGTCCGGGGCACAAGGCGTGCAGGGAGAACAAGGGCCTCAGGGGATTCAGGGCCCGCAAGGAGAACGGGGTCCTCAGGGGCTTCAAGGTCCGAAAGGCGATACTGGTCCAGCAGGCTCGGATGCGACGGTAGACATTGTACAGACGACAGGCGACTCAACTACGGCGGTGATGAGCCAGGCAGCGGTGACAGCAGCACTAGCAGGAGCTGGGGGAATCAGTTGGGGGGATATGGGTTTTCAGGAAGTAGAGATACCGTCGGGAGTTGCAACTTTTCAAGCAAATGAGTACAACGACAAACAGATTGGCGAAAGTATAACACTAAATAATCTTGATCCGGCAGGAACTTATTTACTGGGCATACAGGAAGCTAGCTACGGGGTTTACTTTTCCTCTGGCACAGCTAGCTGGGATTATGGCACGTATGTTGGATATACATCCTGGCAGGTTGTAGGCGGAAAAACAATAACGCCCGTATATCCGATATATGCAGCTAATCTTGAACATGGAGAAAAACAAATTTGTCCATTTATGTGTTGTATTCTAAAGAACCCCGCTTCTTCTACGCAAATTAAGAAGCTAGCTATGGTAATACATAGCGAGAGAGGTTATGAAGCAACTCTTGATATGCTTAGTGGTGGTTACGTTTTTGTCTACCGCATAGCATAACTCTTTCCCTCCGCTTCGAGTTGGGGGTATGGTGGGGATATCAGGATCAGGGTAGAGATTGTTTAGAAAAAAGTAAAAGAAAGGAACTTATGGAAAATCAAATTGGGACTTTGCTGGCGGGAAAATGGGAGCTAGCGATTGGTAACATGCTTATTCCGGCATCATTGCTCGGTGATATCTCGCCAAACTACGAGGAAGGAATAGTAGAAGCGGAAACGCAGGCAGGGAAGCGTTCGCAGCCCTCTGGCAAAGCAGACACGGCCGAGTTAACCTTTACGCTCTTCATTGAGACAATGGATACGCTGAAGGCGGTGTTTGCCGACATGTATAATCAACCGACGGCAGAAGCGCAAAAATCAGGCAATATTGTGTTTGGCGGTGGCACTTGTTCAACTAGGACTCCGCTACCGATTAATATCCACCCAGTCTGCGAAAAGACCGACGACAACGATATTCATATCTACGGCGGCCTAGTGAAGGCAACCTTTAACCCGACACTCTCGACCAGCGACGCGGCTAGCGTAGAAGTCACCGTGGCAATGCAACCGACCGAAGAGGGGTATATGCGTATCGGTACTGGAGACCTGAGCCAGCCGAGCTATTGGGATACTACTACGCAATCAACTAAACCGTTGCAGAATACAGCAAGTGCGCAGGCGAAAGTGGCGAAACAGAATTAAACAGTACTTCTTTAGAGAAAAATACCTCCCATACTAGGAGGTATTTTCTTAATGATCAACTATTTCATTAAATTTTGTTTGATCAAATTGATATAGTCCGATTTCAGAAAAACCGTCTTTCTTATTCCATACTACGTAATCAGTTAAATTAAAAAATTCCAACGGAACATCCCGGTGATTAGAAGTCATAACATAGATGGAATCAGCAACATGTTTATATAAATAGGGTATAGACAATAATAAACGATCAACATAACTCGGTTTTCTGACTTTGCTACGTCTTAAAGCGATACTGAATGATTTCCCCTTGTCTTCAAATTTATGTTCAATATTGCGTGGCAAAAACGTAATATCGAGGTCCTCGAGGAATTTTTTCAGTTCATTATATTCCTGTTGGTTGCTTGCTACAGCTAAAAATTCATTCTGGACCGGAAATACGGACAGGAGTGTGCAATTTTGCCTCTTAAGTTCGTATAATAAATCGAGAAAAGCGTCATTTTTTGATGCTTCAATAATTGCACAGGTATCAACCACCACATCCTTATTGGCGAGATTCTTCAAAAGATTAGGAGTATGTATAATGTTCTGAACCATAAAGCATCTCTTCCTTATGTCGTTCTACCATTTCGGCCTCGTATTTACGTACAATTTCACCCGCTAAACGCTGAGACTTCCTTAGTGTGTCTAAATCCACTTGCTTATCACGTCCAGACGCTGCGCGTGCTGCTGCAATATCTCTTTCTAAGTCGCTCATGCTATTAATTCTCCTCCATTTAATTATAACAGAAGATTTGAAGAAGAGCTATCTCACCCAACCACCATGGCCATAGCAGGAATTTGCCTTGCCTCTAGCGGATGGGTTGCCGTAGGCTTTGGTGCCATCTTTGCAATAGCCGGTGATGCCAGAGCTGCTGCTGGAACTAGATGAGCTACTGGAAGATGTGCTAGTGCTATTTTTGGCGGCAGCCGCCTTGGCCTCGGCTGCTTTGCGTTCGGCTGCGGCACGCTGGCGTTCTTCCTCTTCGCGTTGGCGTTGCTCAGCTAGCTCTTGCTGCTTGATCTCTTCCCGGTGGCGGAGGGCGGCGGCAACCGTGAGAATTTCCTCCGAGCCTTCGTCTTGACTGGCGATACCACTCTGCTCTTGTTCGAGCAGGTTTAAGTAGTAAGTTAACGGCTGATCGAGAATTTGCTGGGTAGCCTGCTCGGTCCAAGCTGAGTCCATATCGGCGACGAAGTCTGTCTGGTTGTTGTAGTATTTTTCGCCTAGAAAAGTATTACACGAACTCTGACTCTCCGCAAAAATCCCTTCTTGAGTACGCTCTTCACTAAACTCGTAATTTTTATATGTTTCCAGCACGGTGCATTGATTAAGGGCACGCCGCAAATCCTCCTCCGACACAGCAGCGGTCTTGATGGCGGGATTTTCCGCCGTGTTAGTTGAACTATCCTTATTGGCAATCATTGACGCCACTAAAGCAATCACGCAGACACAAACCCAAAATAACCAATCTTTATAAAATGGCTTCTTGCCCATTCAGATGAATTCCTAGAAATCAATATTTTATATTATTGATTCAGCTCAACTAGTCCACTCGTAGAAGACTTATCTAGTGTTAGTTTGTCGCCGATACGTTCATAACTACACTTGGCTGATACGTTATCTTCATTATAGTATGGAATAGTCCAAAATACGGTTAATTCGTGAATATCTGTTGGAAGAGATGAGGCAAAAGACGCTAAATCATCACAATAAAGTCGCATCATCTCACTTGTAGTTTGTTTAGAATTTTGACGACTCCATTTAGGATAAAGAAGCACTACATAATCGTCTGAAGCGTCAGTACCAGCATCTGCGTTAATTGTTAAGTTGACAATCTCAGTATCATCAAATAAATCTGAATGACCATAAATATAATCTACGATACTGCTCTCGATACTACCCTCTGTGGTGGATACATCATATTTGTTTTCGTAAGTATTAGAGCTACTCTCATCTTTAGAGCTAAACATCGAGATAATATAAAAAATTAAAATTATGCCAATAACGCAGACTATTATGCCACCTAATACGCCGTGAGAATTTTTAGTATTTTGTCCTTCTATCATATTTCCTCTTTCCTGCCCAAACAAAAATGGGCCAATGTTTAATATGTTTGTTCACAACATACCCAAAGACTTAACTTGGTGCAAAAACATTAGCCCAGCTTAAAGTTAAGCTCTCCTTCGAGCATGTTGTGAACACCTTTATTATATCATAATATACATACTTGTTGGCTGCTTCGAGTTGTCATTACTCTAGGGGGAAAGGAGAATTACACATGACAATTAGTATCAACACATCAGAATACACTAAATATAAAGAAGTAGAGATTGACGGCGAACTACTCAAAATACGTCCAATGAACTCGGCGGAAACCTTGGCTTTAATGCAGATGCAAAAAGTTTCCAAAGAGAATGGTGCCGAAGCACTGGAAAAGATGATTAATCTCTTCATGGGACTGTTCGACAAACCAGAGCGGGCAAAAGAGCTACTGAAGAATCTCTCGGTAGATGCCTTGGCGGAGATCTATCAGAAAGTGATGGCAGAATAAGATGGCGAATCTACTCGACTTAATGCAACCAGACGAGCGCGAACGAGCACTCGCAGCCTTCGAACGGCGTAAGTCGGGTGATACTTCGTATCGTAAAGACCTGAAAATACCGCCGGAAGTATATCTCATTGCAGAATTGGGGTATTACTATGGCTGGGGTGCAATCGAGGCAGCAAAACGGGGATATGTAGAGAGCTTTGAAATAGTGAATAAGGATGGAGAGCGAGTAGAAAAACGCCAGATTAGCAGTGAACTGGCAAGCGAACGCAACGACTTGCTCACTGCCATTAAAATCGACGAGAACAATAGCGTGGAGATAATGCGTATCGCTAAACACTACTTTCTCGACCTAGGCGGCAACTCTTACGCTAGTAAACCCTTTGCCGGCTGGGCAACCCGGCACCAAATTGACATTAGCGACCTCTATACTTCACATAATGACCTCAAGTTCTATATGGATAACCCCGAACTCTGCTACGACGCCTACCACAAAACTATTAAATAAAAGAAAGGAAAAATACTGTGGAACAATTACTTAATCAAATTATTACCCTTGCCGCCTGCTATGGCGTGATGGGCATTGGCTACCTTGCGTGGCTCTCGAGTGGCATTATCAACGCCAAATATATCAACAAGCACCAGTGGTCTTGGCAAATCTTTTGGGAAGATGTGCTCAAACTCTTGGCGCACGCTGGCAGTCTGCTCCTCTTTACGCTCGGTATGAACCTGCTCGAATGGATCGTCTTGCGAATGGGTGGCGATATTAGCGTGCTGGCCGATAAATGTAGCGTGGCGGGCTTGGCAATTATGACCGTCAAGAGTAGCGCTGGCTACTATGCTAAAGCCTACAAGAATTATCAAGCCTTCCACGAGAAGCGCTACTCTGACGAGGCGTCGCTCGAACTCGACCCCGCTGAGGTGAACTGGGATGAGGCGGCGGAAGATGTCAAGGATTTCGTGAAAAGCGTGGCCGACGCTCTCACTCCGAAACATCTCCAAACCGATCAACAGACCGATGAGGACGCTACGCTGAGTGACGCCGAAATAACGGAAGTATTGGAAGCCGAGGGGCGAGGCGAGGACATTAACCCGCTCAACCGTATCTTGCCGGACGGCGATAATGACGGCGGTAAGGGCTGGCAATGCTCCAAATATGCTGGCTATCTCGCTACCGGCAAGCGTCAATACTCTATCAAGAACCCTGACTACGGTCCGGTCAATGGGCGTGATATGGTGGATTATCTCATACGCACCTTTGGCTGGGTAGAGTGTAAGAAACAGAACGGCGCCATCTTCTCCTACAATACCGGCCAATACGGACATACTGGTATCGTAAAAGACGCTAAAAATAATATCGTGAACGACGCTAATTGGCAACCGCTCAGGGTCGGGACGCATTACCTCAATCTCGACGCCGTAGGGGCGCGCTACGCTTGCCCGAAGTCAATGGTAATATCAACTACCAATTCGGTCGATAAAACGCCGCAGACGGCGAATACAAAGCCCGTAGTGCCAGTTTCTAAGCCGGTCGTAAGCACCGGCCCCAACACCGGCAAAACTTATGTAGATAAACCGCTAATTTATCATAAGGGCGAGATGGTTGTGCCATTGCGGAAAATTGACTATGATGGGCGACATCTGCGCCAATACGACGACAAATACTATGTCGTCCAAGATGTGCCAGAGGGGTGCGACAGGGTCGTGCTGGGTGCACGCGGACAGATTTGGGCGGCGATGAGAGCGGAAGATATTAAGAGGGTATGACATAAAACTAAAAGACAAAAAGTCTTGTGTTATCGCTGTGTTATCGCTAGGAATGGTGTATAATTGAATATGTGTTCAATGGCGGGGTAATATGGCAAGCACATTTCAAGAAAGGTTCAAGGTGATTATTCATGAAGAAAGTGCGTAAGTTTTTAGCAACGGCTCTTGCCGTTGTAATGTCTATGTCCATGGCCGCTCCGGCGTTTGCCGCAGAGGCTACACCTGATACTGCAGAGCAGCAGACGGAAGTGGTCGTTGAGGCTGCCGAGAGCGTCGGCAACGACAATGGCGGTATTATGCCGCTTGATATGTCGTCCACATGGGTTGGGCACCGCAAGACAACGGTCGCTTATAAGGCCGGCGGAATCAATGCCACAATCTGGCTCAAAGTAAAGGATTGGGATGGCGCTAAATATCAGGTTAACATTACCATGTCCGGCAACAACGGCACCATCTGGGAGGCAGACAACTGCACCGGCATTTTTGACAGCAAGGACTTCTGGTGCGGACCGGATGTTACTCGCGTGGAGGTTGAAATTGCACCTCGTATGGGCTGGATCACTCCCGACAAGTCATTCCTGGTTGAATGCACGTATTAAAGCGCAAGCCTTAGGCCAATAGTGCTATATGACCGTATAAGGCTACAAGAAGATATTGTCAATCACCTGCCAAGAATGAACACTGCCCCGACTTCGGTCGGGGTATTTTCCTATATTAACATTGATTATGCAGTATAATAAGTATATGACAATCAAACTAGAAAATCTTAATAAGAGTTACGGTAAAAAGCCAGTGCTCTTTGATATTAACTTAGAAATCCCAACTGGTAGTTTTACCATGCTTCGCGGTGTCAGCGGTTCCGGAAAATCGACTCTACTTAGCATTATCGGTGGAATAGAACCAATGACAAGTGGCAAAGTATTAATTGACGGACAAGATGTCAGTAAGCTCAAAGGCAAGGCGCGAACAGATTTTTACCGTCATAAAATTGGTTTTATTTTTCAAGGATTTTATCTCCAACCCCAACTCACTATTGGCGAAAATATCGCCCTGATGGGAACTTTCGCCGGAATGCCGAAACGCGAACGCGAAGCAAGGGCGAAGGAGTTAGCGGAGAAACTCGGTATTGCTGAAGTCTTAAATCAATTACCGTCAGAAGTATCCGGTGGACAGGCAGAAAGAGCCTGCGCGGCGCGAGCGATGTTTATGAATCCGGAGATTATTCTAGCGGACGAGCCGACGAATAATCTAGATCCGGAAAACGCGAAGAATGTGATTGAGATGTTGAAAAAGATTCAACAAGATACCGGCGCAATCATGATTGTAGCCAGCCACGATCCGATGGTGGAGAGGTTTGCGACGCAGGTTATCGGTATCAAAAATGGTCGAGTGACGGAGGAAAAGTAGAGATGGGTTTGAAGTTTTCTGATGCGCTACGCTTAAGTTGGAGCAATATCGCTGAGCACAAAAAGCGTAGTGTAATTATTGTCTTGACAATTTCTTTGTTATTCGGCGTAATTATGGGGTTTAACTTCATTGCCTCTGGAATTGAGAAAACCACAATTACGGCTTCTGCTGGGCAGACGAGTGGAGATGTGTATATTGAGGCAAGATATGGCAGCTGGGGTGGAAATGCTGATTTTAGTTCCATATATAGCCCAGAAGAAATATCTCAAATCAGCCTAGAACCAGTTTTAAGCGAGGAAGATGACAAAAAAGTTCGGGAACGAGTAGGCGAATATGACGGAGAGGTTATCGGCTATTATTGGTATTATCAATTAGATTATCCATATCGGGTTATTGATAAAGCGGCGGTCGAACAGTTTATCGACGCGGATTTATGGGGATCTTTGCTGAACGATAAAATACCAACGATTATGCCGGAGGGATGGAAACCGTCACAGAATATGGAGAGTTTTGAAGAAAGAATAAACGGAACATTGTATCGAGTTGGAAGTATTCCGGGCACTGAAACTGGTAAACCAACTCTTGCTGGGTTTAATCCATTGAATGTGATTTTAGCGCAACTTCCGAGTGCGACTAATGACGATTTTTGGCTAGTTGACGATGGTTCGGGAAAAGTAGAACAATATATTAAAGAACAGTTAGAGAAATATCTCTCAGAAGATGGCGCGTGGTATAATACTGCGCCAGTTCAGAAAACAGCAGTAGTAAAGTTCGACGATCCATATAGGGCGGCAGAGTTTGCCAGCCCAGACGAAAAAAAGTTTGGAGTAAAACTATATACGGACTTTAAGTATAATGCACAGGATCTATTCGGAACGACACTCAGTGTAGTCAACTCATTTAATACTCAAAAAGTTTTACTAATTGCCGTAGAAATCTTACTACTGGTTGTTGCGACAATAGTAGCCGTAATGACTTTTGCGCACCTGATCGATCAAGATGCGGCGACGGTGGCACTTTATCGGGCAATGGGAGCAAGTACGGGAAATATCTATTTAATTTATTTCTTATATTTGGTAGAGCTTTGTTTGCTTGCTATAGTGGCGACGATTATAATTGCGTTTCTGTTTATCGGAATGTTGGCGTTGACGAGCGCGGGAGCCTTAGCCGAACGATTGCGGGCGTTTTATGGTCTAGATTATCTACCAAAGATTACACTATTTATGTTTAACGGAGCATTTTGGTTTATTTTACTTGTGGTAATGGCAGTAGCGCCTTTGTCATTACTCTTTACCCTCCGCCGCTTCTCCGCCAAACACATTGCCAAGAAACTGAAAGAAGATTAAATGAGAATTATTGATTATCTTAGGCTGGGCTTTGCCGGAGTCAAAGCCCACAAGAAGCGCGCGTTCACGGTCGTGATAATTGTCGGGTTACTCTTTAGTGTGGTGACGGCTGGAGTGTTTGTGCTACAAGGGTTAGAAAATACAGTGCTCGCGGAAATGCTAGCTCCGACTGATGGTAAAGTGCTAGTTATAAGCAGTGTTGACACAAATGTTTGCGGGGAGGACTGCGATATTACGGCGGGAGTAGCGGAGATTAAGAAGAATGTTGAGCGATATGGTGGGGAGATAATCCCAGCGGAGATTAGCCAAACAACGGACGGCATGTTTTATAAACTGAAAGAAGATGTGTTTGTTGACGCGCAAAATAGGAGCGAGAGCGATGTGACGGAAGTAGTCGTGCCGCTGGAGGTGGCGGCGAAGCTTGCCGATATAGAAATGCCAGAGCGCGACGCGGAAGTGACGGAGCAACTAGACGCTATTAAAGAAGTGAGAGAAAAGACGCTACATCAAACTGTAGAAAGTAAAACTAAAGAAAAGTATTATATTGCCAAGATTTTGCCGGGCGGAGTGTATATAAGTAGTCTGTCGCTAGCAATCATTGAACAAGGCGGTAATCCTTTAGATTTGATTTTAGGGCAGATAAATACAGGTGCGAGTCAAAACTTCGTGATTAAAACCGCCGCAGTGGAGCCGGCGGTAGATAGTGATAGCATAGAGCCACCCTCCGGGTTCGTAGCGATGGAAGATATGGACGCGGAAGAAATGGGCATAGTGTTTGCACAGTTTGAGAATATAGAAGCAGCCTATAAATACTATCAAGATAAAGTAAATTATTGCTCGGAAACCGACCGGGTCTTTAACATGTGCGGCAAAGATTATAAGTATCAAGTAGTTTCGGCGGTGTCCAACCCACTGACAACCTATGAGAACCTACAGAATGCCTGGCTGGTGTTTAAGATTGTTGCGGCAGTGCTGGTAGTAATCGCGGTGATTATTGCGCTAAGTACTTACGCGAGGCTGATTGGCAAAGACCTGAAGATTATTTCGCTCTATCATGCGCTGGGCGCCACCAAGGGGCAGATTCGGGTGGTTTATGCCGTATATTTGCTGATGTTGAGCGTGATGGCAGTAGGGTTTGCGGTAATAGTAGGGCTAATACTAGCGGCGGTGTTAAGTATGGTGAACATGGAAGCATTAAGGTCGGTATGGTCACTAGCATTTGGAATGGAAGCTGGAGCGGTTTGGCTGGTGGGGTGGAATAACTTGATTTGGTGGCTGGCTGGAGCAATGCTACTCACGGCAGTAGTAGCGATAATACTAGGTAACGGGAACTTTACTAGCAAAGAGTTAGCGAAGAAAATGAAATAGTGGGCGGAAAGTCGCTAGCTAAAACTCTTTACATCATTAATCGGGTGTGCTATAATGTAATCACTGGGCTGGGCGTAACGCTCTTGGTCCAACCGATCGGCGGGGCTAGCCCCCGCCACTTTGGTGCTTAGATATAAAACTTATAGAGGGCTGTATATGACGCAATCACCAAAAGAATTAAGCATCTTCATAGACGAAAGCGGTGATTTTGGGGCATACGACCCGAAGTGCCCCTGCTACATCATTAGTATGGTATTTCATAATCAAGCCGACGATATGTCTGGCTTGTTCCAGAGCTTTGACCGCGCGCTTAGCGAAACTATGCTCAAGCGAAACTTTGTTCATATGGGACCGCTAATTCGGCGCGAATACGAATATGCTACGATGTCTGTTGAAGAACGGTTACAGATTTTTCGTCGTACAAAGGCGTTTATTGAGAAAGCTCAGTTTAGTTACAAGAACTTTATTGTCGAGAAGAAACATATTGATACCAGTATGGAACTTGCTAAGAAGCTCGTTCAACAGATTACTGATTTTATTCGACAACATTACCAATACTTCGTGCAATTCGACAAGGTGAAAGTTTACTATGATAATGGGCAAGACGGCGTAGCTAAAATCATTATGGCGGTCTGTACGGCTATGTTTAATAACCCAGAAATCAAGGTTGCTCGACAGCAAGATTATAAAATGCTCCAAGCGGCGGATTTTGTTTGTACTGCGGCGCTCACCAAGTTGAAAATGGACAGGCACACATTATCACGATCTGAACGACATATTCTCGGTGACGATAAAATGATTAATAAATATATGTTTAAGCCGCTTAAAAAGAAAGAGTTTAGAGATAGGTAGTTGGCCGGCGACGACGCGCTTGCGCCCAAAGGTCGGAACGACCGACGGCGTCAGGGCGCGGAGGAGTGCTAGCACAAAAAAGATGGTGCCGTACCTAAAAGCACCATCTTTATATTTTGCCTCCATAATGTGCGATTTCTAGCAACCCATTACGGCTTGATGGATCTTCTTCAGGCCTTGATTAGTAAAGTGCAGGTAGATCTTCGTCACATCAAGGCTTTCATGGCCGAGAAACTTGCTTACGAAGCTGATATCGACGCCATGATTAATCAAGTTTGTGGCGAACGAGTGGCGGAAAGTGTGCGGGTGGACGCCCTCGAAGTCCGACATCATACACACTCGCTTAAAGACATTGCGCACACTTTGGTCACTTAGGCGTTTTTCTTCCTCGGTTGACAGGAATAACGCCGGGTTCTTGTCTTTACGAGTAGCAAGATATTCCTTGAGGGCGTGATCGGCGCGTGGCGACACGAAGCACGGACGCGCCAGCTTACTCTTACCAACCACGGCAAATTCGCGCCGTTTGATCTGCTTGCGGTTTAGTGCCACAAGTTCCGACACGCGCACCCCACTCGAGTATAACAACTCGCAGATCGCCACATTACGCAAGCGTCCTTGCTCCGACAAACCGATCCGAGGTTGGCGCACGACATTGATAAACTCAAAGACTTCTTCTTCGGTCAGAAAGTTGACGGTGCGTTTCTCGTGCTTTGGCAGTTTGATAAAATCGGGATGTAGCACGCGGTAGCCCCGCATAGCGCACCAGCGCAAGACGCATTTGAGGTCGGTCAGGGCTTTGCGTACCGTATCGGGACGTAGCCACGAGGCTAGATGGTCGTGATAATTGAGCACATCGTCAATGTCGAGGGTGGTCATTTCTTTATCTTTGCCGAAGAAATCGGTTGCCAACCTACCAATATACTCGCAATGGCGCACGGTCTTTGGCGAAGCGCCGGCCGCTACGACATCATTGTCGATGCGCCGCTTAAAGGCTTCTTCCATACTGATTTTTGGATCTTTCGCTACTACCATCGTCTGTGGTAAACCCCACGAGGCGAATTGCGTCATCATAGCGATAGGATCTTCTTTTTTGTATGTAAAATTACTCATTTGTAAATCTCCGTTTAGTTGATAAATTGGTCGGAGATAACAGGTATAGGCTACTGGTAAATACCTAATCTTACCAGTTCGTTGACGCATACTCGCCCGAAATAAGCAGCCTTATTTCTAATAGGGTTCCTCGGTCGTGGACGAAATGTATTTTCGATAGCGCACTCGATAAAGTTTTCCGATAAATACCGGGCGCAGTCGCAATAAAAGGCGCGACTTTCTGGGGCGTTAAACTTCGCTACTAGCCTGTCAGCTTTTGAGTCTATGTATTGTTCTGTTTGCGGAATTGGCTTGCGGGTTCGTTCGCGTAGTTCTGCCAAAAATGCATCTTTATCTATCATTGACAATGACGACTTCTTTCTAGAAGTCCCAATGCCATTGACATTGAGTGAGCTTGCCATCTATTACCTCCAAATTATGCGCGTCAAAAACCCTCCGCTTCAAAGGTTTTTAGCGTGTTATACCTATTGCTAAGCTCCCTACGCCAAGCGTCGCGCGGAAACTTCGCTTATTTTGTTTGTCTTACTTTTTATTCTTACCACTTTACGGCTTCGCATTGCCAGCCAAGTCCATCGTTCCAGATATACAGATATTCCGCAAAGTAGTGTCGCGCCTGTTCTCGAAGTTGCTCGATACTCGTAGCTTCTAGCGCGTTGGTGTTCTTGTCGCCTCTATCTCGGTATGCGACGGACGCGTCTTTTGAGAATAAGCGCCCTAGTCGACAATTACTTCCGGTCTGTCTATTCAGGACGGACAGATTACCCCTTTTGATCAGTTTCTTAATCTTGCGCCTCGTAGTGTAAAAAGTTGTAAGCATTTCGCCTACGCCCTCAGGGTAGCCATCTAGATGACAATATATACTTTTATATGTCGTCTGCTTGCCATTTTTTATGGCAATAGCGATCCTACTTCTAGTGCTCATAGGCACTACTCCTTTCTGTTAATGATTTATAATATAAGAAGTTCGACGAAAAAGCCCCGTCAAGGTAATTGTGGTATTGCTACCTCCAATCGCCTTTCAGGGGCTTTGTTCTAGTCGATTAAATAAATTATGTTTCTATTATAACAAGCTAAAACACTTTCGTCTAGTCTAATTTTTGTTTTTGTTGGCAGATCCCCAGCGTTCCAGACTGGCTTTGCGTCCGTTCTGAACACGCACTTCCTTAGGAGTGGCGTGCGCTGCTTTGAGGTTGCGTTGCCGATTTTTGAGAGCATAATACAATATGCCAGATAATTCACAGGTGGCGGTCGCGGACTTCTCGGAGAGGTCGTCAGGGTAGGAAATAGCGAATAAACCGCCTTTTTCTTTGGCAAGGCGAAGATTATATACACCAGCTCGTTCTTCAAGCAATATAAAGCACCCACTTTGCTTAAACCCTTTTTTGCGCAAACGATTTACGAAGTTGGCAACAACTGCCCTTATTTCTTCTTCAGTCATAACCCTTATTATAGCACGAACGACGCATAATGGCAAGTGGGGCAATTTTTCTCATAAAAAGGTCTTGCGCGGTAGCGGTTATGTATGATACAATAGATATAACATTTGGTTTTGGCAATTTTAATCTTTATAAAATAGGGGCTGGTTATCGTTATTAGTGGGGCGCCGCCACGGCTGGTACTGGCGACACAATCACCGACGCAGAAGCCCCTGGTTCTATTTGCCCCAGCAACTGGCAACTACCCACCAGCAATAATTACCCTTCCACTACTTTCAATCGCCTCTTTGCGGCCTACGGTATGGCATCAAACATTACTAGCACCATCAACCATCTCAATTTCAATATCGCCACTAGTCCATTATATTTCGTACGTAGCGGGCATACCACCATCAAAACCGACTACTACGGGCTTGTTCAATTTGGCATCATTGCCCTAGACCTAACTGCCTACGCCACCAGTACGAACACACTAACCTTCCATATTGGCGTCACCAATATGTTCCCCGAATATTACATTCCCCGCTCTAACTACGGCCTACCAATCCGCTGCCTAGCACGCTAAGCCAAGACCAACTCCCTATCCTCTTCCGTCCGCTGCACGATATACACGGGGCGCCCCTTAGTTTCTAGATAAGTTTTTGCCAGATATTGTCCAATAATTCCCAACGCCAGCAACTGAATACCCCCCACCAGCAAAATCACACAAATCATACTCGGCCACCCGCCCACCGGATCACCAAACGCCAAAGTCTTCACGACAATCACCACAATCATCACAAACGCCGCCAAGCAAAACACTAACCCCATAATCGCCGCCAAGATCAGCGGCACCGTCGAAAACGCGCAAATTCCGTCAATCGCATACACTAATAGCCCCCAGAATGACCAGTGTGTTTCACCAGCTACTCGCTGCACATTCTGGTACTCTAACCACTTCGTCCGGAACCCCACAAAACTAAACAATCCCTTAGAATAACGGTTATACTCTCGCATTGAGATAATCGCATCTACCACTTGCCGCGTCATTAAACGATAGTCCCGTGCTCCATCCACCATTTCAACTTTCGACATCCTATTAATCAATTTATAAAAAATCCGCGCAAAAAAACTTCGAATCGGCGGCTCACCCTCACGCGTCACCCGCCGTGTTCCCACCGAATCATATTCACCACTTTTGATATATTCATACATTTTTGGCAACATTTCCGGCGGATCCTGCAAATCTGCATCCATCACCACCACGTAATCACCCTTTGCATAATCCAACCCAGCCAGTAGCGCTGCCTCCTTACCAAAATTCCGCGAAAACGACACAAACCTCACGCGCGGATCTTTATTACGTAATTCTTCAATCTTCTTCAACGTCTCATCCTTACTGCCATCGTTCACAAACAAAAATTCAAAACCCAACTCTGTCATTTCATGACTTACTTTATTAATTTCAGTATAAAATTTATCCAACACTGGCGCCTCATTATAACAGGGAACCACTACGGACAATAATTTTTTCATATTTATCCTTCAATTACTTATCTATATCTTACCACTGTTGCACTATTTTACCAAACAGCGCACTGGAATAGCCTGCGCCTCCTTAGCATTTGTGCCTTTTGCAACGACTACGTAACCCCAAGTATAACATCCACATTTACTTCTGCACTAGCGCCATCTGTACTATTTTCTAATGCAGAAGAAGGCGCTATTACCGTTAGTAACAAAAAACAGTACCATTAACAGAGCTAAGCCAACTAAACTAGCATAAGCTAATAAACAATATACCCCCCCCCCCAAAAAAAATACGCGAGCGGAAACCAATATTAGAAGTAGTAAAATACCGTTTCATATTACCCTCCATCATAACATAAGCAAAAAACAAAAATAAAGGTTTGATTTTTTCCCAAAAAGTATGTTATAATAAGAATATGAAAAAACTTCCTATCGTCGCCCTCGTTGGTCAAACTAACGCTGGCAAATCTAGCCTGCTTAATCGTTTTGCGCATAAAAACATCGCTATCGTCGCTCGCGAAGAGGGGACTACCCGAGACAATGTTTTAGCTCGCATTGATAATCGTTTCCTCCTCATCGATACTGCTGGTCTCAAAGACCCTGATGACGATTTTGAAGCCGGTATTCAAGACCAAATTACTGACGCTATTGACAGTGCCGAACTCATTCTTCTTACCCTCGACAGCACTAAATATCCCGATGACAAAGACAAACAAATCGCCAAATCTGCCCTCAAGTCCAAAAAACCCGTACTACTCCTACTAAACAAGTCCGACCTCGGCGATTCTCTCCCAAATGAAGAATTTCTCCGCCTCGGCATCAAGCCCGCGCAAACTTTCCGCATCTCCGCCACCACCGGACAGGGCACCAAAGAGCTCAAATCCGCTATCAACCACATTTTAAGTACAGCACGCGATTTTGAAAGCAGGCATGATTTTTCTCGGGAGCTTTCGGAAGCTACGACTGAGAATGAGCGCCTCACGCCCGTAACGACAGGCCGTGAGGACGTGTCTCCCGAAAAAAATAATGACTGGTCACAAAAATCGCGCACTGCGCTTAAAATCGCTTTGATTGGCCGCCCTAACGTTGGCAAAAGTAGCCTTTTTAACTCCCTTGGCCAAAAACAACAAGCCCTCGTCAGTTCTCGTCAAGGTACCACGCGAGACGTTAATCGCGTCGAAATCAAATATTACGGTCGCACCCTCGAAATTCTCGACACCGCCGGCCTACGCAAGCCTGGCAAACGCGAAGTCGGCATCGAAAAATTCTCCGCTTTGCGCACTCTTGCTGCCATTGAAGAAGCTGATATTTGTGCATTGCTCGTCGATGCCACCGAATCACATTCTAAACTTGATCAGTCGCTCGCCGGTCAAATCATCGAAGCCGGCAAGGGAATTATCATCGTCCTTGCCAAAGCCGATTTAATCGATAATACTGACGAAATCCTCGACAAACTCGAATACGACTTCAACTTTCTCCCTTACGCTCCCGTACTTATTACCAGTAGCGAAACCGGTCAAAACGTCACCAAACTTTTTGAACTCGCTACCGAGATTGACACCACTCGTCATCAAGAAATCAAAACTTCCGAACTCAACAAAATCCTCTCCGAAGCCGTCATCGACCATCCACCTGCCGGCCTCAAAAACACTCGGCCCAAACTCAAATATATGGTCCAAACCGACATCTGTCCACCTTGGTTCGTCGTGCATGGTCGCGACTTAGGCCTATTACACTGGTCCTACAAGCGCTTCCTCGAGCGCAAAATCCGTGAAAAATTCCCCTTCGTCGGCACGCCAATTTTCTTCAGCTTCCGCGAAGACCAAGAACCACGTAATAGAACCACCAAAAACTTAAAGAAATAAAAACATCCTTCTAAAATAGCCCCCCTATATTAAGATTTACTACAAAAAGCCCCCGACCTTCCGCCGGGGGGCTTTTCAGGAAGAAAAAGGATAAGAAAAGCCATGTTTCTCCAAACAACTAACAATGTTCTCAAAAGCCTCCTCATCCTGAATTTTTAAGTTCAAATAGCAGGTCGCTCCATCATACTGCCATATATTATAGACAGTTTCAAGTTTGAGCTTACACATCCACTCAAAAGCCTTTTTCGACAATCCCAAATCTTCTACCTTCACCGACTTCATTTTACTCGGCAGCAAAATCTTATCAATTCGTTTCTGCTCCAGCACACTATCTTCTTTGACAAAATCCAACCCTCTACTATACAAAAATTCCGCAATTTCATTTAACGATGCCTTGCCAATGCGATTAATCCTCAATATCTCAGAAGCCTTACGCGACGCAAGTTCACCTAGCGTTTTAATCCCTGCTCCATAGTGTAAAGCATTAAAAACATTGACAGTCATTCCTGACACATCCGCCAAAGCCATCTCATCAATCTTTGCCTGCGCGACCACCGATTCGGCTTCCTTAGCCACTACTCCACCAAGTTGCACAACCTGTTCCTCAAGTACTTGAACCTGCTCTCTCAGACTTGTATTCTCTTTGATTACATGTTCAAGATCCTTAAACATTGCATTTAGCTCTTCCAAGAGATGCGTATATTTCGATAATACTATTGTTATTTCTTGTTCCATCCATCTTCCTCCTTTTTTAAGCAACCATTTTGTTACATTTCCGACTTTCAATCCAAAAGTCCAGTTTTTTAGTCTCCCCAAAACCCCAACTTCCGAGCCAAAAATCTACTGAATTCCATCCATAGGGCAACAAAATCTAACCCCATACTTCCATTATAGCACACTTCATTCAAAAAGTCAATACTTTTTCGCAATTTACCTCAAAAATCAAGCCCAAAAACCCACCCCAAACTTTTAGCATTCTCCATTTTTCAAATCTTTTACTTTTCCAGTCATCTTCAGGTAATGTTCCAGCGAATCATACTTGCCATTATTATATTTACCCGTCGCAATTTCCGTCGCTGCCTCTACTCCTACATAACGATAATGCCAAGCCTCAAACAACCCCGTCGAACCATTCGCGTCCACATTAATCGGCTCCGTCATCGCGCTCCCCGCCCAAGCCTCCGGAAAACGATCAATAAATCCATACTTATACGAATTCTCCTTCAACCATTGCCATTCTTTATGCTTACTAAACTCATCTGTATCCAGCGACGTACCGTAAGCGTTATCAATCAGATCGCAAGTTAACCCCGTATGATGATCCGAAGTTCCCGTCGCCGCACACAGCCGACCACAAGTCGTCCCGCGCTCCCGAAAACACGACCGTGTCCCCATTTCGTGCCCCGGATTCGCTGCTCGATACGCCTTCACCATCTCGTTCAAACGCTCCGCTGCTTCTGGCATCATTAAATTATCACCATTACCAGCCTTATACTCCGGAATTCCATAAGTCTTCGATATCGAAATCAACTGTCGCTTCCGCGCCGCAATAAAATCTGTTCCTACTCTAAAATTCGGATTTATTAGCATTAAATTACCATAATTCATCGTACAATTGCCCAACACTGGCGTCGTTTGCTGTGCATTTTTCTGCACCCCTGCTCCACCCTCATCTTCCTCATTCTCGCCACCTTCTTCCGCACTCTCTGATTCCTGCGCCTCGGGCTCTTTCTCGGCCACTTTCAACTCTGTCTGATAAATCTCCGTCTCACCCGCCGGCGCAAACCAACTCTGAAACACCAAATAATTCACCATTACACTCAATACGAACAAAATCATCAACCCCAATGGCAACCATTTCTGCCAACCACGCGCATCCCGCCCTTTGCGCTTCTCATTTTTCTCACTATTACGACCTTGCTCTCGGCGCTTCCGCCACACCACTAAGCCAGTCGCACTCAATAGCAACACTAAACTTACACCCGCTCCCAACCCCACCAAAGCGTAATTATAAAACTCCACCGGCTCATTATAATAAATTTCCTGTGCAAAAACTTCATGCCCATCCCACAAGATTTTATACTCCCCCAATTTACTCCCCGCCTCGGTTTCTCGCGTCACTTCAGCTACGCCATCATATTGGTATTCCAGATCTTCCTGCCGCACATCATTCGCTAATACCACTTCTCGATCACTCTCCGCCACTATGTCTAGCACTCTTGTTGCGCCACCTTTTACACCAATTCCCACCAGCTTATCACCCGCCGACACAATCTTCACCGGCTCGTAATCCTCCATGATTTTCTGATAAACTTTCTCCGCGTCCGCCACATGCTGGCCATTTTCCGCCCCCACCGTCACCAGAATATACTTCGCCCCCTCCACCTCCGCCGTACTCGCCAAACACCGCCCCGCCGCATTGGTAAAACCAGTTTTGCCACCCAAAATCCGCCAGCCACCCACATCATTCGCTAAAAAAGTCTTCTTCATAATCTTACCCAGCGTCGGCGTTTCCTTTTCAAAACTTTCCCACACTTTTACAAACTCTGGATTCGCCAAGGCCACTTTTATCAATTTCACCATATCTGCCGGCGTCGAATAGTTTTCTTCATCCCGACCATAAGTATTACTAAAATGCGTATTTGTCATACCAATTTCCGTCGCTCGCGCATTCATCAAATCCACAAAATTCGTCAAATTCTCACTTACGCTTAGCGTTAAAGCCTGCGCCGCATCACCTGCCGACGGCAACATCGTCGCATAAAGCAAATCCTCAATCGACACTTCCTGTCCGGCACTTAATCCCACCACCGCAAACTCCGCCAACCCCCGCAAAGCCTCCGCCGGCACTTTTACCATCGTCGTCAAATCCAAATCTTCTCGCCTATCAAGTTCTTCCAGCGCCACCAATGCCGTCATCATTTTCGTCAGCGACGCTACCGGCACCGTCGTCTCTGCTTCGTTTTCGCCCATTGCGAACCCCAGGGAATCATTCCACAAATAATACCCCCGCGAGTTCAAATCTAGGCTCTCCATACCATTATTATACTACTTTTTCTTCACAATCACCCTATCCCACGCCCCCAGCATCGCCGGCAAAAGTAACAAAATCAACACCACTGCACAAGTTGTGCCCTGCGAAATTGCCACCGTAATTTTTGATACTACCGCCGTCGTAAAACTTCCTACAATCAACGTCACGATAATCAGAATCAATCCACTCGTCGCAATCGCCTGAATCGAACGATTATACGCCTCAATAATCGACTCTTTCACATTCATTTTCTGTCGCATCTCAAGATAATATGAAGTATAAAGCACCGCATAATCAATCGTCGCCCCCATCAAAATACTTTGCACAATCAGTAATGCAATGAAGTATAAACTACCGCCACCTACCGACATCATTCCCATCGTCAGATATACCGCACACTGAATCAGTAGCACCAAAATCAGCGGAGCAATCATCGAACGGAACGTTACCGACACCACTACGAAGATAAAGATCATCGTAATCACCGTAATCATATCCATCTCAACAGGGAAGCTATGCGCCATCTCATACGCCATCGCCGAATTACCCACCAAATAATGTTCACCCAGCCCATCGTCAAACTCCGTCTTCAAGCGTTCAATAAAATCAAAAGTTTCCTCCGATTCCACCGCCATTTTACTATTTATCACCACGCGTGAAAACTTCTCACCCACTAATAACTTTTTCGCGTCCGCTACTTTTTGCTTCGCCCTAGCTACCTGCTCACGCATCTCCGTATCGATAAAATCATCAAATCTCGCATCCATAAGCACTGTTCCATGCAAATAATTCACCAACTCCTCCACTGTCAACGTCCACGTGTCTATGTAATGATAAATACTGCCATGATACATGTACAATAATTCAATCAAATTCTGCTCTACTTCACCTGCCAGCATCTGCAAAATCTTCGTCATTTCCGTCGCCATGTACGCCCGATTTTTTAGCACGCCATCCATCAAACTCTCAATCGTCGTAAGTTTACGTTGTTGCTCCGCCGAAATCTCATTTTGATATTTCACATTCCGCATCACATCCCCCGTCAAAAATTGCACAAACTCTTGCACCGACATCCATATGTCTTTGCCCTGCCATTTAACTTCATACAGGGAATATAACAACTTCATATTTTCATTATCCGTACCCAAAAATTCTGCCATCTCTGCCGGCGCATAACTTCGCCCATTCACCACACTCGCCATCACATTCTGTAGAGTCACCAACTCCGCCAATACCGTATCTGAAATCTGCCCAGCCAACCTCTCGTCATTCTGGTGTGCCAACACAAAATCCACCAACTCTACTGGCGTCATCCACACCTCTGGCGCCTGCTGCACGCCATATATAATATAAACATTCTGCAACAATTCTTCACTCACCGGCAATACTTGCCCCAACATCATTCCCACTTGTTGCAAATACGCATAAAGTTCACGATAATCATACCTTGTCGTATCTAGCGGATCCACTAACGCGCTCAACCCTTGCACCGCTCGCAGAACTTCAGGCGACATTTGCGTCGCGTACTCCGGGCTTTGCGCCAACATTTGCACCATCCTCACAAACTCCGCCAAAGTCATCCTCATTTCACCAGTCGCCACTTTTTCTTGCACTCCAAGTAACTTCCGATATTCATATAATTGCTCTACTGTCACCACATCAATGCCAATCAGCTGTGCATTTTCCGCTGCTGTTTTACGCATCAATAATTCATTACGATTCGTAAACCGCGCTACCGTCGCTAATTTTTCGCGCTGTGTCGTACTAAAATTACCCGCATAATGTTCATTCTTCAGAACATAATTGTTCGCAAACTCCACGAACTCGCCTAACGTCAACCACGTTTGTAAATTCCGCGTATTATAATAAACCAACAAATCATCTACCTTACCGACATCAATCTCCAACAAATCTGCTAGCTCCACCCCACTCCGTGCCCGCTGAAATTCATTCGGACGCACAAAATTACTCAACCTTGTAATATCCACTCGCATTTCCGCATCCACTTCCTTACTAAATTCCTCACTACCATAGACCTTATTCTCAATAAAATCCACTAATTCTGTCGCCGTCATTTTACCCGTCTCACCATGATTATAATAGTGGTAATAAATCACCCGCATCACTTCATCACTAATTTCCGTTTCCGCCGCCAAGTCCGCCAATCTTATCCGCAGATTCTCCGCCGTCAGCCGCTCGCCAATTGTATTACCATAGCATAGTACTTCATCCGTGCCTGCCCACTCAGCCACCATCCGACAATGCTCCGCCGCGCGCGCTTCATCCTCATTCTGATACATCATCACCATCAAATTATCTTCCGAAAAAACCTCATCCAGCGCATCTTGATTTGTTTCCGTATAAGTAATGCCGAGATTACCTTTCAATAGAAAACTTACCACGAACACAATCACAAATAACCCAGCCGCCACGAAACGCCCTTTATACGCCGCCTTGCCTAGCAAATTTAATTTCAAATTTGGACATTTCTTATGCGTTTTAGTAATTGCCTTGTCGAATAACAAAATCAATCCCGGCAAACACGTAAAAATCGCTACCAAACTAAACAGCACACCCTTCGCCAATACCAAACCCATATCGCGACCAATCGTAAAACTCATAAATACCAGCGCCAATAGCCCCACAATTGTCGTGACCGATGAACTCGAAATCGCCGTAAACGCCCCGCGCAAAGCTTTCTGCATCGCCCTCACTTTATCTGCCTCATGCTGCTTTTCCTGCCGGAAACGTTCCATCAGCATAATTGAATAATCCATTGATAATGCCAATTGCAGAATCGCCGTAATCGAATCCGTCACGTGCGACACACTAGGGAAGATAATATTCGTACCTTTATTCAACACCACCGCTAATAAAATCGTCACCATAAAGAGAAAAGGTTCGACATACGATTCACTCATAATTATTAGAATCACCAACGCACAACCCACCGCCAGCGCCAAGATCCATACCGGTAAAACGTCTCGATTCTGCTCATCAATCGCCCCGCCTAGCGCCGTCTCTCGCTCCGCGATTTCCGGTGCCTCTTTCAATAAATCCTGTACTGCTTTATAAACTCCCCGCGCCTGCTCCGAATCCGCCTCCGCTTCCACTGTCAGCACGTATCGCGTATAGTTCTCGCGGTTATATTCATCCGTTTCATCATAGGCTACCTCCGCCACGTTTTCCACTTCCACCAATTTATCACGCACCGTCCACTTATCTTCTGTCGCTAAATCCGCTACTGTTACTTGCAATTGGCTCTCTACTTCCTCACCAAATTCATTCGTCATTAAATCCAGCCCCACGCGCGTTTCTGAATCACTCGGCAAATATTCCATCATATCATAATTCAATTTCACCTTAGTCGACAAAAACGCGCATACGCCAGTTAGCACAAAAAACAATACCAAAATCCAATTTCGGCGCTTCACAATCAAATCCGTCACTTTTTGCAACATATTTCCTACCTTTTTACAAATTTATCTAATCTTCTAACTTATTTTGCCCACAGTATCTCTGTTGCGCCCGTAGGCTATCAGATATTATAGTTCATTTTTTCATCACAAAACAGTACAAAAACTCATACACATGTATAAATTTATACACTTTTGCTATTTTTGTCTATTTTCCGTCAAGTTGTGTTATAATTATTTTATGAAAATCACCGCCAAAAATACCACTTCGCGCCGATCTCAACAAAAAATCAAACACGCCTTCGCCGAACTAATCGCCGAACGCCGATCCATCAAAAACATCCACGTCACAGATCTCACCGCACGAGCCAACATTACGCGTGGCACATTTTATCGTTATTATGACAATCTCAACCAAGTCGCCGAAGATTTCCAGCAAGAAATCATGCAAGCCTTTCTTGACAACCCCGTCAGCCCGCTTCATCCATACGAAGTCGATCATTACTTCGATCATCTCACTGTTTTTCTCAAACAGCACGAAGACTCTTATCGCCTCCTGCTTAATTCTCCGGATACCCTACGCTTAATTAGCCAAATCAGCCATAAGCTCAGTCAAAATCTCTACACTGCATTACGCCGTCCCTTCGACCGCCAAGCCTGGCTCGATGTTAACTTCTTTGTTGCTGGCGTTGCTACACTTCTACTACATTACTTTCGCAACGAAACCGACATGTCGCTCGACGAAATCAATCAATACACCAAACACAAATTCCGCCAAACATTCCCCCCGCTTGTCTAAATCAGCTTACCTCAAGGCAATAATTGTACAAATCCCATCCTTGTTCCTGATTGTCGCAGTTAGAGCTTGACCATTTTTGTCGACCCACTTGTATAGGTTAGAAGTTTCCGCTTTATTTACAGCTATACCTTCTACGCCGTTCAATCTCTTCACTAAGTCATCATAAGTAACAGTTTCACCGTTTTGTAGCTCAGACCTTAAATCGCTAAACACCGATAAATCCACCGTATCACTTTTAATGGTTGTATTGTCAACCGTCGCACTTAAAGAATAACTCTCACCGCTCTTCTCACGGGTAATGCTCTCCTTGCTACTAATCTTCCACTTATAACTTCCGTTTTCTTCATCAACTTCTGGCTCCACTCCAATCACCTCGGTGATTTTGTCCACCCCATCCGTTATTTCAATCTTTTCCATGCATACCGCAGCAGTGCAATTTGCGCTAATCTCCTCCTCAGTCACTAAAGACTGTTCAGGACTACTTTGTATTGCATCCAGTACGCCAATTACTATTACTGCGAGCAAAATCACCCCTGCCGCCGCCGCAATCCCCAATGCGACTTTGTTTACTTTTTGATCTGTTTGGTTTTTCTTGCTCTGCATTTCTTGTGCCATATTTCCTCCTTCATCCATCATTATAGCATGTTAAAATCTTATTTATCAATGCTCCCCTAGACATTATCTAGAAAATAATTTATAATATACGGATGAATATATGGGTAACACTTAGCTGTAGGCTTTTAAAAGCCTAATTTGCACTTTAAAAATACAAC